>JAAYVH010000136.1 GCA_012517255.1 Chthonomonadales bacterium
AGGTCGCGGAAGTTGTCGAGAGTCGCGCGCGGCGCAAAGAACATGTGGTGGAACAGATCGTCCGGACCCTTGATGCTGGCTGCTACGAGCCAGACAATGGGAGAGAGGGTGACGATCGCGCATGCGGTCAGCAGAGCGTACATGCCGCCGCGGTAGACCATCCATCCCGGCGTGGGTCTCATTCGGCTCCCCTCCGCAGGACGCCGGTGATCCGCATCTGGATGAGGCTGACCACCAGAAGCCCCAGAGCGAGAGTCCATCCGACTGCCGAGGCATAGCCCAGGTCACCGGACACGAAGCCCGTCTGATAAAGGTACATGACGATGGTGAGCCCGGCCTTGTTGGGACCGGGACCGTTGCCCAGCATGATATAGGGCAGCTCGAAGAGCTGGAACGAGCCGATGGTCGAGGTGATGAGCACGAACACGGCAACGGGTCTGATGCCCGGCAGCGTGACGGCTTTGAACTGCTGCCATGCGTTCGCGCCGTCCACCGTGGCCGCCTCATAGAGGTCGCGATCCACGGCCTGAAGCGCCGCAAGGAAGTAGATCATGTTGAAGCCCACGTACATCCACAGCGAGGTGAGCACGAGGGCGGGCATGACGAGCGCCGGATTGGCCAGCCATTTCGTGTCGAGCGCGACGACGGGCATCCAGGGCATGGCGGCGTGGAGCCACGCTGTGACCGAATGCAGCACTGTGTTCAGCAGACCGTACTGAGGCACGAAGAGCACGCTGAAGAGCACCGCAACGAACACCTGTCCGAGGAGGTTCGGCGAGAAGAAGGCCAATCGGAACCACTCGCGTCCTCTGAGCCATCGTTGGCTCAGCAGCAGCGCAAGAGCCAGCGCCAGCGGGAGCTGCACGAACACCGACCAGAACGCGAAGACGGCTGTGTTCCACACGGCAATGTGGAAGTCCGCATCGCTGAACAGGAACCGGAAGTTGGCGAGGCCGACATAGACCTGGTCCTTGGGCCCGCTCGTGACGTACAGCGACAGGATCATGCTCTTGACGATGGGCCAGAGACCGAACGCACCAAAGAGAATCAGGAACGGCGACACAAAGAGGTAGGGGGCAGCCCTGTGCTGCAAACGGAACCAGTCGAGCCTCATCAGAACGGGTTCCTCGCTATGAGCCTGCGCAGTTCGTCGGCGCTCTGCCTCATCTGCCGTCGCACGAACGCGTCGAAGCCCTGGTCGCCGTTGTTTCGATAGTATTGCACGCACGCTACGAGCGCTTCGCTGAGCTTGCCCTTGGCGGTGGAGATGAACGGGCTCGTGTACTGGAAGGGGACCTCGGGCGCGAGCGCCGCGAACAGGCTGCCGATGGGCTGATCGCTCCAGTAGGCTCGCGGCTCCCGGAAGGCCGGCTGGTCCCATGCCGCGCGCAGCGCCGGAATGATGTTGGTGCCGCGGAAGCGCTCGGCCAGCTCCTTCTTGTCGAGGTACAGATGGAGCGCGAACTCCCACGCCAGATCGGGCTTCGTGCAGTGCTTCGTGATGCCGATCATTGTGCCGCCCCAGGTGCTCGTCCGGCGCTCGCCCTTCCGCACAGCAGGCAGAGGCATGAGCGCCATTCTGCCCGACATGCGCGGCACGTCCATCTCGAAGCTCTTGGTGCGCCAGTCCGGAGCCACCATACAGAGTATGTAGCCATCCTCCACGGCCTTGGTGAAGATCTGGCCTCCGCCAAGGTCGCTGCCGATGCGGTTCGGGCCGACCACGAGCGGAACGTACCACTTCATGGTCTCGATGCCGATCTCGTTGTCGAAGGTGCACTGCCCGTCCGGGTCGAAGTAGCCGCCGCCGCGCTGGAAGAGCAGCATCTCGAGCCTCGATGCGTCGGCGTCGGGCAGCTCGATCATGTATCTGCGGCCGGGATCGGTGAGCCGCGTCATGCGGCGCCCTATCCTGATGAAGTCGTCCCAGGTCTCGATGGCGTCTACATCCACGCCTTCTTTCTCGAAGATGTCACGGCGATAGGCAAGCATGACGGGGTGCACGTCGTGCGGCAGCCCGAAGATTCGGCCCCGGCTTGTGTAGGGAGCAAATCGGGCTTGCACCATGCCGTCCCACAGGCCGGACCGGTGAATGCGATCGGTCAGGTCCACGAAGCCTACATGCTCGAGCGGCCCGCGGAAGAAGCTGCCTGCCGAGCTGATCTCGACTTCCACGAGATCGGGCACATCGAGATCGGCCCAGAAGGCAGCCTGCAAGCGCGACGTGACGGCCGTGCCCGAGACGAGCTGCACATCCACCTTGACCCCGGGATGCGCGGCTTCGAACGACGGCACGGCCTCCTTATACGTGTCATAGTGCGTCTTGGCGAACGTCCAGAAGGTCAGCGTGGCCGTGCTGCGGCGGACAGGATGGGCGGCGAGCCACCCGCCCGTCACGACCGCGACTATCAGGATGGAGAGGGCTGCATGCCCATAGGGAAACCTGCTCATTGAGATCCAGTTCGGCGCGGGATGAGTCGTCTCCTCCTTCGTGTGTCGAGCGGCGGGCGCTAGTGCGCCGGTCGCCATGAAGGGGCGTCGGAAGCGACGTGAGGTACCATCTAGGCTGGGCCGAATGAGCCCCCAGGCACCTATGGAAAACCATCTACCCTTCGCAGTACCCGATATCAGCGACGCTGAGATTGACGAAGTCGTCGACTCGTTGCGCTCCGGCTGGCTAACGACCGGTCCGAAGACGCGCCGATTCGAGCAGGACTTCGCCGAGTTCATCGGCGACGACTGTCAGGCCATCGCCGTCAACTCGGCGACGTCCGGTCTGCATCTCGCCCTTGAGGCCTGCGGCGTCGGTCCCGGCGATGAGGTCATCACCAGCACCTACACGTTCACCGCCACCGCCGAGGTCATTCGCTATCTGGGCGCCGATCCTGTCTTCGTGGACATTGATCCGCATACGTTGAACATGGATCCCGACGCCGTGGCGCGTGCTGTGACCGGTCGCACCAGGGTCATCATGCCCGTGCACATTGGCGGGCTGTCGTGCGACATGGACCGGATCCTGCAGATTGCCCAGGCACACGGCCTTCGCGTGGTGGAAGATGCGGCGCATGCATTGCCGGCGACCTGGCGCGGCACCCTGATCGGAGCGCTTGCGTCGGATGCTACGGTGTTCAGTTTCTACGCTACCAAGACGCTCGTGACGGGCGAGGGCGGCATGGTCGTGACCCGCGACGAGCAGCTTGCGGCCCGGTGCCGCGTCATGAGGCTGCATGGCATCGATCGCGACGCCTTCGATCGGTATACCTCCGAGCGCCCCGCGTGGTATTACGAAGTGATCGCGCCCGGTTTCAAGTACAATATGACGGATGTTGCGGCGGCCATCGGCATCCAGCAGCTGCGCCGAATCCACGATCTTCGCAGCAGGCGAGAGGCCATGGCGCGGCGCTATGATCGTGCGTTCGCCGATCTCCCCGTGGATCTGCCCGCTTCTTGCAACGGAACCGACCTGCATGCGTGGCATCTGTACGTTCTCCGCCTGCGCGAGGAAGCTCCCATCGGGCGCGACGAGTTCATCACGCGAATGTCGGAGCGAAGGATCGGCACCAGTGTGCACTTCATTCCGCTGCACAGGCAGCCATACTGGCGCGAAACCTATCGGCTGTCGCCCGGGGATTTCCCGCGCGCAGAGCGTGAGTATGCGAGGGCGGTGAGCTTGCCGATCTACACGCGTATGACGGACGACGATCAGGATCGGGTCATTCGCGCGGTGCGCGAGGCGCTGGGATGATGCCGTGGGGCGCTCTGTGGCGGATGTAGTGCGACGTGTGGGGGATATCGCGGTGTCGGCGCTCTTGCTGATCGTGCTGTCCCCGTTGCTGGCCGTGCTGGCCGTGATGGTGTGGCGTTCGTCGCCCGGTCCAATCCTGTTCAGGCAGGAGCGTGTGGGGCTCAACGGGAAGCCATTCATGTTGCTGAAGTTCCGCTCCATGCGTCAGAGCAATGAGGGGCCTGCGGTGACCGCCGGAGGAGACGCTCGCATCACGCGTGTGGGAGCGTTCATGCGGCAGTGGAAACTTGACGAACTGCCGCAGTTCATCAACGTGTTGCGTGGCGAGATGGCGCTGGTGGGCCCTCGTCCGGAGGTTCCACGGTATGTGCAGCACTACACGCCGGAGCAGATGCAGGTGCTGAGCGTCAAGCCGGGCATCACCGGATTGACGCAGCTCGAGTATCGGCACGAAGAGCGGATGCTGGCGGGCCGTGAGGACGTGGAGCACGCGTACATTCACGAGATTATGCCAGCCAAACTGGAACTGGATCTGCAGTACATTCGCAACCGCACGTTGGTAGGCGACCTGGCCCTGCTCGTTCGGACGGCTGGGGCTGTGCTGGGCCGGGGCTAAAGGGTCGCGAAACACTGTGCAAGGGGGCACCATGTATGCTTAGCACGGCCAGGCCGATCACCATCCTGATGGCGGAAGACGATCCGGACGATCGCATGCTCGCGGCAGAGGCGATGGAGGAGTGCATGCTCGCCAACAGCCTCATCTGCGTCGAGAACGGCGAGGAGCTGCTGGATTACCTGAAGCGGCGCGGCAAGTACGCGGAACCTGGCGCGGCGCCCCGCCCGGGCCTCATCCTGCTCGATCTGAACATGCCCAGGATGGACGGCCGCGAGGCGCTGAAACTCATCAAGGAAGACCCGGAACTCCGATCGATACCTGTCGTGGTGCTGACGACGTCGAAGGCCGAAGAGGATATCGTGCGGTCGTACGATCTCGGCGCCAACTCGTATGTCCAGAAGCCCGTGACGTTTGAGGGCCTCGTGGACGTGATGAAGACGCTCCGGCGCTACTGGTTCGAGATCATCGAGCTGCCGGGTTCCGCCCAGGGGGAGTAGGTTGCAAGACCGACCGACGCGCGTCCTTCTGATCGAGGACGATCCTGATGACTACGCGCTGACCAAGGACTTCCTCTCGGACATAGAGGACGACACCTACGAAATGGAGTGGGTCTCGACCTTCGAGACGGGTCTCGAGGCTGCCCAGCGCAACGCCCATGACGTGATCCTCGTGGACTTTCGGCTGGGAGAGCGTACGGGTCTCGAGCTCATTCGAGAAGCGCTCAAGGCCGGTTGCCGCGCCCCTGTGATTTTCCTGACCGGCCAACGAGATCGCGAGATCGATCGGGCAGCCATGCAGGCGGGCGCCGCAGACTACCTGATTAAGGGACGGATTGACGCGTCCTCGCTCGAGCGCTCGATTCGCTACTCCCTTGAGCGCCGGCGCCATATGGATGCTCTCGAGCGAGCCCATGCGCGGGAGATCGAGATCGGCGCGCGTATCCAGAGCACGCTTCTGCTGACGCAGCCGCCGGCGGATCTTCAAGGGGCGAAGATAGGTTCGGTGTCGCTGCCGTCGCGCAAGGTAGACGGCGACTTCTGGGGCTTCTTCCGCTATGATCGCGACCGATTCGATGTGCTCGTCGGCGACGTCATGGGGAAGGGGGTGCCGGCCGCTCTCATCGCGGCTGCGAGCAAGAGCCAGTGTCAGGATGCGATTCGACGTCTGGTGCTTCGTCTGGCCGAGTATGGACGTTTGCCGGATCCTGAGGAGATCGTGTCGGCGGTGCACTTCAGCATGACCAAGCAGCTATGCGCGCTCGACAGCTTCGTGACGCTCTGCTATGCACGCTTCGATACGGCCAAACGCGAGATGCTCTTCGTTGACGCCGGCCACATGCGCACCGTGCACTATCATGCGTCTACGGGCGCCGTCTCGCTGCTCGAAGGGCATAATCTGCCGCTCGGGTTTGCCGAGCATGAGATGTACGCCCAGTGCCGGCAGACGTTCGAGCCCAACGACATCTTCGTGTTCTACTCTGACGGCGTGACGGAAGCACGGGCGCCGGATGGCGAGCTCTACGGCGTCGAACGGCTCCAGAACCTGGTGCGGGCGAACGCTGACAAGGACCCCGATAGGCTGGCGGACATGGTGTGCGACGCTGCTCTGGCGTTCGCGGGCCCGAGCGGGCTGTCGGATGACCTGACCTGCCTGGTTGTGCGCATGGCGGCTGATGATGAAGGGCGCCCCATATATCGTGCAGGTATGGAAGTGCATAGCACTCCTCAGGAGCTCGACGCCATGCGCCGCTTCGTGGACTGGTTTTGCAAGGAGCGGGCGCGACCGGCTCTCGCAGAAGCAGAAACGAACGCTCTCGTCCTCGCGGTGAATGAGGCGGCAAGCAACATACTGGATCACGCCTACTGGGGAGCGCGCGACCGGCGACTGCAGTTGAACATGGAAGCCTATCCTGGTTCGGTGGTCGCGGAGATGTCCGACTGGGGGCAGCCGTTCGATCACACGACCGTTGAGCCTCCAGCATTCGACGGCTCGCGTGAAGGAGGCTTCGGGGTCTACATCATTTCGCAATGCGTGGACGACTTTCGATACTATCGCGATGATCTGGGGCGCAACTGCCTGCGCCTGGTGAAGCGCTTTCGGGGCGCAGACGAGCTCGGGCAGGACGCCAACGCGCCTGCCGATCTTTCGTGATGGGCTGGACCGTCATGCGCCCAGCTTCCATGCGTCGCGGTCGTGAATGTCGGGCCGATCTCGGCCCTGCGTGAAGGAGACAGGATCACAGGATGGCGCTCAAGACACATGTGATAGACGGTGTCACCGTGGTGACGGTGCCGGGCCCCAATCTGGACTCCGGCAATGCTGATGAGTTCAGGACTGAAGTCGCGCCGATCCTAGCGCAGTCTGGCAAGGTAGTGTTCGATCTCGGAGAGCTCGAGTTTGTGGACAGCTCCGGGCTCGGCTCGTTCTTGACATGCCTCAGGCAACTGAATGCAACCGGCGGCGACCTGAAGCTGTGTCGCATGCGCAAGCAGGTGAGAACGCTGTTCGAGCTGGTCCGGATGCACAGAGTGTTCGAGATACTGGGTACTCCGGCTGAGGCAGTCGCTGCGTTCAAGTGAGCTGGGTAGACACGCCGTCCGAGACCCCGGTCCGAGAGCCGCCTATGGATGCCCGCGCCGCTGACCCCGATACGTACAGGGCTCTTGTGATTGGCGGAAAGCCCGGCAACAGACTGATGACGGCGGTGGCCAGGGCGCTGCCGGCGGCGCAGATCAGCGTGGTCCCTGATCTGTCGTCGGCGGTAGGATGCGACGCCGATCCACCACCGGACATGGTGCTCGTTTGGACTACCGAGCTTCTGCCAGACGTGTCCGCCTCGGTGGAGATGCTTGTGCGTCGGCTCCCGGGCGCCGCGATCCTGGTCGCGGAGACCGAATCATGCCCGGCAGATCTCCGGAAGCTGCTGGAGGCCGGGGTGCAGGACGTCGTGATGGCCCCGGAGTCAGGCGATAACCCGGATGACGACCGGTTTCAGGAGGTGGTGAGCCGGGCGCTCTATCGGAGCGCGTTTGTGCGGCGTCTTCGCGCTGAGTCGGAGACCGACGCTCTCACCGGTCTGATGAACCGGCGAGGCTGGCTCCGCGCAGCCGAGGCAGCCCTGCATGCCTGCCGCCGGTCGAATGCTCCGTGTCTTGTCTTCATGTGGGATGTGGACAATCTGAAGGCTATCAACGACACATTGGGGCACGATGCGGGGGACGCCGTCTTGCGACGGTTCGCGGAAGCGTTGCGCGGCGCATTGCGAGCGTCTGATTCGGTGGCACGCTGGGGCGGCGACGAGTTCGTGGCCCTCACCCCGGGAGCGTCTGCGCAGCAGGCCGACAGAATCCATCGCAGGGTGATGGAGGAGTTTCATGCGCTACCCACAGCGGAGCCGCGAAACCCTGGCGTATCGTTCGGGAGCGCACAGTGGACGCCGAGCTCGGAGCTTACGATCGCGGATCTACTGAGCATTGCCGACCGATGTCTCTACGCCAACAAAGCGGAAGCGGGCCGACATTCTCGAGCCCACGGAAAGACCTACTTACAAGGAGTGAATGCGAAACATGACTGACGGAGCTAACGGCAGCAGCCCGCAGGGCAAGCTGGCCATACTGGTTGGCGGAGGCCCTGCGCCGGGCATCAATGGCGTCATATCGGGCGCGACGCTCGAGGCGCTGCGTCACGGGTTGGAAGTGATCGGCATCTACGACGGCTTCAAGTGGCTCGCTGCCGGCGACGGCTCGCACACGTGCAAGCTTACGGCGGAGGTGGCCGAGGACTGCCGGCTGAAGGGCGGTTCCATCTTGAGGACCTCGCGCGAGAAGCCCGCTGACGACCCGGACAAGATGGCGAACGTGGTCGCTACGCTGCGCGGCCTTGGTGTCGGGTACCTCGTGACCATCGGCGGCGATGACACCGCCTACAGCGCCCTCAAGACGGCCGCAACGTCGGGGGGCGACATTCAGGTCGCGCATGTTCCGAAGACCATTGACAACGACCTGCCCTTGCCCGATCAGGCGCCGACCTTCGGCTACAACACGGCCCGCAGCGTCGGAGCCGACCTCATCCGCAACCTGATGGAAGACGCCCGCACGACGAAGAGGTGGTTCGTGGTGTCGGCCATGGGACGCAGCGCCGGGCATCTGGCGCTTGGGATGGCACGTTCGGGAGGGGCATCGCTGGCGGTGATCCCCGAGCAGTTCGCCGCGGGCAAGGTGGATCTCAATCTGGTCCTGAGCATCATCGAAGGAGCCATGCTGAAGGCGAAGGCTCTGGGTCATGACTACGGCGTTGCTGTAGTGGCCGAAGGCGTGGGAGAGTTCCTCGCATCCGAACTGCAGGGCCGGCCCTATGTCGAGATCACCCACGACAAGTCGGGCAATCTGCGCCTCGCGGAGGTGCCGTTGGCGCTGATCCTCAAGAAGGAGCTCCAGGCGCGTGCCAAGGCAGCGGGCCGCAAGGTTACCATCGTGGACATTACGATCGGTTATGAGCTCCGCTGCGCTCCGCCCATTCCGTTCGACTCCGAATACGTCCAGCAGCTTGGGTGGGGAGCGGTGCAGTATGTGCTGGGTCGCGGAGCCTGGGAGCAGGGCGGCGCGCTCATCTCGCTGCGCGCCGGCGTGCTGGAGCCCATACCGTTCGGGCAGATACTGGATCCCAAGACCGGCAAGACGGCCATCCGGCGCGTGGACGTCGGCTCACACGCCTATGCATCGGCGCGAGCCCAGATGATGCGACTGGAGCCGTCGGACCTCGAGAACGCGGAACTGGTGGCCAAGATGGCCAAAGACGCCGGGATCGAGCCGCAGAAGTTCGTCGAGGCCTACCGGGGGGCAGCCGAGGCGTAGCCAGACCAGGCCGACCGGGCTCGGTCAGGCCTCGATCCAGTTGTCTATTACTTGCTCGGGGCGCAGCGTTGTGAGGCGAAGGTCCTCCAGCGTTGCGCCCTGAATGCATTCGGCAGGAACCAGGCCGATCACCTCGCTGTCGCCTACCTGCGCTCCGTGGAGTTCGGCAAGCTCGCGGACAGCCGCATACACGCTCCTCAACGGCGTCTTCGCTGGTTGCGTCAGGTTCATGGACACCTGCGCGGCGGCTCTGCTTACAAGGTACAGGCCGAGCGCCCGCACGCCGGTCAGGTCCTCCCGCGCGTCTCTGAGACGCCGTAGATCGGAGGCGATACGGCGAGCGGCTTCCAGTCCCCCTTCTTTGAGAGCTACGTTGTAGGCAACCAGAGCGGGCCGGGCGCCGACGACCGCCGCCCCCAAACGCGCGCTTGGATTGGCCGGGACGATGTCCGGGGCCAATGAACCGGCGTGCGGCCATCCGGACGCTGCGCGCCGAATCTCCGGCAGCGATCGAGGTCTGCCTGACTGCGCCGACATCTCGTACAGGTAGACGCCGAGCCCGACGGTCCGTGCCAGCGCCTCGGCAACCCTGAGAGACAGGGCGACACAGGTCTCCATCGAGGCGTTACGGATCGGCGTGAACGGCACGACGTCCACGATCCCCATCCGGGGATGCACTCCCTCATGGCTTGTGAGATCGAGCCATTGGGCAGCGCGCGCGGAGGCTGCGAGCACGGCCTCCTCCAGGTGCGCCGCCGAGCCGAGCCAGGAAATCACCGTCCGGTTGTGGTCGGGATCGCTCGAGACATCGGCGACGACCGCTCCGCCGACCCGCGACGCTTCGACGATCGAGGCGATTACCTGTGGGCGCCGCCCCTCGCTCACGTTGGTTGCGCACTGGATCACCTCATCGCTGGCTGCGAATCGCGGCGACATAGGCTACCCTGCCGTTGTCTCCGCACTGGCAGCGTCCCGGTAATCCGTTACGCTTGGCACCTCTGACGGCTCTTCCAGCGGGGGAAGCTCACTCAGGTCAGCCAGCGCGAAGTAGTGGAGGAAGCTCGGCGTCGTCACGTACAGGATGGGCCTCTCGACCGTTGGGCGACGTCCGGTCTCGGCGATGAGGTTGCGCTCAATGAGCGTGCGGAGCACGCTGCCGCAGCCGACGCCACGGACTGCCTCGATCTCGGGCTGGGTGATGGGCTGGCGATACGCTATGATGGCGAGCGTCTCAAGGGCCGCTCGAGACAGTCGTCCAGGCTCGCGTGCCATCATGCGACCGACGCATTCGCGGAACGTCGGTCGCGTTGCAAGCTGATATCCTCCTGCGATCTCGACGACATCCAGCCCGCTGCCGGTCTCTTTCAGGCGCTCGCGCAGCCGCGCAACGGCTGCAGCGGCTTGCTGGTCGTCACAGGCCAGCGCTCGCGCCAGGTCGGCAATCGTCAATGGTTCGGCAGCAGCGAATAGCACAGCTTCCGCTGCGGCTGACAGGCACGGGACGGGCTCAGTTGACACTGGGCTCTCCGGCAGGATCCAGGCGGAGGCGGAAGTCGCTCAGGGGCTGGCGTTGGCGCACCTGAACCGTCCCGCGTCTGAGCAGCTCGAGCACCGCCAGAAACATGAGCACCACTTCGGAGATCGACACAGGTCCGTCGAATAGCGCGCTGAAACGCACCCCTTCCGGGTTGCGACGCACGGCGCGCAGGACCGTTACCATAGCCATCTGAAGGCTGACACGCCGTCGCGGGACAATGGCCGAGACGGCGGCTTCCTCGATGCCGGCGCCCTCCATCAGACGCCGCAATGCCGCGACCAGGTCGCTGCCCCGAAGCGAGCCCGGCGCCATGGGCAGGACATAGTCGTCCGGGTTCTCGGTTGCGCCCCTGAAGAACAGGCCGCGCCGGTACTCCTCCCATTGCCGGAGCGTCTCCACCGACCCTGCATACCGCTGGTATTCGAGAAGCCGCTGCACGAGCTCTGCGCGGGGGTCTTCCTCGTCCTCCGCCTCTCTGGGCGGAGATGGCAGGAGCATGCGCGACTTCAGCTCCAGGAGTGTCGCCGCCATGACGATGTACTCGCCGGCAATGGCGAGGTCCCTTGCCTGCCATGATTCGAGGTAGTCCAGATACTGCTGCGTGATGAGCGCGATGGGAATGTCATAGATGTCCACCTGGTTCTCGCGTATCAGATGCAGCAGGAGATCCAGCGGGCCCTCGAACGCAGGCAACTGAAACGTCGGCGACGCGGCGGTCATGAACTGGCGTCCTCCAGAAGCCCGCGCAGATGGTGCGTATCGTTCAGCGTCCGAATTGCGGCGCGCGTCGGACCGTAGTCTACGATGCTCAGCGAAGCGTTGTCGAGCCTGAAGCCGAACATGCATCGGATCGGCGCTCGGAGCGCGTCGCAAAAGAGCGCCCTCATGCTGCCGCCGTGGCCCACCATCGCAACGGCGCCGGTCGGATGGGCCGTCGCGATCACCTCGCGAGCGTGCCATATACGCGTCGCCACGGACTCTATGGGCTCGGACCCGGGCGGCCGAAACGCGGCGGGATCGCACCGGTAATCTGCCAGCAGATCGCCTTCGCCACGCGCGACTATTTCGGCGTCGGTCATGCCTTCCCAATCGCCGAGCATGGTCTCGCGCAGTTCTGGCATCATCCGAATCTGCAGTCCATGGCGTTCGGCGATGTAACGGCCGGTTTCGGCTGCTCGGCTGAGATCGCTCGTGTATACGGCAGTCAGGGAACTCGCCGCCAGCCTTTCTGCAACGGCACGCGCTTGCCGCACCCCGAGCGGCGAAAGCGGTATGTCGGAACTGCCCTGCATGCGCCCGGCGGTGTTCCATTCGGTCACTCCATGACGCACGATGAACAGCCTCAGAACGCCTTCAGGCACGACGGCGCGAATGGGATCGGTCACCTTATCTCCTTCGACTCATGTGATGTCAGCCTGTGCCAACCAAACGACGGCAGCGCGGAGGCCTGCGTACTGATCGTGCCGCCGGACAGCATGGCAAGACGCCGTTCGCCGCCGTACGCACCGACGCCCTGCGAGCGCGCGACCCTTATACATCACCCGGCCACAGAACCCCCAGCGTCTGCCCCGATGCGTTCACCCGGGCCAGACCGAAGTGGATCGAGCGGACGATGGAGTGGGAGTGCGTGGCAGTCGCGATGTGCAGCGCTCTCCCTGCCCAGTCCACAGCCGTGATGCGCCCGAGCCCGACGAAGGCGCCCTCGCCGTCATGCAAACCGACGAGGAGCTGATCGAGGTTGGCTTCATGGGTCACAGACACGTCGGCGGCGCCATACAGTTCGCGGGCTGCCTGCTCGACAGCATCGCGACGGGGCATGGCGCCAACGACGATGCCGAGATGCCCTGAGGATACCTCGCCATACCGTGTAGCCGCTCGGAGCCTTCGGCTGAGCTGAGCTAGCGCGGCTGCCATGAGCGGCTTCCCTGACCCCAGCCACGTTCCGTGGAGTTGGACGCTATCCAGAGCCCATGTGCGGACCACAGACGCTGCGAAGACGCGCTCGAAGCGCGCCTCTCGACGACGGGCGCGTAGAGGCGGCGGTTTGGGAACGATGGCGGCCGGCACGGGCAGATCGTGGATCTCGGGGCGCTTGGGCGGCGCCTCCGAACCAGTCGCGGGAGGTCGCCGACTGAGGCGGACGACATGCTCCGGCTGCAGCGCCTCGATCTTCGCGCGCTTCAGCCGCTTCGCGGTCAGGCCGCGCACGTAGCCGGTGGTGTCGCACACAATCAGGTCCGGATGACGTGATCGGGCATAGCCCACCGCACGGCACACGGCCGCGAGATGCTCAATAGTTCCGTAACGGGGTGAGACGCTGCCCACGAACGCCGTCATATCAGGCTGCAGATCGGAGAGACGCTCGAACGGGGCCTGCAGAACCGCCACGCTGACACAGGATGGCGGTCCAAGCTCCGATTGCCCGGTGTCGGCGTCCACGATCGCCACCGAACGGCCCTGTGCCAGGGCTTGAAGCGCCAGAACGCGGCAGAACGTCGTTTTGCCCGTATCGGGAGGGCCGATCACGAGCGCCAGACCGCCGCTGCCAGTGATTCGCTCCGTGGCCGCCTGCCATTCCGGGTAGTCGGACTCGTTGGCCATTCGGTTTCCTCGGTTGACGGTGCTGCTGAAGATCGGTACCATACGTCCGCCCCGCGGGGCGGATCAATCATCCATGAGTTCATCTTCGCGCGTCGCACTCATCGCTGCCTGCGTTCTGCTCGCCGGCGGGTCGTTCATGTACATCCGGTCACAGGATACCCGTGCACCGGCGCTAACCCAGCCGGTAGTGGAGGCCATGCTGAAGCGGGCCGCTGCTGGACTGAATCAGCGCGACAGCCGCCGCATTCTGGCTCTCGCCACCGAGGATGCCATCTTGTTCGGCGTGCGCCGCGTTCAGTTGGAGCGCGCGATCAACCGGGCGATGCGGGAGATCGCTCCGGGCCGTCTCGACATCACCTGGCGCAATCTGGTCGTGAATGAACGGGGAAACGTGGGCACTGCCGAGTTTGACGTGAGCGTCGAGGAGAGGATCGGCTCCACAGACGCGGTGTACTTCGTGTCGCACATCACCCTGGATCTGGTCAAGGTTCGTCGGGCAACCTGGCTCGGGCTGGGGAAGCGAGAGGAATGGCTCGTGCGGCGCGCGGTTTCGTCTGAAGACCTGATGCTCCGTGAGTGACCGTGCTATCCAGATGCCGCAGAGCGGGCTTCGTTGCGACCTCAACGTTCATACGTGCCTCTCCCACGACGGTTCCGGCACCGTAGAGGACCATTGTCGGGCGGCACTAGCCCGCGGCATACGCGTCATCGGCTTCACTGAGCATCTGGACTTCGATCCTGCCGATCCCGGCTTCGGTTACTACGACTATGAGGCGTGCGTTTCAGCCATCATGGACGCGCGTCGGCGCTTCGGGCGTGATCTCGAGATCCTCATGGCGGTGGAGATAGACTACCAGGACTGGTTCGAGGATGACATCGCGCGGTTCCTGCGTCGCCACGAGTTCGACTATGTGATCGGATCGGTGCACGCGGTCGGAGCCCAACGCCTGATGGGGGCCGAGTACTGCGCTGGCCGCACTGCCCATCAGGCCTACGCCGACTACTTCGCGGCGGTACGCAAGAGCGCCGCGTCGGGCCTGTTCGACGTGATCGGTCATCCAGGCTACGCCACGCGGCGCGGCATTGGGGTCTACGGCGAGCCCGACTATGCAGCCCTGCGCGACGAGATCCGCGAGGCTTTGCAGACCATCGTGGACTCCGGGACGTGTCTCGAGATCAACGGGGCCGGGCTACGCCATGCACAGGCAGAGCCGTATCCCGGCCGCGCGATTCTGGCGGCATTCAGGGATCTTGGGGGGCGAAAGGTAACGCTTGGGTCCGATTCGCATCAGCCCGAGCATACCGGCGTCGGCATCCCAGAGCCACTCCTTGCGTCCGTTGCTCAGGAAGACTGGGAGCTGATCACCTTCGGCGCTGCGACGTGACGTGCCCCGCAGGCACGCCTCATCCGGTTACCGCCCTGGGAGCGTGGGCGGCTGAGGTCGGCGACCAACCATCACGCTGACCTCCTCGGTACCCGACCCGCGCATCAGCCGCAGTCGAATGCTCTGACCTATTCGCCGACGCGCGAGCGTCTGTTGAAGATGAAGCACCCCTCGGACGGGCCTGCCGTCAATCGCCAGAATCACGTCGCTGCGGCGAAGACCTGCGTCGGCGGCGGGGGAGAGTGGCTTCACTTCCGTGACGATGACACCCGTGCCCGGAGGCAGCTCCAGTTGTGCGGACATCTCCGGCGTCAGTGCCGCGTACACGAGACCGATGAATGGCGCAGAAGGAAGAACCGGTTCCCGTCGGCTTCGTGTGACGAGGTCACGGATGATGGTGCGAACGGCATTGCTCGGTATGGCGAAGCCGATGCCAACCGTGGCTCCTCGCTCGGACATGATGGCGGTGTTGATACCGACGAGCTGGCCGGTCGTGTTGGCGAGAGCTCCGCCGGAGTTGCCCCGGCTGATGGCGGCGTCCGTCTGGAGTGCGCGGCGCAGGAACACTCCGCCGCCGACGTGCAGGTCCTTGCGATCGGTGGCGGAGATGATGCCGTGGGTCACCGTCGTCCCGATGCCGAATGGGTTGCCGATGGCGATGACCTGCTCGCCGACTCGCAGGCGATCCGAGTCGCCGAGTTCTGCGGCTGGGAGCCTCTGTGCCGCAACCTTCAGCAGCGCAATGTCGCTGGTGACATCGGCGCCCACGACCTTGCCCTCGTAATGATCGCCGGACGAGGCGGTGACGCGGATGATGCTCGCACCCTGGATGACATGGTTATTCGTGACGACGTAGCCGTCGCCCGAGATGATGACTCCCGACGCCTTGCCGTGACGCGATGTGGGAGGCGAGAACGGCGTGGCGCCGTCACCCTGGGAGCCGATGGGAGCTTCCTCGAGCGTGTCCACATTGACGACGCACGGCTGAATGCGAGCCGCCGCCCTGACCAGCGGCGAATCGTCGGACGGAATCGTAATCGGCTTCTGAGACAGACGCTCGAGCAGCCGCCGCTCTGCCTGAGATCGGCCGAGCCCCTGCAGCCAGTCGTTGACGCGCAGGCCCGCGATCACGCTGGCTGCTCCCAGCATGAAAACAAGTACCTGCGGCACGTACCGGCGGGCCTTACGCATCGCGAGGGTTCCGAGCTAGGCCATGGCGCGCAGCAGGTTGGCCATCTCGATGGCGGCCGTGGCGGCTTCGGCCCCCTTGTTGCCTGCCTTCGAACCTGCGCGCTCGATGGCTTGCTCCAGGTTCTCCACCGTGATGATGCCGTAGGTCACCGGCACCCCCGTCTCAAGCGTTATGTGGGCGAGGCCCTTGGTCACCTCTGCCGCCAGGTAGTCGAAATGCGGTGTCGCGCCGCGAATGAGGCACCCGACGCACACGATGGCGTCGAACTTGCCGCTGCTTGCCATGCGCTGTGCCACAAGGGGGATCTCCCAGGTGCCTGGAACCCGCGCCGTCGTGATGTCACCATCGGCAGCGCCGTGGCGCACGAGAGCATCGAGGGCGCCGCTAAGCATGCGCTCGGTGATGAAGGAGTTCCAGCGGCTCGCGACGATGCCGAACCGCAGCCCCTCTGCGACAAGCTTGCCCTCATAGATCTGACCCATGAGTGTCTCCTTTGCGATCAGTCTCGCGACTGCTGCGGGCCGATTTGCAGCTCCCGATCCGTTTGCCTAGGTCTCAGTCTGCCCCGATTTGGGCAGCTGGATCATATGGCCCATGCGCTCCCGCTTGGTCCTGAGATACCGATCGTTGTGTTCGTTCGGCCTGACCACGAGGGGCACCCACTCGACGATCTCCAGGCCGTACCCTTCCAGTGCCGCCACTTTGGCCGGATTGTTGGTCATGAATCGGATCTTTGTGATGCCCAGATCGGCGAGGATCTGCGCGCCGATCCCGTAGTCTCGGAGATCGGGCTTGAACCCGAGCATCTCATTGGCCTCCACCGTATCGGCTCCGTGATCCTGCAGCGCATAGGCGCGGATCTTGTTGATCATGCCGATGCCCCGGCCCTCCTGCTGCAGATATACGAGGACGCCGGCGCCCTCGTTGTGGATGCGCTGGAGGGCCAGATGAAGCTGATCGCCGCAATCACATCGTAACGACTCAAGCAGGTCACCCGTGACACAGGATGAATGCACTCTCACCAGCGTCGGCTCCGGTCCCCCGACCTCGCCCGTGACCAGCGCGATGGCCGGGAACGGGTCCACCCGGCTCTCATAGGCGTGCACCGTCAGATTGCCGTAACGCCGTGTCGGCAGGATCGTTGTGGCGACACGCTCGACGAGTCGCTCGGTGCGGCGGCGATACTTGATCAGGTCGGCTATCGTGACGATCACAAGCCCGAGTTCGTCGGCAATCATCATGAGCTCTGGCAGACGCGCCATCGTTCCGTCGGGGTTCATCACCTCAGCCAGCACTCCCACAGGCTGCAGTCCTGCCATTCGGCACAGGTCCACGGCAGCCTCGGTATGGCCTGAGCGCTGGAGGACGCCGCCTTCCGCAGCACGCAGCGGCACGATATGGCCGGGTCGCGTAAGGTCCGCGGGGCGGGTCTCTGGATCTGCGAGAACGCGCACTGTGGTCGCCCGATCGGGGGCGGAGACGCCTGTGGTGGTGCCCCGTTTGGCATCGACGCTCACCGCCATGGCTGTGCCGAGTCGTGCGGTGTTGTTCTCCACCATCATGGGGATTTGCAGCTCCGCAAGACGCTGGCCCGGCATGGCGGCGCACACGAAACCGCTGGCCAGGCGCAGCATGATGTTCATCTGGTCCGCGGTGCACTTCTCGGCCGCGACTATGAAGTCCCCCTCGTTCTCCCGATCCTCATCGTCCACCACGATGATCATGTGGCCGCGCTGGAGCTCTTCGACGGCCTGCTCGATCGTTGCGAAACTCACGCGCCAGTCTCCGATCCGGACGGGAGAAAGCCGGCTTCAGCAAGCTTGGCGGTGGTGACGCCGAGGTCCTCCATGTGCAGTCCCAGTAGCCGGTCCACGTACTTACCGAGGATGTCCACTTCGAGATTCACCGATTCGCCCGCGCGACGCTCGCGAAACGTGGTGTTACGGAAGGTGTGCGGGATGAGCCAGACAGAGAACGTCTCGTCGTCCACATCCACGACGGTGAGGCTTATACCCTCGATCGCGATGGAGCCTTTCGGCAGCACGAGACGCATGATCTCGGGCGGGGCCGCGATGCGCACCACCTTCGCGTTGGCCTTGTCGGTAACCGAAACGACCTTACCGACGCCATCCACATGGCCGAGCACGAAATGGCCGCCGATTCTGCCGCCGACGGGAAGCGCGCGCTCAAGGTTCACGATGTCGCCGATCCGAGCGGATTTCAGCGTGCTCCGGTTGAGCGTTTCCGCGACGACATCGAAGGCTAGGCGCATGTTGTACCTGGCCGAGACGGTCAGGCACACGCCACTGACCGCGATGCTCTGGCCAACCTCGGTGCCCTGGGCTACCACGTTGCATTGAACCGTGAGACGGGTCGCGGAGGTCCCGCGCCGTGCCTCGGTGATCTTGCCGACTTCCTCAACGATGCCAGTGAACAAACCTGTGTGCTTCCTGTGTGTGCGGGATGTGCTGCGCCGCTATTCTACCAGAACGGAGCCCGGGCCCGAGGTTAGGGCGGTGATGGAGCGTGGTCCGGCGGCATGCTGAGGCGCAGTACCAGCCCGATGTACACGAACACGCCGAAAATGATGAGCATCGGCACGATGCCCGTATCGTTGGCAACGAGACCAACGAGGGCTCCTGTCAGCGCCGGCTGCCGCCATTGCCACCAGCCGGGATGCGCAGCGGCGAGCTGCGCGATGTCGGACCGTAGCCACAGGTAGGCCGCGAGGAATATGGCCGCTCCTGCAAGCAACGACACGATCCCGTGGACCGACGTTGCGGACTGGACGCTCAGCGACAGCTTGCGCACCGCCATATCCACGAGCGGAGACGGCCCCGCAGCGCCGGCGCGGTGGATCGCGGCCCCAAGATGCGATGCGCCGATACCCGCCAGCGCACGGTCGAGCGCGGCGAAGGCGATCGCCGTGAGGACCCCCATAACGAAGCCGCCGAGCGCAGTGCGCCAGGTCGGGCGTCTGCCGCGCAACAAGACCACGACAACGAGGAATGCCGATACAGAGGTGATAACTCCTCCGGCGTTTGCGCCGACGCCGCCCAACCCGAGGGACAGGACTACGATCGCCAGGCAGATCGCGCATGCCGGACGCGGCAGTGGCCCTACGAGCGTCAAGCCCGTCGCCGACGCGACGAGGAAGGCCATATACTCGTTGCCGATACCGTAGAACCGGGCGCCGGCTCTGCCTGCTGCCGCCAGCACGGAGTTTCTCATCAGGGTCTGGCCGGTCCATGCATCCACAAGAATCACGACGACGACGAGGAGTGTGACCGCGCTCACCATGCCGACTCCGACGCCGGCCCTGTAACGCCGAGCCCAGAGCCAGCACGGCAGGGCGATCGTCGCAGATACCAGGGCAATCAGCAATCCCAGCGCTTGCGGTGAGACCGGCCCTGATGCGGCCCATGTGATTGGCCCCGATGCGAGGAAGGCGAGGGGCAGCGGCATGGCTCCGTAGCAGAACGCCCGAGAGACCTTCCTTGTGCCGAAACAGATGCGAAGCGAAACAAGCGCCAGCAGCATCGTCACGCCGGCGAACGCGCCGAACGCCAGCAACACCGGCACCAGGGCCGCAGCGTTCGTGACCATGGTCCGATCGAGATCGGCGATCGTCGCGAGATGCGTGTCGCAGGGCGTCATCTCGATGGCATGACCCGCATCTCGGGCATCGGGTCCGCCTCCAAGCCACCGGAGCAGCGTGGGGGCGATGTCTACATAGGAGATCAGCCCGGCGGTCCGCGTCGTAGCGGATGTCAGCAGCGCGCTACGACTCCCCGGCCATCCAAGAACGATCGCCGTCGGTCGCATCAAGTACGTATCTCTGGTGGCCACGGCTGCTCGGTACCCGACCACACAGATGGATTGCTCAGCTTGACCGGCATGCGTGATGCGTTGCTCGAGTTCCAGGCGATCCGCTCCAACGTTGGCGATGGTTACGGCCGCTTGCCCGTCTGATGCAGGCACGAACCCGTCGCGACCGACAGCGAAGAGCGCGGACAGCCGCCGCGAATCGCTTGGTGGCAGACCGCGCGGCATGTCGGCGGCGATCCGGGTCCCGGATCCGCTCTGCGCGGCACGCACGGCGACGAGACGCTCAAGGTAGCCTCGTCGCGCCAGGGACGCGATGCCCAGATGGATGATCCCCGTGTCTCGGTCAGGTCCTACCCGCCACCCCGTGCGCCGTTCCAGGACTGCCTCCGGGGTGGAGCCTTCGACGGACTCATCGGCGCGGAACGCCGCTCTGTCTTCGGGCGCGCCGACAGCCGGCCCGCCGGTAGCCAGGCTAAGAACGGCGGTCTCCGGCGATGTCGCACGGGACGGGGGCATGGCAAGGAGACCGAGGCAGCCGTCGTGGGCGAGACGGCGCAAGGCTGGAAGGGATGGATCGCGGAGGTCGGTCGCTTCAAGGTCCTCGCATAGTATGACTACCGTGCGGCGGCCAGACAGGTCAACCGGTTCCGCGACTGCAGGTCCCATAGCCGCCAGAGCGGCCGCCACAGCCGCCCAGGCCGATATCCACGCTCTCATCCGATCACTCGGATATGCGCGACAGCATGGCGCGGACATGCTCACGCGCCGCCTCGGTCACGTCGGCGCCTGCCAGCATGCGCGCCAGTTCCTCGATTCTCGCTGCAGCGTCCAGGGGCTCAATAGCCACGACGGACCGACCGTCTTCCTCAACCTTGCGTATGCCGTACTGAGTCTGGGCGCAGGCGGCGATCTGCGGCAGATGGGTGATGCACAGGACCTGAGCCGTGGATGCAAGCGCGCGCATTTTCTCGCCGATCACGCTGGCAGTCCGACCGCCTATCCCGACGTCAATCTCGTCGAACACCAGCGTTGGAAGGGGCGAGCGGATAGCCAGCGCGCTCTTGATCGCAAGCATAACGCGGGATATTTCGCCGCCCGAGGCGATCCTGGCGAGGGGGCGGAGCGGCTCGCCGGGATTCGGAGCGAGCATGAACTCGACGGCGTCTGCGCCGGCTTCCGAGGGCGCGGCGGGCTCGATGCGCACGTCGAAGCGTGCGCGTTCCATGGCGAGTTGCGCGAGCTCGTTTTCGACAATGGACCGGAACCTCTCTGCGGCAGAACGACGGGACTCGCTGAGCGCCCGGCTGATGCTAGCGTAGTCCTCGCGTGCCTCGGCGAGCTTCGCCTTGAGGGCTTCGGCATGCTCTTCGCTGTGCTCCAGGGATTCCAGGCGACGGACGGCATCATCTGCGTAGGCGAGAACATCCTCGATCGTCGCTCCGTACTTTCGCTTTAAGTCGCCCAGAGTTGCCAGCCGTTCCTGGACGGCGTCGAGCCGCGATGGATCGGCATCCAGCTCGTCAAGGTAGTCGGTGAGCGACCGGGTTGCCTCCTCGATGTCATATCGGGCCGAGCTGATGGTCGCCGCGTGG
>JAAYVH010000137.1 GCA_012517255.1 Chthonomonadales bacterium
GACTGCGACAGCCGGGCATGATGTGGTCCAGGAGCGGAGCCGACTCCATGCTGCGCGTCCGGGCAGCGCACCTCGGAGGCAACCTCACCCACACCGTCGCCCGCAAACACCAGGCCCTCAGAGCCGGAGCGCTGCGGCCCGTAGACGCATTCACAGCATGAACAACCACAAAACGTGACACGCACCCGGTTCCTATGGGCCTCTGAACGACGATGGGCCGCCTGTGCACCGCATCGGCGCGAGCGCCCCGTAGGGGCGTATCAGCCGGACGGCCAGAGTCGCGAACACGCGAATGATGTCTCAACCGGCTGGTACGCCCTTGTCCGACAATCAGGGGCGTTTGCAGTCGCCGAGGGCGAACCAACCGCGCCATACATTGTCACCACGAACCATACGCTCGGTCGGCGGTTGATTCGCCCCTACGGGCGTTGGCGCCGCCGCGAGCCTCAACCCCCGGGGCCACGGGCCGTCAGGCGTTAGGCTCTACCCGATCTCGATGGTCGTTTTCGTGGCCTTGACCTTCATGCCCAGCGCCTCGGCGACCTTGCGCAGGGGGACGATGGGGCCAGACCGATCCACCATGACGCCCGCCCCGAGATCGAACCCATCGCCGTTGAGCCGCGCATGACGCCGCAGGGCCGTAAACTCGACCGTCTTGCCGCCGTAGCTGACCGTGGCCTTGCCGGACTTCGCGTCCCACGCGACCTTTGCGCCGGCCTGTTTCAGGGCCTCCAGCGACGCCCATGCCGCGGTGCCGAACGTCAGCGCGGGAGCGGAGACCGGCCTGCCTGCAACCATAACCGTCCGGGTCTGGCCCTTCGGCGTCTCCGCCATCATGTCGGGATGCTGACGGATCACCCACTCCAGGCCGCGGGCGAGTGGACGAATCACCTCATCGAGGCGCCCATCCATCTGAGATACGACCGGTTCGCCCCCAGGAGAGCGCCGGTTGGCGGGATACATGATCAGACTTACGGCGACGCGACCGACCACGAACTTCAGAGACCCGTACGCGAGGCCAACTCTCGCCCATCTCTCATCTCCAATCTGTTGCTCGATGGGATCCTGGACGAGGATGGCGGAGGTCCGCCGCCTCAGGGCCAACAGTGCGGTGTCTGGTGTCTCACACACTCGTACCGTTATCTCGAGCTCGTTCAGCGTGTCCCCCGACTGCCAGCGCGACCTGATGTATCCCGTTGCCGCTGCGCCCCCGGCCGGATCGTGCACGACTATGAGCGGCCCGCTATGGTTCCTCTCTGTGTTGACCTGGCGAAAGCCGGGGATGTTGTCGCCGTAAGTCATAGACTTCAGGAGATCCGCCGTGGGGTTGATTCCCTGTGGCTCTGACGCACCAGCCGCAGAGGACGCTACAACTAGCGTCAACAGCCCGCAGACCCACACGCGCCCGAGGCCGGTACCTGCCAATCCGGGTATCCGGTTCATTCACTTTCCCTCCTGTCGCTTCGGTCGAGTCCTACGGCGGCGGGTTCGTCGTCACCAGTGGTGTGAAGCCTCCCGAGGGCGTTGGCAACCACGTGCCCGACGGGTTGTAGTGCTTCACCAGCTGTGATTGATACGTGCTGTCCCGTGCCCAGTCCTTCGGCACTCCATACCCGTATAAGTTGATGCAGCCGTCCCAGACATTGGACGAGAGCAGAGCGAACTGGTGATACGCCCACGGGAAGCTTCCCCCGGGCTTGCCGGCCGGAGACAGGTAATTGGTGATATAGAGCGGTCCGACCATCGCATTGCTTCGTTGCGCTCGCATGTCGCTGGCGCCCACCGATGTCGAGAGGCATATCAAGAAGTCGGCGAAGTCATTGCACTGGCCCCAAGGGCAGTTCGGGTGGTTGAGGAAGCTCTTGAGGTGGAATGTCTCTCCGCTGTCCGTTTCGTCGGTTGTGTATGCCTCCTCGCCGCCGTTGTACGTCCCGTTCGTCCAGAGCGCGTCGGTCAGCGCGCGGTTGGCGCCGGCGGCGGTGTCTTCACCCATGGCCCAGAAGCAGCTATAGCCGAGCACGCCGGTCCACGCGTTGGCCATGGGCGGCTTCGGCTGATCCAGCACCACGTAGATGGAGCTGCACTCGCTGAAGCTGTCCGTAACAGCCATCCCGCCGACGCCAGCGGAGTCCTCGCCGCCGGGAGGCGGCGGAGGGAGAGCCATCTCGATGACCACGTCGCCCTCCAGCCACACCACGTCAATCCAGGGTGGAAGATCGCCCAGCGCCTGCGTCTGGCCGGGTTCCTTCCACGGACCTTCGCCCACAGTCCACAGGTAGTCCAGGGCGTAGAAGCTGAACAAACGCGCGCCGGTGAGCTTCCACCGCTTGATGTTCTCTCCGGGATCGGCGACAACGGAAACGCCGATCTCCGTGTCCATCTTGAAGCAGTAGGGGCCGGAAGTCCATTGCGGCGGCCAGGGGGTCACGAGGTCCTGCGGGCCCTCCTGTTCGCCCCATCTGAGCTGGTAGGAGGTCCCCGTCAGGCAGACCTTCGATGCGCGGGCGGGCGTCGCAACCACTATCGCGGCCAGAATGGCGGCCGCCGCACCGCGAACAGTCAATGCGTGGAGACTGGCTGTCCCCCCCGCGCAGGAACCGATGCACACTAGCCCATGGTCGTTCTCCTCTCAACAGCGGATCAGGTAACGCAAGCAGACTCGGTCTAGTGCAGTAGGAAATATACGCCACTTCTCGCCAGATATCAAGGAATGGCCGACAGGAACGAAATCGACGAGGGACCGCCTTCCCGGCGGCGCAAGAGGCGAGGGGCGAGAGGCAAGAGGCAAGAGGCAAGAGGCGAGAGGCAAGAAACGCCGCCGTACGCCCTTGCGCTCCTGAGATAGCTCTCTACGCTTTCTCACGCGCCCACCGCGGCCACGCCGCGCCGGAACTCGCCATGACGAGGAGGTCGCGCTGCCTCGGAGCATCGTGACGGCTGCGGCGGTCTCGCCGAGGAAGCCGGCCCCGCCGACGAGCGCTATCACCGCGACTAGCGAATCATCCTCCCAGCTCGATGCATCGGCGCCGATAGTGCCGGTAGTTGGCCAGGCTGACTTCCTCGGGCACGCCGTGGTCGCAGGTCGGGATATAGCCGCCCCGCTGGCGCATGGCCGGCAGGATGTATTCCACCATGCGGTCTATGTCCTCGATGGAACGGGCCAGCACGCGCTTGTCAATGCCGCCGAAGATCGTCAGGTCCGGGTATTGCCTGCCGATCGCCACGACGTCGCACCCCGATGCCACTTCAAAGGGCGACATCACGTCCATGCCGATCTCGCGATAGACCGGTATGGCCGGGCGGGCATCGCCATCGGTATCAATGTGGATGTACAGATGCCGCCCACGATCAATCTGGCGCGAGCGCAGGTTGGCGATGAGCTGCTGGTAGTAAGGGAAGAGGAACTCGCGCATCATGGCGGGCGAGATCAGGATCCCGTGGTTGTAACAGATGTCTTCGGCGAAGAACAGCTCATCAATGTTGACGTGCTCCTGATGCCGCGCGATCACCGTATCGGCGAGCTCGAACCACTGGCGCATGCACGCATGGATGAGCTCGGGCTGATCCATGAAAGCGTAGAGAAGATCGGCGGGACCGATCAGGCTGCGCAGATACATGTAGCCGCCGATGAGCCCCTGCGAGATCATCATGCCTTTGCCAGCCTGCTCCCGGGCGTAGGTCATGCGGGACTCGAGATCGGCGTAGCGCTCGGGCGACGAGGGGTCGAGACGCCATCGGACGTTCTCTTCCCAGGTGCGCAGGTCCTTGACCGGATGGTCCAGATACTCGGGCATGAAGCCGTTGCGGCGTCCTTTGAAGAAGAGCACATGACGGCCCGCGTAGTCCTGCACGACTTCGTGGTCGCCGCGATCCTCGATCACCTTGTCTTCGAACGCAGGCACGAAGGCAGCCTCACACCAGCCGAGCTGGCCGAGTCCTATGCCCCCCGGCGGATCATAGGAGAACTCCGCCGCTAGATCGGCGTCGCGAGGAAGTCCCTGTTCGAACCACCGTTCGAGACAGTAGAAGCCGAACTCGCGTCGGACAAGCCGCGCTCCCGGCACGCGGGCATAGGTGTCCCTGAGCCTGCGCGCAGGCTCGCACATGAGCTCGCGCGGGAGGAGTGAGTGTATACCGTCGGTTTGCATGGTCCAGTACCGCCAAGGGGATTTCCGTCGCGCCCTGCAGGGTGCGGTGGCTCATGCGTACCATGACTGTCCGGCCTGGCCCCTCTGCCCTCGGTCAGGGCCGGAGCGGCAGCAGCGCTCCGATCACCGGGCAGACGGGTCGGATTGGTGGTGAGGAAGGTCGCCATGGTGAACGCTTGATCGCCGGCGCGCGTATTGTAGCATCAGCGCCCGAGCGCCCGCGCCGTGACCTGGGCGCCGACGGAGGTGCCTCTCGGTCAGGCGTCGAATAACGCCTGGACTGTCGTGCGAAAGGAAGGAATGCCGCATGAAAGCTATGTTCGTCACTGCGTCGCTGGCCCTGCTCATGGGCGCCGCCACGGCGCAGACCCCCCAACGGCCCCGCCAGCGACTGCCGGAGCAGCGTCTGGGGTGGCAGTTGTCCTGCCAGGCCTGGACGTTCCGCGAACTGACCGTGATGGAGACGCTGGACACGCTCCAGTCGCTCGGCATCCGCTACGTCGAGTTCTTCCCGGGCCAGCGTCTCTCGAAAGACAAGCAGATCGGCTTCGACCACAACGCGACGCCCGAGGTAATCGCCGAAGTGAAGGCCAAGCTGACTGCCGCCGGCATCCAGCCTGTCGCTTACGGCGTGGTGGGTCTCGGTTCCGACGAAGCGTCCGCGCGCAAGGTGTTCGAGTTCGCCAAGACCATGGGCATGAAGGTCATCTCCACGGAGCCACGCGAAGAGGACATGGCCATGCTCGACAAGCTGGCGCAGGAATACAAGATCGGCATCGCCATCCACAACCACCCCAAGCCGTCGCACTACTGGAGCCCCGAGACGGTGCTCAAGGCCGTGGACGGCAGGAGCGCGCTCGTGGGGGCCTGCGCCGACACCGGACACTGGTATCGCTCCGGCATCAACCCGGTGGAGGGGCTCAAGCAGCTCAAGGGCCGAATCGTCTCGCTGCACTTCAAGGACCTCGACGAGAACAAGGGCGACGTGCCATTCGGGACGGGCGTAGGCGATGCTGAGGGGCAGTTGCGCGAGCTAGCCGCTCAGGGCTTCCGCGGTCCGCTCTCCATCGAGTATGAGCGCACTTCCGGCGCCGAGCTGCTCGAGAACGTGCGCAAGTGTGTGCAGTGGTTCCGCGAGACGGCGCGCAAGATCGCGCCCGCGCGCCAGGGCAGACCGGGGAACTGAGC
>JAAYVH010000003.1 GCA_012517255.1 Chthonomonadales bacterium
CACGCGTCAGTCAGAGGAGATTCGCCCGAACCGCCCGATTCTGGCTCCAGATCGGCGACGTCGCGCGGACCGAACGCGCTGCCGCCCGACTCGCGCTGAACGATCTCAATGTCACCGTAGGGATTGCGAACGCGGATCTCCGGTCGGGGACGCTGGCCGCGCAGGATCCTATCCACCGTCTCGCCTACATCGTGGTGAATGGCGAGCTTGTCGACGTCCATAATCTCGATGACTACGTCGAAGGTCGGAGGAGCTTTGCGTTCGAGCACGGTCTTCTGGGTTCCCCGACGCCTGGCCTCGTCGTCTGAGAGGGTGACCGCCTGAATGCCCCCTACGAGATCGCAGAGCGTCGGGTTCATCAGCAGGTTCTCGAGGCTGTTGCCGTGAGCGGTCCCGATGAGCTGCACACCCCGCTCGGCGATCGTGCGTGCAGCAAATGCCTCCGCCTCGACGCCGATCTCGTCAATGACCACGACCTCCGGCATGTGGTTCTCTACCGCCTCGATCATGACAGCGTGCTGCAAGGTGGGCTCGGCCACCTGCATGCGGCGGGCTCGACCAATGGCCGGATGCGGAATGTCGCCATCCCCGGCAATCTCGTTGGAGGTGTCAACGACCACCACGCGTTTGCGCGCTTCGATGGAGAGCACACGCGCAACCTCACGCAGTTTGGTCGTCTTGCCCATGCCGGGTCTCCCGAGCAGGAGGATGCTCTTCCCGCTCTCCACCACGTCTTGAATGATGTCAATCGTGCCATACACGGCGCGACCTATCCGGCACGTGAGCCCGACGATCTTCCCCATTCTGTTGCGGATCGCCGAGATGCGGTGGAGCGTCCGTTCAATACCAGCCCGGTTGTCTTTGCCAAACTCGCCGATCCGTTCGACAACGTACTGCAGTTCGTAGTCACCGACCGGCGTGTCGCCCAGCTCAACAACCCGCCCCGGAAACCTGGCTTCGGCCACGCGCCCGAGATCCATCACAATCTCGATCAGGTCGTCGAGCGGCATCAACCGGTCAAGCGGATCGCGGATAGAAGAAGGCAAGACTACCAGGAGCTGGTCCAGATTGTCCGTTATGCGTTGTTGCTTCAAGCAGAGGACCCCGCTATGTGGAATGCAGCCGTTCGCACGCCGTTGGTCCGGCTAGTTTTCCTGAACTACCATCATACCGATTTGACGGGCAGAAGACAACACAAAGTCCTTGACGAGACGTCCGGGTTCTGATACGTTATCGTATGATGCAGAGAGCGCAAGCATTCCCGACATCTGGCTCGTTTGCTGACGGAGTCTGCGGTCGGTACAAGCGCTTGGCGAGTTGCGCCGCACTCGCCTGCCGCTCTGCCCTTGCGGTGCATGTGAGGAGCAGCGAATGGAGATGAGCGCTGTTTGGATCGCCGGCATCGCAGGACTGCTGGCGGTGATCGTGCGGTTCGTTGTGACGCCATCGAGACCTGACGGCCCGGTGATCCGAGCTTCCGTGATCGGCGCAGGTCTCGCTCTGCTGGGCTGGGCGCTCACCCTTCCGGCATCGCCGCCGTTCCAGCCGGGACAGGGCCTCGGCTGGGGATTCGCTATCGGCTCCCTTGCTGCGGTGTTGGCCATGGCGGCCGTTGGGGCTCTCGGTTCTTCTGCGCGTTCGACCGACGTCCTGTTGGCATCTGCTGGTGTTCTTGGAGCGTGGGTCGCCGGGATGGCGCTGGCGCTCACGACCCTCCGCCCGGTGCGCATAGATGCGCTCACCGGCATGATGCTGGGATGGCTCACGGCGCTGATCGTCTGCTCGGACGACGGTGCCGAAGCCTCCGGATCGAGCATTCGGGCAAGGGTCCTGCTGTGGGGTTCGGTCTGTGCAATGGCGAGCGGACTGGCCTGCCTCCTCGGGACGTACCGCGGAGGCAGTCTCGTCGCTTCCTATGTCTGGACGGCCTCGGCGCTGGCGGTTTCGGCTGGCGTGTGCGCCGGATGCATGGCCGCGGCAGGAATGCTGGCGGCTCTGAAGCGGGAGGGATCTGGCCTCCTGGCAGGCCTTACGGTCGCACTCGTTGTGGCGATCGCCGCGTGGTTGGTCTCAACTCGACTCAAGGTAGATCCGTGGGGCGTCCAGGAACTGAATGGAGTCTTCTGGTGCTCACTGATAGGCCTTGCGGCAGGCGCCATCGTGTATGCTCTGGCGTGGGCTGACAGCGCCCATTCAAGTTACGCCTTACCACTGATCGCGATTGGGGCCGCCCTCCCCTGCTACCAGATGCTGGCTGGCATGGGGATCGGCATCGCGGGCCTCTGCATGGGGTCCGTCCTTGTCGTCGCAGCGCTCATAGCCGACGATGAGACTGACCGCCGCGGTTCTGCCATGACCTGGCGCGCCTGCGGCGCCACCACCATCCTCATCGCGCTGGCGGCCATTCGCCTTGCCTCCGTGCGGTACGGACCGGCTCTCCGCCCATTTGCGATGTCGGAGCACTATGCGCTCATAGCCCTGCTCTTCGGCGTGTTCGTTCCATGGCTGACGGGGGCCTTCGTGCAGCAGCGCGCCGGTCACATCTACCGCGCCGTCGTCTCGGCGTTCTCGATGGTATGGCCCCTGGTGATGATGGTGATCTGGGGAGCCAAGACGCTATACGGGACCATAATGGGACTGGGCGTGTCTCCCGTGTGCCCGTCTGGCGATGACCAGCGGATCCTACGGTCTGGATGGATGGCGACTATGGCGTCGCTGCTCGGCATGGCGGCACAGCTCCAGTTTGCCCCATGGGCCCTGCGGTTCAGCGAACTGACTCGTCTGGAGCGAGCCAGACTAGCAGGGCTTGCTGGCATCGCCTGCGTCCTGGCCATCCTGCTGGCCGAGATTGCCAGAAGGCGCGCGTTGAGGTCACGATAGGTGAACGGCTCTCAGGCGATTGCCTCGCCGCGATATCAGTGGATTACCATGGCCTGCGCGTGCGCAGCGTTCACGGCCTTTGCAGTGGTCGGCATCCTTGGCGAGCCGCCTCTGGGCCGCGTTCAGGGACGCGTCCTGGACTCCTACATGCATCCCGTCGCCAATGCTCGCGTCTGGCTCACCCCTGCCAAGGAGGGCGGGCCGACCTACGCCACGCGAGTCCGCACGAGCGCTGACGGGAGATTTGCGCTCAACGCCGTACCTGCAGGCTCATACATCATCAATGCATCGTCGCGCGCACACGGCATAGACGGTCCGGTCGTGTACGTCGAGGAGGGGCGCGTCACCCCGCTCGCGCTGCGCCTCCAGCGGACGTTCGATCCGCTGACCTGCTCGGTTCGGGCGCGCACCTACCTCCCATCCGAGGCGGTCAGCGTCACAGTGACAGGCTACAGGATCCGTCAGGATGCCGGTGACCCGCCGATGACGCTGACGCTGTCGCAGCTCGACGTCGAGAGCCTGCTGCCGTCGCCCGAAGGGCTTCGGCGCTACCGCGATGTGTTCGCTTCGTGGTCATTGCCTTCGGCGCTCCCTGCAGCCCTGACGCGCGCGTCCAGGAATGTCGCCATTCACCGGGTCGATCTCCGGAGGACGGACGTCGAAGGGCACTTTGATCATCGCGTAAAGATAGGAGCACTGCCGCCGGGAGCTTACATCGCCACGGCGCGGTACGGCGCGGAGACAGTCTATGCCCCGTTCACCGTCACGGATCTGGGTCTGATCGTGAGGAAATCCGGCGCTCAGGCCTACGCGTTCGCGGTCGACCTGAAGACTGGCCGTCCCAAGGACGGGGTGCAGATCCGCGCATTCCAGGGCTCAGGCCGCGTCGGCGAGGGGGTCACCGGCCCCGACGGACTCGCGCGGCTGGCTTTGAGTGAGAACGGTAGCGACGACGAGGACACATGGGCGGGCGTGCTCGCTTCGCGTGGCAGCAATCGCGCGTGGGCCTTCGGCTACGACTATCAGGAAGGTGAGGCCGACTATCGGCTGCATGTGTATACGGACCGTCCCATCTATCGCCCGGGACAGCAGGTCCGGTACAAGGGAATACTGCGCGGCGTCGGGCGCTCTGGCGGCGCCTACACCGTGCCAGCGAACGTGCCTGTCCGGGTTCGCGTAGAAGATCCCGAGGGGATTGTCCTGGCAGAATCGCAGAGGCGCACGAACGCGTTCGGGTCGTTCAGCGGCGACTTCGAGCTCAGCTCCGAGACGCCCAGCGGCTCCGGGACCATCTTCGCCGAAGTGGGCACCCTTCGCGAGGCCTACTCATTCACGATCGCTTCATATCGAAAGCCGGAGTTTCAGGTTGAGGCCACACCGCGACGCAGCGCCTACGTCGCCGGAGACACCGTTGAGGTCGACGTGGACGCCCGGTATTACTATGGCGCGCCGCTCGTGGGCGCAACGGTGGCATGCTCGACGGTCTGGGACGATCTGTGGGAATGGGCGCCCGATGCCGGCGAGGAGGACGAGGAGGGTCCATGGTGGCGTCAGCAATCTGAGTTCGGTTCAGTGACGTCCACGGCTACGGCGCAGCTGGATGCCCAGGGGCGCTGCGTCGTTCGAATCCCCACAGCGGCCCTTGCTCCAGGCGCGACCACGCGCGGTCTCACCGCGTCCATCTCCATCAGCGTCCGCGATCCAGCCGGGCGCATGGTGGAGACCTCGACGTCCGTTCGTGTCTACACGGGCGAGGTGCGCCTCTTTGTCGAGCCTGCGGGGTACCTGTGTTCGCCCGGAAGGCGGACATTCTGCCGAGTCCGTGCTTTCGATCTTGCGTCGCGTCCGGTGGCGTCTCTGCCGATCAAACTCGACGTGTACCGAGATGACACACGACGTCCCAACGCGCCAGTCAGGTCACAGAACATGGCGAGCGTATCGGGCACCACAGACAGCTCAGGCATGGTGACGCTGGCCTTCACCCCGACGCAGGCCGGAGAGCTTCGGCTCGCTGCATCTGCTCGGGACACTCGCAACAGAACGGTGACAGCGACGGACTACCTGTGGTGCGTGGGCGATCGCGGCGGCGACCTTTCGACCAGCTACGCCGACCTGAGCGTGCATTGCGATCGGCGGCAATATGCGGTTGGCGACACAGCGCGCATTCTGATCAACTCGGACCGGACGGGATCCAGCGTCATCGTCACGGTTGACGGGGACCGCATCTATGAAGCGAGGGTTGTCACGCTTGCGCAACGCAGTACCGTTCTGACGCTGCCCATACGAAGCGAATACGGCCCGAATGTATGGGTCTCGGTATCGGGCATTTGGAGCAAGAAGTATGCCGAGACGACAGCTCAGATTCGCGTCGCGGTACCCGATCGGGAACTGCGCGTCACGGTGACCCCCGATGCGCCTGAGCACAGGCCGCAGGAGTCCGCGCGCTTCCGCATCGCGGTTGCCGATGCTCGCGGGAAGCCCGTGCAAGCCGAGGCTTCGTTCGCGCTTGTTGATGAAGCGATCTACGCGCTTGTGGAAGACGATCCTTCGGCCGTCATGGAGGCGTTCTATCCGCACGTGTACAGTCGCGTGACCGCAATGCATTCATGCGAAGAGTACCTGTACAGCGGCGACAAGGCACAGCCGGTGATCGCAGCGCGCCGGAAGTTCCTCGATGCACCGTACTGGAACGCGCACGTCATCACCGATGCGGAGGGACAGGCAGTGGTCGACGCTCCCCTCCCCGACAATCTCACGACATGGCGCGCAACGGCTGTCGCCCACTCCGTTGCTTCTCAGTTCGGGTGGGCCACCGCTCAGGTGAGAACGAATCTGCCGTTCCATATCCGGCTCGACACGCCGCGATTCCTGACGGAGACGGACCGTGCGACCGTGACGGCATCGGTCGCCAATGCGACATCCCAGCCCCGGCGCGCCTCGGTTCGTCTCTCCGGAGAGAGCATCGAGATCCTCGGCGACGGCGCCAGGGAGATTGACGTGCCTGCGGGCGGAACCGCGCTGGCCCAATGGATGGTACGAGCGGCGCGCGCTGGAGCCTGCACGATTCGGGCCGATGCATGGTCGTCCGGTACGCCCCACCTATCCGACGCCGTCGAGCACTCGATCCCCATACTGCCCTACGCGCGCGAGATCACGCACGTCTTCGCTGGCGATCTCGTGGAAACGCGGTCACAGACCCACGTCTTCGAGGCATCGGCTCAGCCCCTTCCGGCCGCCGTCACCATCAGAACAACGCCGTCGGTTTTGTCGGCCATTCCATCGGCCGTCGAATACCTCGTGACCTATCCCTACGGTTGCACCGAGCAGACGGTTAGCGGGTTCCTGCCGAACCTGTATGTCGCACGGCTATTGAAGGCACTGCCAGATCCCACGGCCCGGGCGCTGCGAACCGCGTTGGGCGCCGATGTTGACGATCGCATCCGGCGGTCCGTGCGCGACGGCGTGAGTCGCCTAGGCAAGCTGCGGAACTATGACGGCAGCTTCGGCTGGTTCGAAGCCGATCCCGGCGACGCGTGGCTCACGGCCTATGCGCTCCTTGCGCTGTCAGAGATCCGGCGCGACGGATACCTTGTCAGCGACCGGATGATAGAAGAGACGGCGACGGCCGCATCTCGCCTACTGAACGGCGCCGAACCCGATCAGAGAGCCTTTCTGGCTTTGGCTCTGGCTTCCGTGGGGGTCAACGCCGTCCACAGACTCGACATGAACAAGCTCAGGCCCGCAGGACTTGCCTGTGCGTCGTTGGCCATGCGACGGCTGGGCATGCCGGACACAGCGCGACGCGGACCCGACGAGATGCTGTTGCCCTGGGCCTACCAGTCAGACCGCCTTGTGCACTGGCGCAATAGCGCGAACCCCTGGAGCTCCGAGTGGACCGAGACCATGACAACCGCACTGGCCGTCCGCGCATTGCTCGCGCGCAATCCCGCGGATGCCATGGCAGATCGGGCGCTTCGGTACCTCATGCTCAACCGGACGGATGCCCATTGGACCTCCACCAGAGACACCGCATTCGTCCTGATGGCCCTGTGCGACTATGTGGCGGCTCGGCCCCAGAGCGCTCCCGTGCCTGCCGGAGTCCGAGTGAAACTCAACGACACGATGCTGGCAGCGACGGAGGTCGAGCCAGGAAACCTGCTGGCGAGAGAGATCGTGCAGCGCATCGCGAAGGTTCCTATCAGGCCGGGACCCAATCGTCTCGTCATCGAGCCGGCAGGCGAAGGACAGCCCTACTACAGCCTGGCCGTTCGCACACAATCGGCCGGGGATCTGCGCAAGCCGATCACAACGATTCCCGAAGCCTCCGTGATACGGACCTATGAGCAGATCAGGACCGCATTGTTGCCGTTGCGGGGCGCTGTAAGGGTGTTTGACAAGGTGGCGGGGCCCGTCCGGAGCGGGACGCTCATCCGATGCAGGATCATCATCAGGACCCCGAACGAGCTTCCCTTCGTCATGGTGACGGATCCCATTCCCGCCGGCGCCGAGCCCAGCGCTAAGGGCGACGTCGATGCCGAGTGGAACGAGTGGTACTCTGCCTCGGACGTCCGGGATGACAGGGTCGTGTTCTTCGCGCGCAGCGTTCCCCGCGGCAGGCACGTTCTCGAGTACTACCTCAGAGCTCAGACTCCCGGCAGTTACCGGGCTATGCCGACACGTCTCGAGTGCATGTACGATCCAAGCGTCCGCATCGAAACTTCGGTCGGCCAGATGGAGATCAGGTGAGAACCCACACGGCGCTTGGCCTGGTCGCGCTCGTGTCGGCTATGACCGCTCTGTCCGCCTACCGCTTGTCGCCGCACTTCACCGATGATGCGGCTGTGGCTGAACTCGCCACCTACGCAACAAGCGTGCGTCAGCGGACGGCGGCTCAGCGCCACAACGCCAGGCTTGCCGCGAACGCGCTCGATGGCGCCATCGTGTTGCCCGGCAACACCTTTTCGTTCAACCGCCGGGTCGGCAACTGGAACGCTGATGCCGGCTACCGCAAGGCGCCCGTCAGCTACGAAGGCCGGCTGGTAAGCGCCTTTGGCGGCGGCGTATGTCAGGTGTCCTCGACCCTCTACAACGCTGTGCTTGTTGCCGGTCTGCCGATCGTTGAACGCCACAGACACGCAGTCGCGCCGACATACGCGCCCCCGGGCCGCGACGCCGCCGTGGCGTACGACACGCTGGACTTCAGATTCACCAACTCGACACCGCGTCCGCTGCGCATCGTGGCTCGCGTGTCCGGACCGCTCCTCACCGTGCGCATTCTGAGCGCCTATCGGCCCTCGTGCAGGTTCATGCTCGCGTCGCGCATCCTGTCGCGGTCGGCTCCCCGACACATCGTCTGGGCTGAACCCAAAGGTCCGACCGATCGTCCTACCGGACAGAAGCAAGCATACGGTCAGAGCGGCCTCCGGGTAGTCACCTACCGGATCGCCGAGCGCGACGGCAAGGAGATTGCGCGGGAGAAAATCAGCGACGACACCTACAAGGCCGTAGATCAAGTATGGTTTCTCGACAGGCCCGAGAGCTCCCCGCCAGGACCCGATAATCCTGCCGAGGATTGACAAGCTCCCTTCGGAGCCCCATACTAGGCTTGTCGCCACAGGAGGCAGTACTGAACCTAATGACATCACAAGAGAAGGTGCGCCTGATCGTCGAAGCAGCCGATTCCAAGCATGCTCGCAACATGACATTGCTGGACCTGCACGGCCTCACGTTGATGACCGACTATTTCTTCGTCTGTGAGGGCACCTCTTCGGTGCATATCCGCACCATTACGGATCACATCGTCGAGACGATGAAGCATGCGGGGATGCGCGGAATCCGCGTTGAGGGATATGACACCGCACGCTGGGTGCTGATGGACTATCAGGATGTGGTGGCTCATGTCATGGCTCCGGAGCAGCGCGCGTACTATGACCTGGAATCGTTCTGGTCGGATGCGCGCAGGTTGCTGATCGTTGACGGAGCTGTCGAAGGTCTGGCGCACGATGAACCCGGATCAGTCTGATACGATGACGCAGTCTGGCGATGCCAAGGAGGCGCCCAAGCAGGGGGAGGCTTCCGCGCCGGACGACCAGAGCCTCGCCCGCATGCTGGCGGCGCGAGGCATTCCGCCGGAAGAGATCGCTCGTCTGATTGCTCTTCCACGTGCCGATCCGCTTGCGACGTCGGGCGCGCCTGCCGCAGCGCCTGCCGACATAGACCGGACTCAGATCGTGGCGCCGCCGAAGTTCGAACCCAAGCCGTCGTTGGCCTTGCCTGAGTTCAGAGACAGCGCCCCGGAGGAGGTGGAGGAAGCCGAGCGCCTGCTCAGAGACGCTTATCTGGCGCGACGCCGTGGCCGATTCCAGCAGGCGTTCGATGCATGCCTCCTGGCCGTGAGCAAGGTTCCCCGGGATGCAGCCGCGTTGGAGATGCTCGGCGACATTCTGCAGTCGCTCGGGCGCGTGGATGACGCTGTGGCGGCGTATCACCGGGCCGGCGAGGCCGATCCCACACGAGGCTCTGCAGAGCGCAAGTATGCCGAGCTAGTTCTGATGCAGGACCGGTCCGTCGCGTCTCTTGTTCGGCAGGAAGAACCGCGCAACCCCTATCTCTCGGTGATGCTGTCGGCCCTCTGCCCCGGGCTCGGGCAGTACTACAACGGCGAACGCGCCAAGGCTGCGGTGCTCGTCGGGATCACGCTGACCTTGCTGATACTCCTGCTCTGGTCGCCATGGGGGCTCTCGGCGTCGGCATCGGGTCTCTCATCTGCCAGCTCGTTCCTTCTGGCCGGTCTGGGTATCACCTACATCCTCTCGCTCGTGGACGCCAACATTGGAGCACGCAGGCCCCATCAGACGCGAAGCGGCTGGGACGTCTAGCCCTGCCCGCGTTGCTTACCCTCTTACGTACGAAGGGCCCCCACCGTACGGCAGAGGCCCGTTCTCGAGATCGGCTTCGCCGACGCTAGCCTGCCAGAGCGGCGGCTAGGTCCACGGCTTCCCACGGAAACGTCGGATTTCCGAAATGCCCGTTCTTCGCGGTCAAGTAGTATTGCACTCTCGAGGGATCGAGAAGCCCCAACCGCCGAATGAGCAGACCGGGCCGCAGGTCAATGATTGTCGGATCCTGAAGCCGCGCTGATATCTCGGCATCAGGGATCGCGCCGGTACCGAACGTATCCACGTACACGCTGACGGGGCGCGGCTCGCCTATGGCATACGCGACCTGTATCTCGCACTTCCGGGCCAGTCCGGCCTTCACCACATTCTTGGCAAGATAGCGCGCCGCATAGGCTGCGGAGCGGTCCACCTTCGACGGGTCCTTGCCCGAGAATGCGCCGCCGCCATGCCGCGCATAGCCGCCATACGTGTCCACGATGATCTTGCGCCCGGTGACGCCTGTGTCGCCCTGAGGGCCTCCGATCACGAATCGACCGGTCGGGTTCACAAAGTACTTAACGCCGCTCTTGTCGAGGCCCGGGAACATCGCCAGCACGGGCTTCACGATCTCCTCGATGACGATCTCCTTGATCGCCTGTTCGAGGCCTGGACGATCATCGTGCTGCGCCGCCATTACCACCGTGTCAACCTGGCGCGGCCGCCCATCCACATACGCTATCGTGACCTGCGACTTCCCGTCGGGGCGAAGGCCCAGTTCGGGTTTGGCTCGGCGCACGTCCGAGTACTTGCGGGTCAGGCTGTGAGCGAGCGTGATGGGCAGCGGCATGAGTTCTTCGGTCTCGTCGCATGCGAACCCGAACATCATGCCCTGATCGCCCGCCCCTTGCTCCTCGGGTGATGCGCGATCCACGCCCTGATTGATGTCGGGCGACTGCTTCTGGATCGCCAGCATCACCCCTGTCGTGTCACCTTCGAACCCATACTCGGTCTTGGTGTAGCCCACATCGTTGATGGTCTGGCGTACGACGTCGGCGATTTCCACATAGGCCTTGGTCGTCAGCTCTCCCGCTACCACGGCAAGGCCGCGCGTGAGCAGCGTCTCCAGCGCGACTCGCGCGTGAGGGTCTTCCTTGATCAAGGCGTCCAGTATGGCGTCGCTGATCTGATCTGCCAGCTTGTCTGGATGCCCTTCTGTTACGCTCTCGGACGTGAACAGGTATGTCTCTGCCATCTCAGTACCGCTCCTTCTGTGCTTCGCCGAAGACGCCCCATCCTTTAATGCACATGAGCCCCTCTCGCATGCGAAAGGGGCTCCCCTTGGCCGTGTGAGTTTCGCCTGTGCCCCTTATCTTGCAGCGCCTGAGCTGCCCGGACTTAGCACCTGCCCCGTCGGCGTGCGGGGTGGTTGTTGTGGCATCGCAGGGCCGGTCCCTCCGCCACTCTGGATAAGGCAATCCGACAGAACGAAACAATACCTAGGCAGAACGAGCCTTGTCAACCGCAGGATTATCGGGATGCCCCATCGAAGAGTTATTCTGTGCACACTCTTAGATGGGAGGAGTCACCATGGGTGAGATTGGTGTTGGCATCGTAGGCTCAGGATGGGTCTCGGGCGAGCATATCAAGGCGTACCAGGCCAACCCCGCCACGCGGATCGTGGGCATCTGCAGTCGCACACGCGAAGGAGCCGTCGCCAAACTGAGCGAAACCGGCGTCCAGGACGCCCGCATCTATGCGTCGCTTGACGAGATGCTCTCAGACCCCGCTATTCAGGCGGTCTCCATCTGCTCACCGCCCAACCAACATCCTGACAATGTCGTCGCCTGCGCTCAGGCCGGCAAGCACATTCTGATCGAGAAGGCAGTGGCCAATGATCGGCAGGCCCTGGACCGGATGCTAGCCGCGGTGCGGGCCGCGGGGGTTCGCACAGTGGTGAGCTTCGTGCTGCACTGGAACCCCGAGTTCATGCTGATCAAGCGGTTGCTTGGCGAACGGGCCATCGGCGACATCTTCTATGCCGAGGTGGACTACTGGCACAACATCGGTCCCCAGTACAAGCAGTACGCCTGGAACATCAAGAAGGACATCGCCGGCAGCGCGCTGCTCTCGGCTGGCATTCATGCCGTGGATGCCATTCGCTACTTCGTGCAGGACGAGGTGGACGAGGTCTTCGCGTTCAGCAACAAGCGCAACCCCGAATATGAGTACGACACAAACCTCGTTGGAGCTCTGCGGTTCCGGTCGGGCGCGATTGGCAAGGTCTCGGTGAGCTTCGACGTCCAGTCGCCCTACGCGTTCAACATTGATCTGCTCGGCACTGAGGGAACGATCCGCGACAACAAGGTCTACTCCAAGAGCTTCTTCGAAGGACAGACCGACTGGATGGAGGTGCCGACGATTCGGCCCGATAGCGGCGACGTAACGCACCACCCGTTCCGCGGCGAGATTGACCACTTCGTGGACTGCATCCTCAACGGCGTCGAGTCGCCGCTCAATCTGGAGGATGCCGCATGGACCCACGCGGTATGCTACGCTCTGGACGAGTCCGCAGCAACGGGCAAGCCAATCCGAGTGATTCCTGTGGCATAGCGCATTCGGCGCGCCCGGTTCCGGCCGCTGATCATACCGATGCCATTGGTGTGATATACTAGATGCCGACCGGACCGGACGCGCCGGTGTCCGAGCGGGAGTAGCTTAATGGTAAAGCTCCTGCCTTCCAAGCAGGTGACGCGAGTTCGATTCTCGTCTCCCGCTCCCGCCTTGCCTCCGTAGCTCAGAGGATAGAGCAGCTGCCTTCTAAGCAGTTGGCCGCAGGTTCGATTCCTGCCGGGGGCGTTTGTGGTCGCGGCGGCTGTAGCTCAGCCGGTTAGAGTGCCAGGTTGTGGCCCTGGAGGTCGTGGGTTCGAGTCCCATCAGCCGCCCCATCTGCCAGTGGGCTCGCCGCTGCCGGCGAGCCCACTGTTGCTTGAGCCATGTGCCCCTCGGAACCTGCAGCCCCTTCGTGCGTACTCGTAAAGCGTATGACTGTTGTGGAGGCGATACGCTCGGCAGCGCGATCGATGCGCGAGAACCGGCTCCGCGCCTGGCTGTCGGTGCTGGGCGTGGTGATCGGCGTGGCGTCCGTGCTCCTGTTGATATCCATTGGGATTGGAGTGCGGGCTGACATCACCCGTCAGGTGGAGAGCCTCGGCACGAACGTGGCGTTCGTCGTGCCCGGCAAGCTGGACGATTCCGGTCGGCCCGACGGAATGTCCGTGCTCGGCATCTCGACCCTGACCCTGGACGATGTGGCGGCGCTATCAGCGGTCCCGGGAGTCAGAGCCGCGATCCCGCTCACATTCGTCTTCGGAAGCGTACAGCGCAACGACGAATCCCACTCCGCCATGGTGCTTGCAGCGGATTCACGCATGGGCGACCTCCGCAAAGAGAAGATCGGCGAGGGCCGTTTCTATCGTACGGATGAAGACGATGATCGGGTCTGCGTTATCGGCCATCAGGTAAAGGAGGACGTATTCGGCAGCGCGCAGGCTCTTGGCCAGTCGGTCATCATTCGCGGCGTCGCATTCCGTGTAGTCGGTGTGCTTGCGCCCGAGGAACCCACCGCCTTCAGTGAAATGAGCTTCGCGCGCGTGGTCTACATCCCGTGGCGCGCCGCCGTTGAGGCTTTTCCGGGCGCCCAGATCAACCGCATAGTCGTGCAGACTGACTACAAGACCGACCCGGACAAGATCATTGAGAGCCTGCGCGCCGCCATGCTCCGTAACCACGCGGTCGAGGACTTCGGCATCCTGACCTACCGTCAGCTGCTCGCCGCCATCTTTCGCGTGTTCAACATCGTTACCGCCCTCATCGTCGGCATCTCAGCCATATCTCTGCTCGTCGCGGGCATAGGAATCATGAACATCATGCTCGTCACGGTCACAGAGCGTACGCGAGAGATCGGCATCCGGATGACTGTGGGGGCGCGGCGTCGCGATGTGTTTCTCCAGTTCCTCGCCGAAGCCGTCGGTCTATCCATTGCCGGAGGCGCGCTAGGGGTGGGGCTGGCATTCATCGGCGTCAGCATCCTGCGCAAGTACACGGTGCTTCAACCGCTGGTAACACCGCAGGCGCTCCTGCTCGCTCTCGGCGTCTGCATCGCCGTCGGCATCGTGTTCGGCACAGCGCCAGCCGCGCGGGCGAGCCGCCTGTCTCCCATGGACGCCCTGCGCTACGAGTGAGTCCCGTTCACTGCCCAACCATCTCCCGCAGCATGTCGCGCACGACCGGAGCAGCCGTGCGGGTGCCTGAGCCGCCGTTTTCGATCCAGCATGCAAACGTGAACGCGGGGGTCTTCACAGGCGCAAAGCCGACGAACCAGGCATCGGTTCGGTTGGGTGCGCCGGTCACAGTAACCGAGGCGGCCTTTCCGGCAACGGTCACCCGAAGTGGCGCGAAAACCTCGGCAGCCGGACCTCCTGACACCGATTCAGCCAGAACTCGCCTGACCATTTCGGCGGTCTCGAGGTCCACCGGAGCCGCATCCGGAGACGCGGCAGGCAGCGCCGCTAGCTCCGCCGGTCGCCCGTCGGCGTAGCGGAGTTCGCGCCAGTATGACGGCCTGACGGGCGCCTCTCCAACCATCAAGGATGCAACGACCCCAGCCATCTGCATCGGGGTTACCATCGCGCCATCCAGACCGGCGAACATGGCAGGGAGCCTCTCGCCAAACACGTTCCGCGGAGGCATTGCGCTCGTGCCCAGTATCGCCGCCAGCCGATCGTAGGCGGTCTGCGCCCCGATTGAGATCGCAAACCGGCCGAACCAGATGTTGCATGAGTTGCGCGTGGCCCTCTGCATTCCGATGCGTCGGTGCGGCGGATCCAGCGGATCATCCTGCAAGACATCCATGGTCCTGGTGCCGCCTCCGTCCTGCCACTGGAGGCCAACTTCCGTATGGGAGCACATCGTCTCGAATGACCTGCCAGTCTGGTCTGCTGCCAGCGCCGCAGCGATCTTGAACGGTCCGGGCGGCGCCGGCAGAACGGCGTTCGCGAGGTCCGGCACGGATAGCATCGGCGACGAAAGAGACGAACCGCCGGCAGAACGCAGGATGATTCGATTCGGGTCCAGGCTCGGGACGCTTGCCGCGACGATCGGCTGTCCGGTCAGAGCGCTGAGGACTACCAGCGTAGCCTTTGTCGGGCGTCCGTTAGCGTGGTCTTTCGCCGCTCGGGCTAACAGCCTGTACGCGTCTTCCTGAAGCACCCCGTTGATGGTCAAGACCACGTCGCCGCCGCGCATGGGCCGATGCCGCATGGGCCCGGGAAGGTCCTTGGTCCGATAGAGCGGCAAGAGATCGGAAACGCGCCGGTAGCCGCGCAGATGCGCGTCAAGGGCACGCTCGACGCCGCTTTGAGCCCCCTCGCGACGCGTCCATAGGCCAACAACCGGCGCGCCCGCTGGGCCAAGAGGATAGTAGCGCCCCGCCCTGAAGTAGCGCCGGGCGAGCGCCCCGTCGCCTGTGTGAAACTCGGAAATCTCACGCAGGCGCGAAGTGGCCAGTAAGCGCCCATCGGTATCCAGGATGCTCCCGCGCTCGATGTTCGCTGCCATGGCTACCAGCCGCGGGTTCTGTATCTCCCCGCCGCTCTGACGCGACGCGATACGCACGCTTCGGGCTGCCAGACGATCGGCTGCAAACGCCGCGATATAGTATGCGCGGATCGTGCCGCCGACCAAGACGATGAGAGCGAGGCCAACGGTCAGCTCCTGAAGCCGGCGGCGCAGCTCTGTTCGTTCGACGCCCGTGCCGACTGGACCGAGCCGGCTGGACGAGCTCACCAGAATGCCGAGCATCGCAAACCACAGGATCTGCAGGACTCTGCTATCGGCGGCCAACGGCAAGGGCACGCCCCAATCCGGGACCAACGCCAGAGATGAACCGGCTCCCAGCACGACAAACGATGCCAGCACGCTGAATGCGCCGACACCCAGGAGACGATGGCCGTCGTGTCGCCCCAACACCGCCATACGCGAGCCTCGCCACGCTAGCAGGACGGCGCACAGAAGCACGAGCGCCAGCCCCGGGACGCCTAACTGCTCGCCGAGACTTGCCAGGAATGGGGCGCCGGTCCTGGCAGCCTCAGGTGCAAGACCAAGCCCCGTTCCCCACGCGCCGCCGGATGCCAGCGCCCACAGCGAGGCGGCGGTGGCCGGTACCCCATGGCCGTGAGTGTCCCACGGAGCCCGCAAGGTCGCCAGGGCGGCAGCCGCTGAGGGGGATAGGTGCGACATCCCGGCAACGCCCAGACCGCACAGCGCTAGACCTGCGATGCTTGCCGACCTCAGGTTGGTCCCGTACAGCAGCCCGCATATGGACAGACCCGTCGCCACTGCCACTCCCACATCGCGTGTGACCGTGAAGGCGATCGTCATGGAAACGATCGGCGCAAGTCCCCAGGCAATCTCTGTCCGCGATCCCGCACGGTGTAACGGACGAACCCTCCCAAACGCGGGGGCACGTAACCGATCGGGTCCGAGACCGGCGTGCCGGCGTATGAGTAGCGACACTCCCCAGACCAGCAGCGCTGGCGCGAACCAGCGGATGCCAGGAGCGCCTATCCGGCTTCCGGCGGCAGCGGCCAGGCAGAGAACGACCCAGAGAACGAGCACCGCCCAGCAGACCGTGTCCATGGCTGATGGCGCATGGTCGACGGACCCCTCTCGCGCTGACCGGGTAAGCCACCAGGACGCTCCAGCGAACGCGAGGCACCCGAGCCACATTCCGAACGAAGCGTGCGCAACCGGCAGCGTGTCGCGCAATGGGTCCCCCCGGGCAATGGAGATGGCTAGCCACAGTCCCGCCGGGATTACCGCCAGGGGCACGAGCCACGGGTCGGCTGTCGGTACGAGCCGCCGCTGAACCACCAGAAGGCCCGCCAGCGCAACACATCCCAGTCCGGCCCATAGCAGCAGAGAGCCGAGCGCCATGCCGGGAGTTCGAACCACAAGACGGGTCCGCAACGGCTCGGCTGTCGAGGCATCAAACACGCTGGCGGTGAGGACCTGATCGGCGGAGGCGAACCGCCCTCCCGGCCGCGCACTCCGATCGGCAATCAGACGCTCGGCCAGCACGCGGGGGATCTCCAACGCGGTGGCCAGGACCTCTGCGCTGCCTTCTTGCCAGTCTATCGCCGCAAGCGCTGTCTTAGCCTTCGGGCGCTTCGCCCGCGCGATCACCGGTGTTGCCAGCGCCTGCTCGACAGAGGAGAACGCACCCAGTCGCTCCCGCTCGACTATCACGGCATCCGCCAGGGCGATGTCCATCTCCAGATCATTGGCAAGCCTCTCGCTGGAGACGGTGTTGAGATTCACGACATCCGACGGGACCACCAGCGGGACGGATGCGAGCGTTGCCAGTAAGCACGCGATAACGACCAGGACCAGGGCCATTGCCGAAAGGCCTGGAGGTGCGTGATCGCGATGTGCATCCCGACGCAGGTATGTCAACGATCGCTCCGGAGCAGTGCTACGGGAGATTATACAGGTGCGCTTGCCTGTCGGCAATACGCACGACCAGAACAAGAAACGGGGCGATGACCCTGTGGCCAACCGCCCCGTCGTACGCGTCTATGTGCAGTCCGTTACCTGTTCATCGTTACGGCCACCAGAATGCTGAGCGCGAAGAAACCGATGGCGATGTACTTCGTCAGATCGTTCAGCCGATCCTCGAACCCTGGCTTGCCCTTGAAGGTCGACGTGACCTTGCCTCCGATAGTCCCGCCAAGCCCCTCGCTCTTCGTCTGCTGGATCGCTACCACGAAAATCAGACCGATCGCTGCTGCGACTTGCAGAACGCTCAGAACAATGTTCAGTACGTGCAAGGCCCAAATCTCCTCAACGTTGTTTGCTCCGCCGGTGCGGCCCGGCTACTCCTTGGTGTCGCTCTCCGACTTGGCCGCCGGCTTCTTCGGCGTCTCGTCCTCTTCGTTGAGCCCCTTCTTGAACTCGCGCATGCCGGAACCAAGGCCCTTCATGAGCTCGGGTATGCGATTGCCGCCGAACAACAGCAACACGATCACGAGCACGATGAGCCACTGCTGCGGGCTCTCGAACATGGCCAGCAAGTCTAGCATTGTCTTAGAACTCCTTCCTGCGGACGCGCCGCAGGCGAACCGACATCATCGCGATCCGCTTCGCCCCGTTGAGGAAGCGCACGCTACGCTAAGAGGATACCCTATCTTCGGTTGCGCCGGCGTCGCCACCGTCGCCGGACAGCGCTACACGTTGAAGGGACCCAACAAGCGTGTAGTCACCCAGATCCACGTTGGTGTCTGATGCCCCTGTCGGTACATCCCCGCTCGTCTCGCGTGATCCCTCATCAGGAGTGACGCCAACGATCGTGTAGTCGGTCAGGTCCATGGGAGCCTCGATGGGTGCCGGCGGCGTGTAGTAGCTGGCAGTCCGGTCGTATCCCGAGCTGGCGTACGAGCTGTCATACGACGGGCTTTCGGGCTCATAGTCCGTCGAAAAGGACCGCGACACTTCGCCTGCCGCCTTTCTGAGCTCCCGCAAGGCCCCGCCGATCTGGCGCCCGATTTCGGGCAGCTTCTTCGGCCCGAAAACGAGCAGGGCGATCGTCAGCACGATCAGGATCTGGATCGGGCTTTCTATGAAGAGCAAACTGTCCGTAAGCACTTTCCCACCTATCCCCGAAACCCGCCATGGAGTCGGGTCACTTCGCAACGTTCGGCGATCTGCCGGACGGTCGCCGCGTCAATGAACCCGGCGCCATAGCGGCAGGCGTTCGCAGTCCCAGCTCCGACGCCCTGTCGGGCTGCATCGAGAACCGATTGGCCTTGTTCGGTCGCCAGAACGAACGCGCCGACCAGCGAATCGCCAGAGCCTACTGCCGACACAAAGGGCACCTCGGGAGGGCGGATCCACCACGGTCCATCCGCGGTCGCCACCACGCATCCGTCAGCGCCCATTGTCGCTGCAACTACTTCTATGCCTTGTCGAACCAGACCCGACGCCAGTCTGGCCACTTCCCGGACGCCTTCAGGTTTCTCTCCCGTCAGGTGCTCGAGCTCCACCGCGTTGGGCTTGATCATCCACGGCACAGCAGATGCGCCCAGACGCAACGCCGGGCCGCTCGTGTCCAGAACCCACCGCACCCCGGCCGATGAGACCTTGCCGCCGAGATCCGCGTAGATGCTCTCCGGCACGCCCGGCGGAGCGCTGCCGGAGAACACGACGCAGTATGGCCGCAACTCGTCTATCAGCTCGACCAGACGCGCCTTGAGGGCCTCGCACTCTGCCCGGCTGATCTCCGGCCCGACTTCGTTGATCTCCGTTTGCGTCTGCCTCAGGTGATCCACTGCCGCGATACAGGTTCGGGACTCGCCGGCGGTTCGCACGAACTCGCCTCGAATGCCTTCAGTACGGAGTGAGTCCGCTATGATGTCGCCGTTATGACCGCCAAGAAAGCCTGTCGCAACGGCCTGCCCGCCCATGCGCGTGATGACCCGCGCGACGTTGATCCCCTTTCCGCCCGCAACGATCCAGCATTCTTGCGGACGATTGACCACATCGAGGCGGAACCCGTCACAACGATACGTCCGATCAACGGCTGCGTTCAGAGTGACCGTCAGTATCAATGGACGTCATCCCCGATTTGGTGCAGCATACGTTGACACAGTATACCAGAGACAGTATAATGCCGATCCGAGCCGCCGACGTGCCCAGGTGGTGAAATGGCAAACACGCTAGTTTCAGGAACTAGTGCCCGTACGGGCTTGGAGGTTCGACTCCTCTCCTGGGCACCATGAAGAAGACCGCGGCGACGTTGTGTTGCCGCGGTTTCACCTTTTCCGGACCGGTCTGACTAGCGCCGCGCGGGTGACCACACGGGATCAGTGTTGTCGCCCTTCCCCTTGGTGAGACTGACGGTTCCGGTGCCGTCGCTGTTCACCACCCATATGTCCGTTCGACCGGTGGCGCCAACCATCGTGTAGAGCATCTTGGCGCCGTCGGGCGACCACTGTGGCTGGCGGGCGTCCCCCTTCGTCAGAACCTTCAGCGACTCTATGTCGGCGGCGCCTTTGACCACGACGGGCCGATCTGGTTCAGCGGGCAAGAGCACGAGGCCAAGGGGCAGTCTGTCGCCGTTATTCTGAACTCGCCAGAGCTCGCCGGCGATCTGGCGTCCATCGGGTGAGACAACGGGGTTTTCGACTGCGACTGTATGGGCATCGGCGCTCAGTATCGGCGTCACAGGCAGGTCCTTCTCGTCAGTCCTGAAGATCACCAGAGCATGCCGCCCCTTGCGCGTCTGGAGCGCGACGACCATCCGACGGCCATCGGGATACCAGCCGAATCCAACCTTCTCTGCGCCAGGAAGTCGCACCGGCTCGGCCTCGAGATGCGGTAGGACGATGATGCTCTCCGGTTCTACGACGCCGACGACCTCCTCGCCGTCATTCTTGCTCGTCTTTCCCCACCAGTTGGCGGAACCGATGGCCGCGGCGTTCTCCCCCTCAAGAACCTGCACTCCGGCAAGCGCGCCGCCGACTGGCGCCCAGCGGTACCAGGTGATGGGCGGCCGCTTGAGCCCGTCGACTTCCTCGGGCGGCGCCTGACCTTCCGTCACTGGCGAGTTACCCTTGGCAGGCCGCGGGTAGATCTGCTCGGTTTCCGCCCCGTTGGGGGTCACCACTTTGACAGCGCCGCCGGCAAGATAGGCAATCCGTTTGCCATCGGGGCTCCATAGTGGCATGTCCTTGCTCAGCGAACCATAGGTAGCCTGCTTGGGCGTACCCTGGCCGAGAACGAACAACTGGTACGAAGCCGTGCCTTCGGAGCGAGTCTCCTGAGCGTAGACGAGGCGGGTTCCATCCGGCGACCAGCATGGCATCCGCTTGGGCAGATCGTTGTTCGTCAGAGCCTTCAGATCGCTTCCGTCGTCTTTGACAATGCAGAGATTGCTTGCGCCACTCTCGTCAGTTCTCACGAACGCGATATAGCCCGCCGTTGACGAATCCAGCTTAGCGACGCGACCTATCGCGCCATAGGAGTTCTTCCAGTACAGCCACCCGGCAAAGAGCGCGAGGAACGCAACCAACAGAAGGTACTTGCCGATGGCGGCGCCTGACATTCGCGGTCTCATGTGGCTTGAGTTCCTCCCATCCGTTGGCGAAACGCCGCTACGGGTACGGCGCGCACATGTTTCAGCGTTCCGCATGGTTGTGTGTTGCTTCAACCTGCTCGGCGTTGCTGGATAGCGGTGGTCAGCACCGCCATGAGAAGGATCCCCCCCACCACCGTTCCTCGCCACAGGTCAGGCTTGGCAAGGGTCAGGTTGATGGCGCTGAATATCACCATCAGCAGCGTGGCGCCAAGCACCGTACCGAGAACGCTGCCGCGGCCTCCCATCAAATCTGCTCCTCCCACAACGGAAGCTGCCACGGCGTCGAGCTCATACGACTGCCCGGCCAGCGGGTCGCCCTGACCGCCATATGCCGCCCAGAGGACCCCGGCTATTCCGCCCAGCAGCGCGCTGGCGCCATAAGCGAACAGCTTGACGCGATAGACGTTGACCCCCGACAGCTGGGTGGCGGTCTCGTTGCTCCCTACGCTGTAGACATATCTGCCAATCCGCGCCCGCATCAGCAGCAACGACATGGCAACGGCAACCATCGCCATGATCACGACCGGCACCGGAATCGGCAACGCACTCCCCTCGAAAAGCGTTCCGTTGGCCAGATACAGAAGGCTGGGATAGGCCTCAAGCGTCACCGGCAACTGATCGTTGGCTACGAGCGACTGGCTGCGAAGGATCAGCAATGACGCCAGAGTGACCACGAAGGGGGGCAGCCGGAGTTTGTGTATGAGCGTCGCGTGGACGGCTCCGATGAGCCCGGAGGCGATGAGCACTGCCATGAGTCCGATGACGATAGCAGGTCCGGGTCCCAGGGTCGGATCGAGCCTCGTTACCGTGAGCGCCGTCAGCATCCCGGTGAACGCGATGAGCGATCCCAGCGACAGGTCAATGCCGGCAGTGATGATCACCACGGTTTCCCCGATGGCGAATATCGCGAGCAGCGCGATCTGACGCGTGAGGTTCAGCATATTCCTGTCCGAGAAGAATGACCCGCGCGCCGACGTGAACGGCATGGCGAGGCACACCACGGCAATGACGAGCACTACGCTGAACTCGCGCGACATCAGCAACCGGCGGGCCGCAGTCAGCCAGAGACCGGACGCGGCCCGGCCGGTACCCCCGGGCGGTTGGGGCGTCGAAACGGTGCTGCCCAGAATCACGTCGACTCCAGCCCGCGGTCCTTCAGCGACTTCAGGAACTGCGCAGCGTTGGCGGGTGTGATCACCTCAACCCCCGTGTCAATGACGCTGCCCTGGATCTTCATCCCCATGCCCTCAAGCTCAGGTTTCATCTCGCTGAGCGCTGCCGTCAGGCCCTTCCTGTTGATGAGGTAGAGCACCTCGGTCGCCAGCCTACCGAACTCGTAGGGCTTCTGGACCACTGTCACGTCAACGAGACCTGCCTCCAGGTTTTTCAGCGTCTTCGGTTCGCCGTCAAAGCAGATGATCTTCAGCTTGCTTCGTAGATTCGCCTTCATCACCTCGTCAACGATGGCCGGACCGTTGTACGAGTACAAGCCGACGAGACCGTTGAGTTTGTCGCCGTAGCGCACGATCGCTGAACCGACGTTGCGTCTCGCCCGTCCGACAGCGTCCTTGTCGTCCTCATAGGGGTCCTGCAGCATCTTGATGCCGCTTCCCTCGATGGCATCGAGGAAGCCCTTGTAGCGATCGCGAGCGTTCTGGGCGCTCATGTTGCCCACAAAGGCAACGAGATTGCCACCCTTCGGAAACAGCTTCTTCGCTTCCTCACCTGCCGCGCGACCGGCCTCGTAGTTGTTCGTGCCGATGTACAGCAGCCGCTTGCTCTTTTCCGAGTCGGAGTCGAAGGTGATAACCGGTATGCCTTGCTCGATGGCCTTGTCAATGACCGGCGCAAAAGCATCGGCCTGGATCGGCGACACGCCTATGCCGTCGGCCCCGGCGGCCAGCGCATCCTCAAACACGCGCTTCTGGGCGTTGTTGTCGGCCTGCTGCGGCGCCTGCCAGGTCGCGTCTATGCCGAGTTCCGCTTTCATCACCTCGAGGCCCTTCCCCATGGCATCCCAGAATGGCGAAATGCCGTTGGTGATGAGCTTCACTTTGACGTCCCCCGTCGGCTTGCGCGGCTTGTCGAAGGACACCGCCGCGGTCTCGCCGGTGACCGATGAACCGCCGGAAACCGACCCTTCCTTCTTTGAGGGCGCGCATGAAGCGAGCACGAAAGCCAGTGCGCCGACGCCGAGACACAGTCCTGCCAGTCGCATGCTCCTACCTCCGTTAGAGAGTTGACCCTGTATTATGTGCGCCACGCCGGTATTCCTGCGCTTGACTCGGCGCCATCACGTGCCGTATACTTTCGATGGTCAGAAACGGCCGAGCGTTTGCGCTCGTAGCTCAGCGGATAGAGCGACAGGTTGCGGACCTGTAGGCCGGGGGTTCAAGTCCCTCCGAGCGCGCCATCCAAGCTGAAGACGTCGTTGCGTCTTCAGCTTGTTGTCTGTATGTGCCCTCGTAGCTCAGTGGACAGAGCTGGGGCGTCCTAAGCCCTGAGTCGGGGGTTCGATTCCCTCCGAGGGCGCTCTTCCGTACCACGCGGAGGGGTCGCATAGTGGTCGAGTGCGCCCGCCTCGAAAGCGGGTAGGCCAAAAGCCTCGCGGGTTCGAATCCCGCCCCCTCCGCCGTCACTCCGCCTTCGCCCAACATCCCCGTCCTTTTCTGGTGCCACGCGAAACGCGTCGCGCAATCGGCTCGTATATGCACTTGACAAACATGCACTCAAGTTGAATAATAGCTTGACACTAACTTGTTACGCATCGCGAACGATGCGCGGCTGGAGGTATCTCGATGGCGAAAACGGTTGGCATTGACCTGGGAACCACGAACTCGGTGGTTGCGGTGTTGGAAGGCGGCGAGCCCGTAGTCATCCCAAACGCCGAAGGCAGCAGACTCACGGCTTCCGTCGTGGGCTTCAACAAGGCAGGAGAGCGGCTGGTCGGCTCAGCGGCCAAGCGACAGGCGATCGTGAATCCCGAGCGCACCGTGATCTCGATCAAGCGGCGCATGGGAACGACCGAGAAGATCGCTATTGACGACAAGACCTACACTCCCGAGCAGATCTCGGCGATGATCCTGCAGAAGCTGAAGACCGATGCGGAAGCGTATCTCGGCGAGACCGTGGACTCTGCTGTGATCACCGTGCCTGCCTATTTCAACGACTCGCAGCGCACCGCGACAAAGAACGCAGGCGAGATCGCGGGCCTCAAGGTGCTCCGCATCATCAACGAGCCGACGGCTGCAGCGCTGGCCTACGGCCTCGACAAGAAGAAGAATGAGACCATTCTCGTGTTCGACCTTGGGGGCGGCACGTTCGATGTCTCCATATTGGAGGTCGGCGACGGGATCTTCGAGGTGAAGTCCACCGCCGGCGACACCCATCTCGGAGGCGACGACTGGGATGAGCGCATCGTGCAGTACGTGGCGGCGGAGTTCAAGAAGGAGCACGGCATAGACCTCACCAAGGACCGCCAGGCCATGCAGCGCATCCGCGAAGCTGCCGAGAAGGCCAAGATCGAGCTGTCCAACGTGGTCCAGACGAACATCAACCTTCCGTTCATCAGCGCCACTGCCGACGGCCCCGTTCATCTCGACGTCACGCTCACCCGGGCGAAGTTCGAAGAACTTACCCGCGACCTCCTGGAGCGATGCGAAGGGCCCTTCCGCCGCGCCATCCAGGACGCCAAGATCAAGGCGTCTGACATTGACGAGATCGTGCTGGTTGGCGGTTCGACCCGCATGCCGATGGTGCAAGAGATGGTCCGGCGTCTGGGCAACGGCAAGGAACCCAACAAGGGCGTCAACCCGGACGAGGTCGTGGCTGTAGGAGCCGCCATTCAGGCTGGCGTGTTGGCGGGCGAAGTCAAAGACGTCGTTCTGCTCGATGTAACGCCGCTTTCGCTGGGTATCGAAACGCTGGGCGGGGTGTTCACAAAGCTCATCGAGCGCAACACCACCATACCGGTGCGCAAGTCGGAGATCTTCTCGACCGCCGACGATGGGCAGACCACGGTTCACGTGAAGGTCTTCCAGGGCGAGCGCGAGATTGCGGCTCACAACAAACTGCTCGGCGACTTCGTGCTTACGGGTCTGCCGCCCGCGCCGCGCGGAGTGCCTCAGATCGAAGTGACGTTCGACATTGACGCCAACGGCATCGTGAACGTCTCGGCCAAGGACCGTGCGACCGGCAAGGAGCAGAGCATCACGATCACCGGCTCGAGCAGCCTCGACAAAAGGGACATCGAGCGCATGGTGCAGGAGGCGGCCGCGCACGCCGAGGAGGACAGGCGGCAGAAAGAAGTGGCCGAGGCCAAGAACCAGGCCGACTCCCTGCTTTACCAGACCGAGCGTCTCCTCAAGGACCTCGGAGACAAGGTCCCGGCCGACGAGCGGCTGCGCATCGAGACTGCCATGGAGAACGTCAAGAGCGCCGTCAAGTCAGACCAGGTCGCCGACATCAAGAGGACCGTCGAGGAGCTGCAACAGGCGAGCTACAAACTCAGCGAGATCCTCTACAAGCAGACGGCGGCGCAGGGTCAGCCGGGGCCGTCTCAGGATACGCAGCCGGAGGCCGATGCGCCATCGTCCGATCAGGACGACGTCATAGACGCCGAGTTCAAGCAGTAAGGGCAACGCCCTGCTCGCGCCCGTCCACCGGGGCGCGAGCAGGGGCATGCATTGCGACGGGAGTGCGAGCATGAATCGCCCGGAATACAAGGACTACTACAAAATCCTTGGGGTAAGCCGAACGGCCGACGAGAAGGAGATCAAGTCGGCGTATCGGCGCTTGGCTCGCAAGTTCCACCCGGACGTGAATCCCGGCGACAAATCCGCCGAGGAACGCTTCAAGGAGATCAGCGAAGCGTATGAGGTCCTGAGCGATCCTCATAAGCGCGCCCAGTATGACAGCTTCGGCGACCAGTGGAAGGCGTTCAGTCAGGCGGGCGCCAGGCCTGGATCGGGCCCGTTTGCCGGCAACGCGGAAACGTTTGAGTTCAGCTTTGGAGCAGGGGGACAGACTCTCAACGACTTCTTCGAGAGCTTGTTTGGCGGCAGGCAGGGCCGCGCTCGTCGGGCAGAGTCGCGCGGCGAGGATGTCGAGTTCGGCATTGACGTCTCGCTTGATGAAGTAATGACGGGCTGCACCAAAGAGCACGCGCTGAACATAGAGGACATCTGCTCGACCTGCGGTGGCACTGGCTCGGTGCGACGCACCCGCGGGGCATTCG
>JAAYVH010000138.1 GCA_012517255.1 Chthonomonadales bacterium
AGGTCGGCGCCAGATTCACCGTCAGCGTGTTCAGACCAAAGCTTGGGCCCGCCGTGGCATCGCCCGCGAATCTGGCTCGTATCTGGCGGGCTCCGGCTCCTGCGCCCTCATCAATTATCCACACGAAGGTCGCCCATCCGAAGCTGTCGGTTGGCGCGCTGCCCATGTAGGTGCCGTCAATGTCGAAGTCCATCTGTTTGCCGATCACCGGGCTGTTGTTGTAGCAGTAGGTGAGCTGCGCCTGCAAGGTAACCGGCTCGGCGATGCGCCCCGTGGCTGGAAGGACCGTCGTGTCGGTGGCTCTGCCGATGCCCAGCTTGGCCACCCATCCGTCGGCCCAGCCGTTGTAGGTTGGGTCGAAGCACGGGATGGGGGCGCTTGTCGGGTATGCCTGCGACCACGTGGTGCCGCATGCATAGGCGTTAGCATCGGTGTCGAGCCGAATGCCCCAGCCATCTTCATCCGACTCTCCGCCCCAGTAGGTGCTGTAGACAGGGAAGTTGAGCAATGGCACCATGCGGACAATGAACGCATCACTCGGCCCGTTGAGCAGGGGCTGGATGCATCCTGCCGTGACCGGAAAGTCCGGCGACCGTGTCGTTCCCACGATCCACGGTTCCATGTTGTCCACGTCGATGTCGTTGCCGAAATCGTCGGCCGTGCCGCCGATGTAGGTTGAGACGAACAGGTCCAGCGGGCCTGCGTTCAGCGGCCTTATGGTCGAGACGAACGCGTCGGATCCGCCCGCATTGGCGAGCTGCATGGCCCCCATGATGACTGGAAAGTCCGGCGACTTCGTCATGCCAGTCACCGAACACATCGCCATGAATGGGTCAAAGACGATGCCCCGCACCTCGTCAACGTCCTTGCCGCCTATGAAGCTGGAATAGAGCATGCCGGCAGGTCCGGGGACAGTCGGATCGAGCACGAAGACGAACCCGTCCGTGTTGCCTGCATACCACGGCTGGAACGGGTTCAACGAGATCGGGAACTGGGGCGACGAGACAACGCCGCCGATGTAGGCCACCCCCTTGGGGTCCACATCCATGCACAGGGCCTGCTCGGCGTCCATGGCGCCAATGTAGGTGCTGTACCACAGGTCGGCTGCTCCCTGCCCCAGCGGCAGTATCTCCGTGTAGGTCACGTCTATGGACCCGTTGTAGGTCGGGTCGAATGCCGTTGGCGTGACCGGGTAGTTCTGCGAGTCGGTTCCGCCGGCCACGGCGAAGCTGGGCCCGCGTCCGGTCAGGCGGATCTCACGGGCCTCGTCGTTGCCGCCGCCACCGATGTATGTGCTGTACACCAGCGTTGCGCCGATGGGGTCGAGAATGGCGGCAAAGGCGTCCCTCTGCCCGCTGAAGATCGGAAACGCGCAGCCGGGAGTCACAGGAAACGCCGGACTGTCGGTGAAGCCGCACACGTGTGCCTGACCGTTCCGGTCCACACGGATCGAGAACGCGATGTCGTCCATCTGAGTGCCCAGATAGGTGGAGTACATCGTCCAACCGCCCACGACATCGAACTTCGTGACGAACGCATCCATGTTGCCGCCGGCAAAGACCGGCTGGAACACGTGGGGGAGCGTCCAGAAGTCGACCGAAGAGGTGCCGCCGGTGACGAACGCTTCACCGATCTGGCTCAGATCAATGTCGAGGCAGTCGTCGTTCAGGCTGCCGCCGAGGTAGGTCGAGTACCACAGCAGCGGGTCAATGATGAGCGGCTTCGTGCGGTCGAAGTCGCCGATCGAGAAGGCCGCTTGAGGCGTGCCCTCTTTCGTCGCCAACACGTTCCATTCGGCTGCAACGGGCGTGCGCTGACCGCCGGTCTCCTGGTAGGCCACGGGCTTCGAGAACCGCACGGCTGCGTCGCCGGCAGCAACCTCGAGCTCGCCGCTCTCGATGCGCTTGATGGCGGCTCCCTCGAAGGCAAGTCGGATGGTCTCCGGCGAGCTGCCCGGACGGACGATGAAGTCGTACTGCAGATTGCGATTGGTGCCGTAGTAGACCACATCTACGCCGGCATAGACCTGAGAGAAGCGCGCCGACCGGAACGTCTCGATGCCGGTGATCCACTTTCCGGGATCGTTGCCGATGAGGTGGTTCACCGTTCCGGGCAGTCGCTCGACCCCTGTTCCGGCGACCTCGGATGCGCCGACAAGGGTCATGCGAAATGCGCTTGTTGAGACCTTTGCAGAGCTCCACAGGCCGCTCTTGCTGCCCGTTTCGCGACTGCGAGCTCGCGTCAGGACGATAGTGGCGTCTGTGGGACGCAACAGCACGGCATAGCCGCTGCCACGCGCCAGAAAAGCCACCGACGGGTCTGCCTGCCCCTTGTTTGGTTCGAACGCCATGGGCAGAGAGCCGTACGAAGCGACACCACTCGACTTGGACTTCGCAGGCTCGGGAGAGGAGGAGGCCGTGGCGCAGAGCAGCACGACGGCTGCGGTCGCGGCCGAAACGGAGCGGATACCCATGTTCCCCTCGCTTTCGGCGGCTGGCTGTCCTCCGGCGGGCGCCGCCAGAGTGGAAACGCCGGAGGCCAAACGAATGGCGATCGCAATAGCGCGGCGTGTCGCCGATCCGTCTGTATTTTACGCTCGGTTCGACGAAAGCGCAAGCTAGATGTTCCCGCCCGGGTCCGTGTCCGAACAGGCGAGTCTCGTCGCTGCGGCGGCGCCCGGCTTCAACAGGATTGAGGGCTTTCTCGGGTCCGCCAGCCTACTGCAGGGAATCGCGAAGCCCACGGTGAATCATGGAAAGCAGCGAAACTTGTCTGCGCGGGAGAAGGCATGATGCACCGATTGGCGGTCCTCATCACGGCGATTGCGCTCATGGCGCTCGAAGGGTGCGCCCTTGCTCAGCCCCAAGGCATTGAGGGCTCGGCCTGGAGCGCGGCCGGTCCATCTGGTCAGGGAGTTCGTCTCCTGGAAGGGGCGGACGGCTTCCACATGGAGGTCGCCAAAGGCGGAAGCCGCAGCGTCGCCAACAAGCCTGGCACCCAGCCGCCCTCGACATTCCTCTACTTCGCCATTGACCGAGCGCGCAAGCAGAGCCTGGGCGCCGCCGTCTATGCGCTGGTGGAGTACTACGACGATGTGGTCGGCGGCCTGCTCACGCTCGAGTACGACTCGAAGCTGGGGGACGCCCTGAGCGACCGCTATTGCCATGCCGAGAGCCGGGCGGGGGGATGGACCCTCGGCACGAAGCGCTGGCGCATGGCCTACTTCGAGATGCGCTCGCCGCGGTTCGCGAACCGCCAGAACTGCGGAGCGGACTTCCGACTCGGCGGCACGCGCCTCTATGTGCGCCGCATCCGTCTGACCACACGACGCCCATCAGACTGGGAGAAAGTGAGCGTGGTGCCGCACGTGGAGATCAAACCGAAGGTGAAAATCGGCGCTGGGGGTCAACTGATCATCGGCGGGTTCGACCCCGCAACGGCCCGCGATGTGCCGCATCAGACGGCTGCGCTGGAGGCTGCAGTGCCGGGCATGAAAGCGCTGGGTGTCACGAGCCATGAGGGCTACGTACGCTGGAATCTGTGCGAGCCCGAGGAGGGCAAGTACGACTGGAGCGTCTACGACGCTTACGTACAAATCTACAAGAAACACGGCCTGAAGTGGGTGCCGTTCCTCATTGTCGGCTCGCCCTACAGCCTGCCCGACTGGTACTACAAGAAGCCCGGCTCTCAGGGCTACGTCTGCCTCGAGCACGGCCAGGAGTCCGATGTGCAGTCGCTGTGGAACCCGACGCTGAAGCGGCATGTCGCGCGGTTCATCAAGGCCTTCTGCGAGCACTACCGCGATCAGAATGTGATAGAGACGATCCTGCTCGGCGTCACGGGCAACTACGGCGAGGCGATCTACGTGGCGACGGGCAACGACTGGACTGCCGACATTCATGGCCCCTACCACACCCACTCGGGCTTCTGGGCGGGAGATCCCTACGCCGTGGAGAGTTTTCGGCTGTGGCTGATTCGAAAGTACGGCGGCTTCGATCGGCTGCGCGACGCCTGGAAGACAGGCGCTTCGAGCATTGCGGAGATCAAACCGTTCCTGAAGCGCGACGCGCCCAACGAGCGCGCGTGGCTCGACTTCTGCGACTGGTACATCGGCTCCATGACCGAGTGGTCACGCTGGTGGCTTCAGGAGACCCGTAAGCACTTCCCCAAAGGCGACATCCAGCTATGCACAGGAGGGCATGCGCCTCCGGAGCATGGGGCCGACTTCGGCGAGCAGTGCAAGATCGCCGCTGAGATCGGCGGAGGCGTGCGGATCACGAATGAGGGCAGCGACTTGAGGGGCAACTTCTCCGTGACGCGCTGGGTCGCCTCGGCCAGCCTGCAGTACGGCGCGAGGTTCAGCTTCGAGCCGGCCGGCGAAGTGAATCAGTGGGGCGTCATCGGCCGCGTCTACAACGCCACTGCGTCGGGCGCCAACGGCCTGCACTACTACTTTCCCAACATCTTCGGGTCCGACGAGGCCCGGGCCAACTTTGAGCGCTGGGGCAACGAGTTCAAACAGCGCAAGCCCGTTGTCGAGATCGCCGTCTACTACCCGCAGACCCACGTCAAGCTGAACGGCAACGACTTTCTGCAGTACGTGCAGCCTCTGCGCGACCGGTTTGACTTCGGCTACATGAGCGACGGCATGATCGCAGATGGCGGTTTGAAGAGAGTCAAGGCGCTCATCCTCATGCATGGCAGCGTCTCGGAGGCGGCGACCTGGTCACGGATCGCCGATTGGGTTGCGGCGGGCGGCCTCATCATCTACGCGGACGGCATGGGACGTCTGCGCAGCGTCGAAGGCGACGATAGCTGGCACGATCGCATTCTGAAGCCGTCGGGCAAGGGACGCGCGGTGACCTACGCGGGCCACGGCCTGAGCGCCGAGTTCAGAGAGTTCGCTGCGAAGACGCTCGCAGCCGCGCCGGAGTTGTCGGCTGCAACCCGCGCCATGGTTGCCGCCGACGGCGTTGAGGACACCGTGTTCGTGACGCTATGCGAACCCGGCGAGCTTCTCTGGCTGAACCATACGATGCAGAGCGTGACGAAGCTCGGCAAGCCCATACCTTCGTGGAGCATCGCCACGACCGGACTCCAATAACAGATCTGGGAGGTCAGTATTCCGAGAAGGTGTAGGACTGCCTGTACCTATTCGAAGCGCGAAGTCCTACGCGCTGGGAAGGCATCGTCCGGTTGGGTCTCTGCGGGGTGACAGGCTATGCTGTTCTCACTGAGGTCTATAAGACCGGAGGCCTGTGCAATGTACCGAGTTCTCATCGTTGACGATCACGCTGCCGTTCGGCAGGGCGTCCGGCAGGTACTGAGCGAGAAGCTGCATCCCGATGTGCAGGGCGAGGCATCGAACGCCGACGAGGCGATCGAGATGACCGCCCATGAGGACTGGGATGTGGTGATCCTCGATGTCAACATGCCCGGCAAGAGCGGTCTGGAGGCGTTGCGCGCGATGAAGCGCCAGAATCCCCGCTTGCCGGTGATCATGTTCAGCGTGTATCCCCCCGAGCAGGTGGCTCAGCGCTTTCTGGCTGCCGGCGCTTGCGGATACGTCAGCAAGGGCGGTCCCGCGGAAGAGCTGGTGCAAGCCATCCGCAAGGCCGTCTCAGGCCAGGCAGCCGAGAGAAGCGACGAATCGTCGGGGGTCTCCGGTCCGCCCGAAGACTCTCTGACCGCCTGGCGACTGTAGTCCGGGGCCGCGGGCAGCCGCGGCCCTTGTCATCCCGTCACCGCAAGATCGGCGTCAAGCGGATATTGCGGAAATGGATTTCCGCGCCTTCCGACTGCAAGCCGATCTTGCCCGACCGCAGATCGGCATCGGTCCCCTCGTTGAGGGTCTCGCCGTTCACCTTCAGCGCCACGCGCCCGCCATGGCACAGGATCTCATAGGTGTTCCATTCGCCGATGGGTTTCTCGTTGGTCCGGCTCCGCAATCGGTGGCGAGGAGTGGTTCGATCCACACGCTCTTCGGGCGTGGTAAGCTGCGCTTCATCTATGAGCCAGAAGTCGCCGGCCGCACCGCTCTGGAGCTGCGCCTCGATGGACTTCGGCCATATCTTGTCGGGGCCGACGATCCGCAGAAGCACGCCGCTGTTGCCCGCCTGCTTCGTGACCGGACTGAAGCGCCAGTCGAGCTTGAGGATGAAGTCGGAGTAGTCCCTCGTGGTGCGCAGGTAGCCCAGGGGACGCCCCCGACAGACGATGGCCCTCTCGGCTGCGTCCACGCTCCAAACGTCGGTCATGGCCGCCGCCGGATTCTGCAGATAATGGGTCCAGCCCGAGAAGTCCTTGCCGTTGAACAGACGCACCTCCTTGCCGAGCTTGAGTTTCGGCGGATTCTGAGCGAGCGATGCCGCGCCCGCCACGCCGATCACGGCGCACACCGCGATCCATCTTCTCATGAGGTCCTCCTCAGGACGTCGCGCTCGTCGCTCGCGGCCTGGTCTACGGCGCGAGGCCGACCTGGTGATACATGAACGCAAGGACCATGCTCCGGCGTTCCACGATCTTGGCGATGGGCTCGCCCCCCGAATGGCCTGCCGTCGTGTCGTAGAGCAGCAGGATGGGCTTTCTCTGGTCGGGCAATGCCTGAAGCAAAGCCGTCATCTTGCGGGCATGCAGCGGCGCCACGCGCGTATCGGCGTCGCCGGTCGCGAACAGAACGGCGGGATACTGGACGCCTGGCCTGACGCGATGGTACGGCGAATAGGCATAGAGAACCTTGAACTGCTCAGGATCCTCTGCAGAGCCGTACTCGGGCACCCATTGCGGGCCCTGCAGGAACAGGTGATAGCGCACCATGTCGAGCAGCGGCACCTCGCACACCACAGCGCCGTACAACTCCGGTCGCTGGGTCAGAGCGGCGCCGACGAGGAGCCCGCCGTTGCTGCCTCCCGAGATCACCAGCCGCTCGGGTGTCGTGTACTTGTTTGCCATGAGCCATTCCGCAGCGGCATGGAAGTCGTCGAATACATTCTGCTTCTTGTCAAGCATGCCCGCGCGATGCCAGTCTTCTCCGAACTCGCCGCCTCCTCTCAGCGCCGGTATGGCTACCACTCCGCCGCTCTCTGCCCAGATCACCGCCTCCGGGTCAAAGTAGGGAGTCATGCTGACCGAGAAACCGCCATAGGCCGTGAGGTGCACGGCACGGGCTCCGTCGGGCTTGAGCCCTTTGCGATGGACCAGGAACATCGGCACACGCGTGCCGTCCTTCGACGGATACCATACCTGCCGCGTGACGAAGTCCGCCGATCGCAGCGGCAAGCGAACTTTGCTCCATGCAGTCCTCTTGCCGGTCGCCACATCCAGACGGTAGACGGTCGCCGGAGCGGTGTGACTGACGAAGCTGAAGAACGCCTCAGTACCTTCCCACAGGCCGCCAGGTGTCGAGGCGGAACCGATGCCCGGCAACTTCACCGGTCCGAGATGCTTGCCGCCAAGGTCGTAGGCGTCGAGCCGTGTGGCCACGTTTCCCAGACGGTTCACGAACAGACGCCCGGCCGTCAGGGAGAAGCCCTCGATCACGCTGTCGCTCTCGGGCACGACCTCGCGCCATCGGTCCGGGTCCTGGCCAAGGGGCGCTGATGGATCCGCCTCCAGGATACGGCGCTTCGGCGCCCGATAGTCCGTGAGCAGGAGGAGACGATCCCCGGCGAAGTCGGGGCTGAAGGTCGCATCCACGCCGACAACTAGCGGCCGTATGGGTCCGTTCGTGGTGAGGTCCTGAATGTACACATCGTTCTGGGACCAGCCGCGGTAGACGAGCAAGACGAGCCAGCGACCGTTCTCCGAAACGAACTGGCCAACCATGATCTCCGGGCCGTATCCCTCACCAAACACCTCCCGGTCTGTCGAGATCGGAGCGCCCATGCGATGGTAGCGGACCCTGCGGCCCTTCAACGGTTCGAGTACGGAGTAGTAGAAGCCTGTGACGCCTTCTCCCTCCTTGCGGGCAGCTTCGAGAGAAGCAGAGCCGACGAGCGACAGGCTCTCGATATGCCCTTTGGGCAGCCGATCCTCGAGCTCGCGACCCGTGTCCACCTCGATGAAGCGGACTTCCACCTCATCCTCGCCGCCTCGTCGGATTCCGTAGGCAACGAGTTTCCCGTCTTTGCTGACATCCATGAACGATACCGACGTCGTCCGATCAGTGCTCATCGGATGCGGGTCCACCAGGACACGGTCCTTTCCGCTTCGACCGGTGCGCCAGTAGAGGATGGCCTGCTCGTCGTCCGGTTTCTGCCGCGAGAAGAAGTAGCGACCAGAGCGCACGATGGGCATGCCGATGCGGTCTGTTCTCAATAGCTGCTCGAGCCGCCGGGCCAGTTTCTGGCGGATCGGCAAGTTCGCGAGTTGTGAACGCGTGTAGGCGTTCTGTGCATCAATCCATGCGCGGGTCTCCGGCGCATTCTGGTCTTCCAGCCATCGGTAGGGATCGACGATCTCCACGCCGTGGATGGTCTCGCGGACATCGCTTCGCCGGGTGACGGGTTTCGTGTCAGCCGCAAGGGCAGCACAGACGCAGAGACAGAGAAAGGTGAAGGACAGCAGATGCTCGGTCAACGGAACACTCCCATTCAATATGATGTGGCCATGGACAGAGGGCTGCCGACAGCCCATGTACGCCTCAACCTTACCTGACGCCCCGATAGCCGGAAGGCAACACCGGCTCGCGCAGGCTTCGAGCATTCGGCGCGAGAGCGAGGCTGTCCTGCACGCGTCGCAAGATGCGACGGCTACACACTTCGCGTACCATGTGCGTCATCGCGGCGAACGCCTCTCTGTCTGTCATCCCCGCATGCCGTTGGCCGGGACCCATGGGTCGTTGGTGGATGCCCGCCGTCGCGGGAATGACGGTCGGGTCTGACGGCAATGGCGAGAGCACGTTGAAACGTGCCCAGACAGAGCGCCGTGGGCGGATGTCGTAGGGGCGTATCAGCCGGAAGACCAGTGCCGCGCCCACATGGGCCGAGGTAGCAACCGGCTGGTGCGCCCTTGTTCGACGTATGACGGCGTTACGGGTCGAGCTGGGCGAACCAACCGCGCGCTGCCTAGCTCTTCTTCACGGTGGTTCCGTCCGGCGGTTGATCCGCCCCTACGGACCATCGCGCGCACCATTGTGAACGACGAGCCGCCACGTCATCGCAAGCGCAGCGACCCGATCTCGAGCGATCCACGCCGATCGACATGTCGCCGGCGGGGACCCATGGGTCGTTGGTGGACGCCCGCCTGGGCGCGAGTGCCGATGAGGGACAGGCGGCAGCGGCAGCGCCGAGGCGGGAACGCGAGCGAGGCTGACGCGGGTATGTATCGCCATATGGATCGTCCCTCTGCAGGCGCAGTGCCTGCGCCTCGGGCGCTTCGGCGGGCAGGGCTCCGGCTGGAATGGGCCACCCTGGGCTGGAACGTCACGGAAGCCGTCGTCGCAATATGGGCCGGCGCGGTTGCAGGCAGCGTCTCGCTCATCGGATTTGGCGCCGACTCCATCATCGAGAGCCTCTCAGGCGTCGCGTTGGTCTGGCGGCTGCTGGGGCACGAGGACGACGCAGGTCGCGACCGCATCGCACTGCGCCTCGTCGGCATCAGCTTTCTTGCGCTGGCAGCATATGTCGGCTACGAAGCCGCGACATCGCTCATCAGGAGCGAAGAGCCTGAAGCGAGTGTCACGGGCATTGTCCTTGCCGCGCTGTCCCTGATCGTGATGCCCCTGCTGGCCCACGCGAAACGCAGGGTCGCTCGCGGCATGCGCAGCGACGCGCTGGCTGCCGATGCGCGCCAGACGGATATCTGCGCGAATCTATCGGCGATTCTGCTGGTCGGGTTGGGTCTGAATGCATGGCTTGGGTGGTGGTGGGCGGATCCTGTGGCAGGGCTGGCGATGGCGCCGCTAATCGCGCGAGAAGGATTCGATGCTCTCCGCGGCAAAGGATGCGGATGCAGGCCATAACGACAGCGGCCGCTGCGCCGAGAGGGACTGGGTGCATCACCACATCCGTCGGGAGGAGACCATGGACGATCAGACAAGAGCCGGCGCGCCAGAGCGCTCGGATGCGACCGCGCTTTCGCGCCGACAGCTTCTGCAGAGCGCCGCTGCAACGGGGGCTGCGCTTGCGTTAAGCGCCGACATGAGCCTTGGCATGACCCAGAACCCCGACCCGTTGACGGTGGGCACAGGCAAGCGCGTGATCACGCCGGACCCGCTGCTGCCGGTATCGGGCGGCATGGGTCCGACGGTACCAGCCACCAGGAAGCTCGGCGACATCACGGCTCGCGCTCTGTACATCCGCCGAGGGCGCGAGGCAGTCGGTATCGTGAGCCTCGACCTTCTGGGCTTCCCTTCAGTCCTCGGCGACCGCGTGCGGGCTCGCGTGCCGCGGCTGGCTCCCGATCACATCCTTATCGGCGTCACGCATACGCACAGCGCTCCGGACTGCTATGCGTTTCCCGATGGCCGCGGCGGCCACACCGGTGACCTCGCGTACATGGAGCGCGTGTGCACGCTGGCCGCGGAGGCCATGAACGAAGCGATCGACGGCGCGCAAGCGGCGACGGTGCGGATCGCGCCCGCCGAGGCACAGGGAAAGATCGCCTACAACTATTATGCGCCCGACCTCTACGACCGCCGCATGTCGGTCATTCAGGCGCGCACGCCGGCGGGCAAGCCCATCGCGACGCTGGTGAACTACGCCATCCATCCCGAGGTTCTCGGCAACGATCAGGGCATTCTGAGCCCCGACCTCTGCGGCCCGCTGTACGACCGCATCGAGGAGCGCGGCGGAGGCATGGGCATCTTCACGAACAGCGCGCAGGGCGGCATGGTCACCGCCGATAACCGGATCCTTGACAAACCGAAGGATGCCTTGCGCGGCTACTGGGAGGATGCCCGGACGTGGGAGGAGTGCGTCCGGATCGGCGCCCTGATGGCCGACGAGGCTCTGCGCATCGTGGCCGACGCGCCCGACCAGGCCGAGCCCGCCCTGAGTTGTCGCTCAGAGATGGTCACGTTCCCCGTGGGATCGCCGGACCTGTGGCTCGTCGTAACGCTGTCGCCGCTGAAGTATCCTCATGGCGAGGATCGAACCATCAAGACCCGCGTGAGTCTCGTCAATCTGGGCGACGCTCAGATTCTGACCATTCCCGGCGAGGCGCTGCCGAACATCGGCTTCTATCTCAAGCGCAAGATGCGCGGGAAGCACAACATGCTCTTCGGCCTGACCAATGACGCCTTCGGCTATATCCTCACGCCGGAGGACTTCGACAGCTTCTCTCGGTACGACTATGTCTCGCGGGTATCGCTGGGCGAACGCACCGGCCAGATCCTCATTGCCAAGGCGCTGGAGATGGTGGGGCCGACCGGATAGGGCGGCAGGCGACACACTATTTCGCCACCTCGACACGCGCAAGGTCTACGATCACTCCGCTCCTGTTGCATGGATCGAGCCGAATGCTCGTGATGATGCCGCGCCAGCGCAGGTTGGGCTTCACGCTGACGGCATACTCGTGCCACTGCCCGTCCACCTTCACGGGGAATCGCACGCTGGCCGCCTCCGATGTTGGCGTCGAACGTGTCGTCCAGAACACCTGAGCATGATCTTCGAACGGGACACCGTCGGAGGCCGTCAGCCGCATGCGCAGCTTGAGCGTGCCGCGATCGGCAGCGGCAACCTGCATGGGAGGGCCGAAGAAGGCGGCGTCATTGTTGGCGGTGACGCATCGGAGGGCGCCGTCTTCGATCCGGAAGTCGGTCAGGTTCATGCCGGAGTCCCATCCCGACGAGTCCTTTGACAGATCCCAGATGCCATTCAAGGCCGCCTCGACGTTCACCTGCGGCACTCTGTGGCCGACATCGGCGGGGGTCAGATCGGTATGCGCCCGCGGCGCATCGGTGAACACATCGCGGATCGCGTCGAGATAGCCGAAGCCGAACTCACGATGCGGCTCGATGTAGGAACCCTCGCCGAGCTCGTTCCAGGCTTCGACAAGCGCCACGGGAAGAGCCTTGTCGGGATGAGCCTCGATGAACGCGCGCGCATCCTCGAGGTGCCTGCGGAAAAGCGCAGGGGTTCTGCCCGAGCGAACCAGCGCCGAGTCTCCATGCCACGGTCGGCTATCCCAGCCACCGGAGACGGGGGTCATGATGGGAAGCGCACCCTCGGCTGCGTAGCGCTCCCATAGCTCACGGTGAGGTTGCAGGAGGTCGGCGAACGGCGCCCAGCGCTCGGAGCCGCGCGTGCCGAGGCCCGGCCAGTTATAGGCGGTCACGGCATCGTAACCCTCTTCCTTCAGCAGGCGCGTCTCGGCGACGTCATAGCCGGCGCACGCGATGATGTAGAGCCCCTTTAGGCCGGCTCGGACGCATTCCTCGCGCATGGCATCGAACGCGCGGCGCACGGCGGCGCTCCCCATGTCGGCACGGAAGCGATAGGGCGTGAAGATGATCATAACGGGCTTGCCGTCAATGGTGTAGTGCTCCGGCCTGTGGAAGTAGTGCTCGATCCAGTAGCGCACGACGTTCATGAAGTCCTCGTGCGACGATGTGCCGTCGGCATTGTGGTTGGCCCAGAGGAGGCAGAACTTCAGGTAGTTGCGGTACCTGGCGTTGAAGTAGCCTTCATGCAACGCGTGCTCAAGGTGCCGGGCACCTTCCGACCAATACCAGTCGTACGCGAAGAAGGTGATCCCATGCTCGACGGCCCACTTGATGTGCCAGTCCGCCACCGATGGGTCGCCCTCGCGATACCACCCCAGAATGGGCCGCCGCTCGGGGAACCGGGTGATCGGCGCCCACTGGCCTGACGTCCTCCACCCAGGGAAGTAGTAGACCCCGACATCGAGCATGCCTCGCACCGGGTTGGGCTCAGGCGGATAGCCTGTGACCGGGACCTTCGGTCTGGGCGTCACGACGATGCGCCGCACAGCCTCGGCAGACAAGCCGCCTGCGGCTGCCGCACGCACGCGCACCGAGATTGCGCCAGGATTGGCAACGCGGATAGTCCACCGCCAGGTTTCTTCCTGTCCGAAGCGCAGCGATGGGACGGGCGTCGAGTGACCTGACGGCCTTGCGTCGAGCGCCGCCTCCTTCGGCATGACCAATCGAGCTGTAACGCTGCGTGCTGTCGCGCCGCCGGCATTCGAGATGCGGGCAACCAGCATGATCGGAGAACCCGCCCGGGGCAGCGCCTCTTCGGAATCGAACGCCTCGATCCGAAGGTCGGGCGGTCCCTGAGGAACGGCTGCGACGGCCAGGCCCTTCAGGAAGCACGAATCGCCGGCTGCCGAACCCGGCCTGAGGCCAACCGCAACGATGTTGCCCTTCCAAGCCGGGTGGTTCAGCATATCGAGGTTGTAGGTTCGCGCTTTGCTGCCGGTCTCGACATTGAGCGGCACCTCGTGCAGGCCGAACGCGGCGTCCGACGTGAACACCACGGCAATCCGCCGGGCCCTCGCCGAGGCCAGACGCAGCGAAACGCACGGTGTCGTCTCGGCGTCAACCGGCGCGATCGGAGCCAGGTCGAAGCCGTCGGGCTCATCGAGCGTGAGCTTCAGGCCGTCAGCCAGCCGCGTTACCGAGGTTCCCTGCATGGATTGCCACAGCGCCGCATCGCGAGGCAGTTGCAGCGATGCCGATGACGCCCTGGGCACCGGCAGCTCCACGATGCGCATGAACTCCACAGAAAACTGCGCACCGTCATACGGGTCGAAGCGCAGCTTGATGATCTTGCCTGCGCGCTGCCAGAACGGAAATGCGCGGTAGGTGCGCCACTGACCGTCGCCGCGTACGCCGATGTGGATGACCTTCTCCTGCGAGAACCCGCCGAACCGCCCCTCAGTTGTCTCCGTCCAGAACAGCTCGATGGTGCCGTCCCGATCCGCCTTCACGCGGATCTCGAACGCCTGCCACGGCGATGCCGGGATATCGAGCGTCGGCCTGTACTGCATGATCGGGTCGGAGCCGGACGTGCGGAACGACACGATGCTGCCGGATACCGTGAGCCCCGTGACCTCGGCATTCGGCTGCCAATCGCCCACGCCCTCTGCGCCGGACCACTGCCAGAGCACGACAGGCGGCCTGGACGTCTGCGATTCGAGCGGCGCTGCGCACAGCGCGGCGATGGCAATGACGGCAATCATGGGTCTGGCTCCTGACGAGACGATTGTGCACGGGTCACGGCCACGGATCGAGGTCGGCTGCAACACGGCTATGTGACCGACCGGCGCGCACGGAAGGCTCTCTCTGCCACCGTTTCGACACACCGCGCAGGGAATCCTTGCCAGGCTGCCGAAGTGCTGGACGTTGCCAGAACACCCGCATGACGTCGCAAGTGTTCGGATCCTGGCGAGGAGTTGACCCCATGGAAGTACCGCTCCACGGTTCACGTGTCGTCGCGCGCTCCGACGGTCATATCGCGATCGAGAGCTTCGAAACGAGGCCTCCGGGGCCCGGCGAGGTGATGATCGCCACCGAAGTCACGCTCATCAGCGCCGGCACCGAGCTCGCCATGCTGGCGGAGGAGCATGGGTCATTCTGCCCGGGCTACTCGAACGTCGGTCGGATCATCGCATTGGGCGACGGCGTCGAGGGCGTATCGATCGGAGATCGGGCGCTCTCGCTCGGTTGCCATGCGAGCCATGTCACCGTATCGTCGGCGCCGGCGAGCGTCATGCCCGTGCCGGAAGGCGTCTCGCCCGAAGAGGCGACGTTCGGCGTGCTCGGAAGCGTCTCGGCCCATGGCGTGCGCAAGGCCCGGTTGGAGATGGGTGAGCATGTGCTAGTGGCCGGTATGGGGGTCGTCGGCCAGCTTGCGCTGCAGTTCGCCGCGCAGGCGGGATGCGAAACGCTCATCGCGTCCGATCTCAGCGACCGCCGCCTGTCGCTCGCGCGGGAGCTGACCGGCGCCACGGTCCTGAACCCGACGGCGTGCGACATGGCCGCCGAAGTTGAACGGATCACCGAGGGTCGCGGCCTCGACTGCATCATCGAGGCGTCGGGCTACCCCGACCACCTGCCGGCGCTGTTTGACATGGCCCGCATCGGAGGCCGAATCGTGCTCCTGGGCTCCATCTGGCACCGCACAGTGGAAGTGGACTTCATGCCGTTTCACCTGAAGGAGCTGACCCTCATCGGCGCGCACCAGCCTAAGTGCCCTACCGTCGCCACGCCTGCATTCCCATGGACCCAGCAGTACAACCGCGCCCAGACGCTGAAGATGATCGCCGACGGCCGGCTCAAGGTGCGACCGCTGATCACGCACCGACTGCCCTACACCGAGGCGGCGGAAGCCTACCGCTTGCTCCGCGAAGAACGTGACAGTGCGCTGGGGGTAGTCCTGACTTACGTGTAGCTGAAACCCACGCGAGGCGAGCGATCAGCGAGGTTGGCCGCTCGCGCTTCTGATGGGCCAGAGCCCGATCACCACGAAGGTTACAATGAGCGCGGCCCCTCCGAGCGCAAACGGTGCGCGCACCCCTCCGGCATCTGCCGCCATGCCGGACAGAACCGGCCCCAGCACGCATCCCGCCCCGAGGATAGCCTCATGGTAGCCCATGTTGGCGTCGCGGTTGCCGCCCGTGTAGAGGCCGTAGTGAATGCTGCCGACATGGGCCGGGGTCCGCGACGCGCCCAACAGCGCCGATCCTGCCACCAGCGCGACGGCGGAACTGCCCCGGGCAAACAGCGCCATGGCGGCAATGCCCGCCAGGAAACCGGTCAGGAATGCCGCCTTGCGGAAATGCCACCACGAACCCGTGGCCAGAATGGCGAAGAGCGCGACCTGCCCGATCCACACGACCGCCGCCATCTCCCCGATGGCGCCGTCGCCGTAACCAAGACTGCGGGCGAGTCGCGGGAACACCGTCGCCGCCGATGAGCCCACGAACCACATGGCGAAGTTGGCGATCCACGCCATGCGGAGGAAGGCGCGGCCTCGCGGGTCATCCTGTTCGATGGCGACGCCCGATCCGTCAGATCCGACCGGATCGGGCGCTCCATTGCTGCGTCGCACGCGCACCGCCATGAAGACGAAGACTACGGCAACGATCGCTCCCGCCGCCCAGAAGGCTCCTCGTGCTCCGATCAGGTCGTAGGCATGGCCCGATACCGCGACACCCGTCAGAATGCCGCATGTCCAGCTTACGTTGAAGATGCCGGAGCGTACGCGGGTCTCGTCGTTGTCCTCTACCTTCAGGTAGGTCTGCAGCGACGGCCAGAAGATGCCCGATCCCGCTCCGGCCAGGGGCGCCGCGACTAGCAGATGCCACGGCGCCAGAGCGAACCCATAGGCAGCGGTGCCAACGCCGAATGCAGCTGCGCCTGCTAGCATCATGCTCTTCGCTCCGAAGCGTCCCACCAGCCGACCGGTCGCCAGCGCTGTCAGCATGTAGGCCACCCCCCAGCACAGGCCCATCAGTATGCCGATCTGCGTCGCCGACGCGCCCAGATCGAGCGCGCGGAAGTTGACCATGATCTGCGACATGGCCACGGCCGCATCCATGGCAAAGGGAATGATCGCGAAGTCGGAGCGGGTCATAGTGCAGGGGAGATCCAGCTACTCGCACTGTGATACCCCATGAGGTGACCTTTCGAAACGTTACGGGCTCCTCGCACGGTCGTGCCATGGATCGGCGAGGTACACTCACACGCAACCGCTATCGCTGGCCTTGCCTCACAACGGAGCACCTATGAGTGTCTCATCGCCCGACAGCCAGACGACCGTTCTCTATGGCATCGGCGAGTGGTTCGGAAGACTGTTCGATTCGCTTACGCCTGATGACCGCCGCGATCTGCTGGATGCGGCGACCACCCCGACACGCGCCACGCTCGCTAGGTGCCCGTTCCGACCCGATAACCGCTGCAACAAGCGCGGGGGTGTCTGCTCGCTCACCAGATACGAGATCACCAGAGCCAGCGCCGGCGCCGAGACCGGCGTTCGCCCTATCGGCGAGCTTGTGACGCTGTGCCCAGAGCGGTTTCTGGAGAACCATCTGGTGTACCGATGGGTCGCGGAGACGCTCCTCGATTGCGCAGAGCCACAGATTGCCACCGAAGTGGACTTTCTGCGGCGGCCTGTAGAGTATCAGGGCGCGGATGTGAGCGGCATGCTGAGCGAGCGGCCCGAGGCAGGAGTCGACCGAAGCGTCGGTCGTATTGACTGCGTGCTAGTGGCACCGCCATCCGATGAACCGATGCGCTGGTGCGCTCTGGAAGCACAAGCTGTCTACTTCTCGGGCGCAAGCATGAGCGAGGACTTCAGACTCATGCGCGGGTGGGCTGGCCCGGGCATCCCACCGCCCTCCGGCCGCCGCCGACCAGATTGGCGGAGCAGCGGCCCCAAGCGGTTGATGCCTCAGCTCCAGATCAAGGTTCCGGCGCTTCGCCGCTGGGGCAAGAAGATGGCTGTCGTCGTTGACCGCTCATTCTTCGGATCTTTGTCGCACATGGATCCAGCACACGATGTATCCAACTGCGACATAGCATGGTTCGTCGTACGGTACGTGAAGGCCGACGGTCGTGCCCGTCTGCAACCCGATCGCATCCATCTCACTACGCTGGAGCGAGCAGTGGAAGGGCTCACCGCAGGCATCCCGCTCAGTCAGTCGGAGTTCGAGGAGCGCATACGCGCCAAGCTTGCGACGTCCGGCTAAGCGGTAGCGGCGCTTCCTGGTCTTTCTGGGCTGTCGAGCCAGCCGAACTCCCGGCCGATCAGCAACTCAAACTTCTCGTCATGGTGCGTCGTCTTCATCGGAACGCGTCGCACCTGAAAGCCATGCCGTTCTGCCAGGTATCGGATTTCAGGGGCATCGTCGTAGGTCATCAAGACGTCTCCGGCCAAAGTCGCCGCAAGCCTGAACAGGCCGGCGTGGTCCACGGAGCTATGGGCATACAGACGCCTGCCCGCGATCGTATAAGGTGGGTCAACGAAGAAGACCGCATCCGACCGTGATCCCTGTTCAGCCATGACCAGCATCCCGTCGCCACACACGAACCGCAGTCGGTGGCGGATCGCCGCAATATCCCTCACACGTTTTGCTAGCGTCGCCGGGTACCATCGAGAGCGCAGTCCTCGACCGTTCTCACCGTTTTTCACCAAGCCTGCGCCTGGCGCCATGATTCCCCCACGACTAACGCGGTTCCGCACGATCGTCTGAAGCGCTCGTTCGGTTGTGGTGAGATCGGTAGCTTCCAGGAGCGCACGGACACTGGCCTGACACATATCGAAGGCCAGGATTTGCTCCGACAACTCGGCGCCATGTCCGTTCAGCATCGCTTCCCAGACACTGGCTACGGTTTCGTCTAGCTCGACCAGGAGCGCACTGTCTACGAGATCATCAAATACGGCCGTGAGGCTAACAATGCCGCCTCCGGCGAACGGCTCAACCATGAGGGTGGGGCGCGGCTGCTTGCAGCGAAGCCACTGCCGAACGTAGGGCACCAGCCATGTCTTGCCGCCGGGGTAGCGGAATGGGCTGCGCAGCGGTACTGTCGCAACGTTGACAATGGCCTTCCTGGCCTCGCTGGAGATTCTTGAGCGCCGGCTCGGAGGTGCTACGGACATGGTCTGTTGTACCTCGTCCCAGTCAAACAAGACATGCGTTGCACGCACTTTGTTGTCGCTCCTTCCCCTCGCCGAACGAACCCACCTTGAGTCCTGGAAGCGCTTCGACGCAGATGGGCTCGGGAAGCTGCAGTTCACTCGGGCAGAGACGCCGAATGCGGAACCGACGCCAGACAGAGAGCAGGCGTCGGAACCCCGTCTCCGCACACTTCGTAGTGTCTGATACTCGGCCCGGCCAAAGAATCACAGTCCATAGAGGTCACGCCCATGCGCATTGCTAACAACGTCACCGAACTCATCGGCAACACGCCGCTGGTGCGGCTCAACAGAGTCACGGACGGCGCTGGGGCGACGGTGGTCGCCAAGCTGGAGTATTTCAACCCGCTTTCCAGCGTCAAGGACCGCATCGGAGTCTCGATGATCGAGGCGCTGGAACAGGCAGGCAGAATCGGTCCAGACACGGTGATTCTGGAGCCCACGAGCGGCAACACGGGCATAGCGCTCGCGTTCGTATGCGCCGCGAAGGGCTACCGCTGCACGCTCGTCATGCCGGATACCATGTCCATGGAACGCCGGGCGCTTCTCAGGGCGCTGGGCGCAGAGCTGGTGCTCACTCCGGGCGCCGAAGGCATGCCCGGCGCCATCGCCAAGGCGAATGAGATGGCTGCGAGCGATGCGCGCTACGTCGTGCCTCAGCAGTTTGAGAATCCGGCCAACCCTGCCATCCATCGCCGGACCACTGCCGAGGAGATCTGGCGCGACACCGACGGTCAGGCCGACATTCTGGTGTCTGGTGTCGGGACCGGCGGCACGATCACAGGGGTCGGCCAGGTCATCAAGGAGCGCAAGCCCGAGTTTCGATGTATCGCCGTCGAGCCGGCAGCTTCGGCGGTGCTGTCGGGCAAGCCCAAAGGCCCCCATAAGATTCAGGGGATCGGCGCAGGGTTCATCCCCGACATACTCGACCTGAGCGTCGTGGATGAGATTGTGCAGGTCGAAGAGGCCGACGCTATGGCCACGGCGCGCCGCCTCGCGCGGGAGGAAGGCGTTTTTGCCGGCATCTCGTCGGGCGCAGCCGTGTGGGCCGCGGTTCAGGTCGCGAAACGCCCCGAAAACGCAGGCAAGCTCATCGTCGTCGTCATTCCGTCAACGGGCGAGCGCTACCTGAGCACGCCAACCTACGCTGATCTAGCCTGAACCTGCCGTTCAGCTCGTGCGAGGTCCGCTTCGGCTACTCAGCGTCGGATGCAAGCGGTACCTCGCATCCCGTTCCTGCATCAGTGCTCCGTGTGCCGGCGCGTTCACGCGAGTCGCGTACGTTTGGGGGCAGCCCCCCGTAGCGCTGTGACGTATAATAGCGGACGCAGCGGCGAGCGGCGACAGGAGACACGCAATGGGCATCAGGGTCCTGACTATCGGCTTCACCGGTCGTTCGGCACAGAGCTTCTTTGACGCTCTGGCATCCAACAACGTGCGGGTCCTCGTGGACATCCGACTGAGGCCCGACGGTCAGCTTGCGGGATTCGCCAGGCGCAAGGACCTGCCCTACTTACTGGAGCGGCTGGCCAACGGTTGCGCCTATCGCTATGAGCCGAGGCTCGCCCCCACCGACAGCATCCTCGAGGCATACCGTTCTTCCAGGGACTGGGATGCCTATGTAGCGGAGTTCGAAGCGCTCATGGATGAGCGAGGCATTCCGGCCGCGCTGTCGCCCGAGCAGTTCGCCGATGCCTGCCTGCTCTGCAGCGAAGCGACGCCCGAGGCTTGCCATCGGCGGCTCGTGGCCGAACGGCTTGCCCGTGAGTGGCCGGACGTGGAGATACGCCATCTCTGATGCAGGACTTCGGGCCGAGGCGTCACTGAGACAATCACGCCTACCCGATCCACCAGCCGATTGCGAGCGTCCGCTGCCCGGGTGGCACTCCTATCCCGGCAACCTCATGAGCGCATGCACCATGAGATAGGCGATCAGCGCAGCGGCAGGCAGGGTGAGCAGCCACGCACCCACGACGTTGCCGACCACCTTCCAGCGCACCGCGCTGAGACGCCGCGACATGCCGACCCCCATGATGGTGGAGGAGATCGTGTGCGTGGTCGAGATGGGAGCCCCGACGTGACTGGCCGCCAGTATGATGGTCGCGGCGCTGAACTCCGCCACGCATCCGTGGATGGGCTGCAGTTCCATCACCTTGCGTCCCACGGTCTTGATGATGCGCCACCCTCCGGCCCCGCTGCCCAGGCCCATGGCAGTGGCGCATGACACCATCACCCAGAAGGGAATGTGGAACTCCGCGGGATGACCTCCGTGGGCTACCGCCGATCCGCTGAACAGCGCCATGGCGATGACGCCCATGGATTTCTGACCGTCGTTCGATCCGTGACTCAGGGCCATGAGGCCCGCCGAGGCCACCTGAATCAGCCGGAATCGCCGGTTGACCTTCGAAGGAGGCTTCCTGCCGAAGATCCACAGGAACGCGATCATCACGACGCAGGCGCCAACGATGCCGACAATGGGCGAGAGGATCAGGCCGGTGAACACCTTCTTCGTGCCGGCAAGGTTCAGCACTCCCATCCCGCGCGAGCCCGCCACGGCGCCGATGATGCCTCCGACGATGGCGTGGGTCGAGCTGGTCGGCAAGCCCCAGTGCCACGTGATCAGGTCCCATATGATCGCGCCGAGCAGAGCCGCGGCGACGACCTTGTGCGTCACGAACTCGGGACTGACGATGCCCTTGCCCATCGTGGTGGCGACAGCCGTGCTCAGCAGGGCGCCGATGAAGTTGAGGCCTGCGCACAACAGCACGGCGTTCTTGATGGTGAGCGCTCGGGTCAGGACAGAGGTGGCAATGGCGTTGGCCGCGTCATGAAAGCCGTTGACGTACTCGAAGGCCAGCGCGAGCACGACCACCATCCATACCCAGGGATCCATCCTCAGCTCTGCGTTCGGCCTGTGCGCGTGGAACGCGCCTGCGGCAAGCGACCGGGACCTGTCATGGCTACGAGTTCTTCACGAGCGCAGCCTCGATGGTGTTGACTGCGTCTTCGGTATGGTCTATGGCCTCTTCGACGTAGTCGAAGATCTCCTTCCACTTGATGATCTCGATCGGATCCCGTTCGTTGTCGAAGAGGTCGGCCAGGCCCTGCTTCAGGATGCGGTCTCCCTCGTTCTCCAGAGTGTTCACACGCTCGATGAAGGGAGCGCGAGAGTCCCGGAGCTTCTCCAGCATGTGCAGGCCGGCGGCAAGTTCGTGCGTGCACTCGGCCAGTATCCTGGCGAGGGCGCGAGCGGCCTCGGGAACCCGCGCGACCCGGTATAGGACGGTTCTATCTATGGCGGCGCGGGTGAAATCCACCACGTTGTCGAGCTCGTCACCGACATCAATGATGTCCTGCCGATCGAACATGATGGGCGTCACGAAGGTCTGGTTCAGGCGTCGCGTACAGTCGTGGCGCAGATCGTCCACCTCGTTCTCGAGCTTGCCTATTCCGTCGCGCAGCCCCGTCTGATCAGGATTGCCATCAAACAGCGCCTGCAGCAACAGCGCGCCCTCGTGAGCGCGATCGCCCATAGCCGCGAATAACCGGAAGAACTCCTCTTCCTTGGGAAGAAACGCATGCATGAGACGCTGCAGACGACCGGCTACACCCTGAGCCATATGGACGTTCCCCTGACGGACTTACGCAAGACGACTGGCGGGCCGACTCTTACACGAACCTTAACATTCTACCGCCATGATGGCGTCGGCAGCGCAGTCAGAACGCGAGTGCGTCCCCCGGAGTTGTGAAGGAGTTCGCAGATGAGTTGTAGAAACGGTGGTGGGCCGCTTGCAGGCACTATTCGAACACAGAAGGTTGCTATGTCAGACACCATCCGCTGGGGCATCATCGGTCCCGGCAATATCGCCCATCGCTTTGCCGAGGGGATAGGCGCCGTTCCTCACGCGGCGCTGACCGCAATCGCGTCTCGGACGCCCGATCGCCTGAAAGCGTTCGCCGAGAAGTGGAATGTGCCGCAACGCTACGGTTCCTACGAGGAACTCGTGGCCGATCCCGAAGTGGACGCCGTCTATGTCTCCACGCCCCATCCTTTCCATGCGCCGTGCTCGATCCTCGCGTTGGAGGCGGGCAAACCCGTGCTCTGCGAAAAGCCGTTCACGGTCAACGCCTCCGAGGCTCGCAAGGTGATCGAAACGGCCCGGCGCAAGGGCGTATTCGTCATGGAAGCCATGTGGACGCGGTTCTTCCCGATCATGGCGCGACTGCGGGAGATCGTCGCCAGCGGCGCGGTGGGCGAGCTGCTCATGGTGCAGGCCGATTTCGGCTTCCGCGCCGGCATCAATCCGGAAGGCCGTCTGTTCAACCCGGCCCTGGCGGGAGGCGGCCTGCTCGACGTGGGGGTCTACCCCATCTCGCTGGCGTCCATGCTGCTGGGCAAGCCCGACCGCGTGGCAGGGTTGGCCAACATGGGCCAAACCGGCGTGGACGAGGCCGCCGTCATTGCGCTCGGCTATCCTGGCGGCGGTCTCGCATCGCTGACCACAGGCGTGCGCGTCACGACGCCCCATACCGCCGTGATCAGCGCCAGCGAGGGAAGCATCAGCATCCCGTCGCCGTGGTGGGTACCCGAGCGGATGACCGTGCGACGCGGAAGAGCCTCCGAGGAGTACTGCGAGCCGAAGATGGCCTCGGGATTCGAATACGAGATTGCCGAAGCATGCCGGTGCATCAGAGAAGGGCTAATCGAGAGTCCCGTTCTGCCGCACGAGGAGACGATTGCCGTCATGGAGACCATGGACCAACTGCGCGCGCTGTGGGGCGTGCGCTACCCGATGGAGGATGCGCAATGAAATACGGAACCATCGCGGGCATAGACAAGCCCGTTTCTCGTCTGATCCAGGGCGCGCTCGTCGGCGCAGGCATGGGCGAAGAGAAGGCCTTCGAGCTGTTCGATGCCGTCTATGCGCTCGGCTGCAATGCATTCGACACGGCGGTCATCTACGGTCAGACCGACCGAATCCTCGGCAAGTGGGTGCGCGAGCGGGGCATTCGCGATAAGGTTGTCATTCTGGCCAAGGGCGCCCATCACAACTCCGATCGCCGCCGGGTCACGCCGTTCGACATCGCCTCGGATATGCACGACACCCTCGCCCGCATGCAGCTCCCGTCGGTGGATCTCTACGTGCTCCATCGCGACGATCCGGATGTGCCCGTCGGCCCAATTGTCGAGGCCCTCAACGAGCATGTGCGCGAAGGACGCATCAAGGCGTTCGGCGGGTCGAACTGGAGCCACACGCGCATCCGAGAGGCCAACGAGTACGCAGCCAGGCATGGCCTCATTCCGTTCGCGGTCACCAACCCGCAATACAGCCTCGTGCCCCAGCGCCAGGAGCCGTGGGAGAACTGCGTCAGCATCGGCGGACCTCAGGGCGAGGAGGCCCGCGCCTACTATGCGCAATGCGGCATCGCCGTACTCTCCTGGTCGAGCCTCGGCGCAGGGTTCCTCGCAGGCCGCATCACGCGGGAGAACGCGAACGACTGGAAAGAAGGCTACGAAGAGCAGGCCGTTCGCTGTTACGGCTCAGAGGAGAGCTTCCAGCGGCTCGACCGCGTGCGCGAGCTGGCCGCCGCCAAAGGCGCCGAGGTGCCGCAGATCGGCATGGCATTCCTCATGAACCAGCCCATGAACGTGTTCGCCCTCGTCGGATGCAAGAATGCCGAGGAGATGGCGTCCAGCGCAGCGGGCCTGGAGATCCACCTGACGCAGGAGGAGCTGGACTACCTCGACCTGAAACGGGACACGCTGTAGACCAACCTCCCCGTGTTTGGGCAGGCGCTCGATCCGGAGGAGCACGCTCCGACCAACCCGACCGAGCTGTATCGGGCGCCTGCCGGACGTTGAACGGAGGGACCGACGACGATGACACGACGCGAGGTTCTGTGCGCCGCTGCAGTGGCGGCGCTGGGGATGGGGCAGGCCAGCGACCGCGGCGACGATCTGCCCGGGCTCATTGAACCCATCCGAGCGCGGCATGATCTGCCTGCGCTGGCCGCTGCGACGATCGTCAACGGCCGTCCCGCCCAGGCGGCAGCCGTCGGCGTGCGCAAGTACGGCGACGCGACGCCTGTGGCGGTCACCGACCGCTTCCATCTGGGCTCCTGTACGAAGGCCATGACCGCTGCGCTCATTGGCATGCTGGTGGAAGAAGGCAAGCTCTCCTGGGATGCTCGATTGCCGGACGTGTTGCCGTCGGTCGCCGACGCGATCCATGCCGATCTGCGCAGCGTCACCGTGGACCATCTTCTGGCCCATCGGTCCGGCCTGTCGCCGCAGCTCCATCCTCGGCCGTCGCTTCCCGCCCTCATCGAGGGGCGCAAGAACCCCGAGGCCCAGAGGCGCGACCGACTGGCATTCATCGAGCGAGCGCTGCGCAACAAGCCGGACACGGAGCCCGGCAAGACCTATGCCTACTGCAACGTGGGCTACATGATCCTCGGCGCCATCGCCGAGCTGGCCATGGATGCGCCGTGGGAAATCCTCATGCGCCGCCGCATCTTTGGACCTCTCGGGATCACCACGGGCGGATTCGGCGCCATGGGCTCGCCGGGCAAGGTAGATGAGCCGTGGCAGCATCGCATCCGCGACGGCAAGCCGGTCCCCGTCGAGCCCGGAGCGTTCAGCGACAATCCGCCGGAGCTCGGACCGGCAGGAACCGCCCACGTGTCCGTGGGAGACTGGGCGAAGTTCCTGGCAGCCGTCGCAACCGGCGAGCGACAGGGTGGCAAGCTTCTGAAGCCCGCCACATGGAAGCGGCTTCTGACGCCGCAGTTCGGCGGCAACTACGCCGGCGGCTGGATCGTGACCGAGCGAGCGTGGGCCGGCAGAGCGCTGACCCATGCGGGCTCCAACACGATGAACTTCTGCGTCGCGTGGCTCGCCCCCGACAAGGGCTTCGGCGTCGGCGTCATGACCAACATCGCCGGCGAGAAGGCGCCCAAGGGCTGCGATGAGACCGCTGCAGCCGTGATCGGCCGGGTTCTCGGCGCCGGTTCGTAAGGGGGGCTACTCACACTAGGTCGCTCAGAGTTCAGAGCCGCACCAGAGGAGTCCAACGGGCCATGGGGTACATCCGGCGCCGCGCCTAAGGGAGGTTCTCCTCCAACCATCTACGACGCTGATCCTTGGGTAGCGACCTAATGTGCACGGCTCTGACCACCATCCGCTGCTTGTATTCGGCAATGGAACAGATCCGTCGGGCGGGAACGCCGGCAGCGACAGTGCCGGATGGCACATCACGGGTGACCACAGCGCCAGCGCCGATCACGCAATCGTTACCGATGCACACCCCCGGTAGGATGACCGCGTTGAGCCCGATGAACACGTTGTTCCCGACCCTAATGCGTCCGAATACGTCTATGTCCGGATTGTCCTGTCTGAACACCCAGACACCGCCGTCGTGAGTGATGAACCGGACCCCATGGGTTACCGTGACATGGTCTCCGATCTCGACGAGGTACGGCTCATAGCCGAAGATCACACTGGGGTCGCCGAAAATCCGGCAGTCTGCGCCAACACGCACGCCCAAGCGCCGCGCAAATCCTATTGGATCGCGCCAGGCTCGGTAACGATCTATGACGGTCGCAAGCAGCCTGATGAGGTTCTTTTTCATCGGTCACGCTCTGGCCACACCCGCGGGACCGGGCTAGGCCAAGCAATGTATGGTACCTTACGCGGGTGGGACGGTGCGGCTCCGTGCACAGGGTACCATGCGAAGGCGGGCCAGCCGAGGCACGACCCGGCATCCCGCATCGGAACCCATCGTGAGACTGCTCTGTTTCGTGGATAACCTCGGCGCGGGCGGCGCCCAGCGTCAGCTCTGCAGCCTGGCCGTGCTCCTTCAGCGTGAGGGGCTCGATGTCTCCATGCTGACCTACCATGCGGGCGGCTTCTTCGCCGAGGCGCTCGACCGCGCCGGCATCCCGCGGCTCGTAGCAGGGGGATCCGGCGGTCTGAAGCGCGTCCTCGCGGTGCGCCGTGCCATCGCCTCGGCACGTCCAGACGTGGTCCTGGCCTTTCTGCCCATGCCCTGTCTGTATGCGGAGATCGCCGGAGCGTTCGGCCGGCGATGGGGGCTGATCGTCGGCGAGCGCTCCACTACGCCGGATGCCGGATCACCCAGGGCGCGTTTCCTGCGCCAGATGCACCGACTGGCAGACGCGGTCGTGACCAACTCCCATGCCAACAGGCGGCTGATCGAACAGTCCGTTCCCGCTCTGCGAGGCCGTGTCTCCACGATCTACAATGTCGTGGACCTTGACAGGTTCGCCGCAACGCCCCTGCCGCAGCGCGACGGCCCGTTGCGTGTCGTTATCGCTGCGAACTACCGAGCAGTCAAGAACCCTGCGGGATGGGTCGAGGCCGCGCGAATCATCCGCGAGCGACGCGGTCCCGGTGTCGTGACCACGGATTGGTACGGCGGCGGCGCGTATTTCGACAGCGGCAAGGACGAACGACAGGCAACCCAGATGCTAGTGGATCGCTACGGGCTCCGTGATGACGTGCGTCTCCATGAGGCATGTCCGGACATCCAGACCCGCTATCGTGCAGCCCATGTAGTGGCGCTGCCGTCGCTCTTCGAGGGGCTTCCCAACACAGTGTGTGAGGCAATGGCGTGCGCACGACCAGCGGCGTCTAGTGCGGTCTCCGACGCGGCACTCCTCATTCGTGACGGAAGCGGCGGCACCGGCGTACTTTTCGATCCTCGCGATCCGCATGACATCGCCACGAAGGTGCTAGAGCTGGCGGATCTGCCCGAGGATCGTCTGAGGATCATGGGACAGAGGGCCAGAGACCGAGCGGAGGAGCTGTTCGCGCCTAGCCAGGTCTCGGGCGCCTACCACCGTCTTGCGGCGGCATGCCTGGGACCGACTCGTCCCGATCCTGTATTCTGGCCGTCCACAGATATGGCCCGCCCAGGCTGATCCTGCCTGCGCGGCAGTCACATGACGGCCGGAGCCTGTGTAGCCGCGGGCTCGACCCGCAACGGCCCCACGAACAGAACACCGAAACTCACCGTCACGCTAGATCCGCCAAGACGATCCTTGGCTCCGCTTGGCTCAGAAAACTGGCTCACATCTCGCCGAGATTCCGCACCCGGCCCTTCAGGGCGGATGCCGACGTGGGCGGCCCAAGGCCGGGACCCGGGCGACCCGTGCGGACGGAAGTACGGCAGCCCCGCTGGTATAATGCACCCGGGCGGGCTCCTCTGTGTGCCCGCACTTTCATTTCATGACCATATCATCCTCCGATACGGCCGCGGTTCGGCCTGCGCTCCAGCCTCTGTCGCTGCGCAGAAGCTTCTCATGGACGCTGGCAGCCAATGCCGTGACGGCTCTGGCCAATGTCGCCATCCTGTCGGCGCTCGCGCAACTTGGCAGCGCCGCTATCGTGGGGCAGTACACGCTGGGCGTCACGCTGGGCACCATGATCCACGCGCTGCCGCAGCTCAGCCTCCGGGCCGTTCAGTCCACTGACGCGCGAGATCGCTACCTGTTCTCCGAGTATCTGGGGCTCCGGCTGATCGGCGTCGCCGTGGGAGCGCTCGCCGTGGCTGCCGCAGCGGTCCTTGGCGGATACCGTCCCGACACCGCGCTCGTGGTGGTGCTCGTGGGCGTCTACATGGGTGTCACCGGTGTCGCCGACATCGTCTACGGCCTCTTGCAGCGCCATGAGCAGCACAACCGGATGGCGCTCTCGATGATCGTCAAGGCGGCGCTCAGCGTCATTGTGGTGGCGGCAGCGATGGCGGTAACCCACAGCGTCGCGGTGGCATGCGTGGCGTTGACGGTCTCGGCGGCGGCAGTGTGCGCGCTGTACGACTTTCCGTCGGCACGGTTCGTGCTTGGCCACCGAGCGCCGGAGGCGACGGGCCCGGGCCGAGGCGGCGAGGCTGCGGCGCTGGCCCCCTCGTTCGATCCGGCGCGCATGTGGTCGCTGACATGGCTGGCCCTTCCGCTTGGCATTGCGAACGCGCTCAACCTGATCTACTTCTACGCCGCGCGCCTTGTCATCGTGCGGTACCACGGCGAGGCCGACCTCGGCATCTTCTCGGCCAGCGCGCAGCTCGCCGCCGCCGGCTACCTGGTGACGGCAGCGCTGGCAATGGCCACGGGTCCCCGGATGGCCCGTCTCTACGCCGAGCGGCGCTGGAAAGCTTTCACGAGCGTCCTGGTGAAGTTCCTGGCGGTTTCAACCGTGCTCGGGGCCGCAACGCTGCTGGTGGGCTTCCTGATGGGCGGACCGTTGCTTCGAATACTCTATACGCCCGAGTACGCCCGCCAGCCCGCGGTCCTGCTCTGGCTCCTCGGCGCGGCGGCCATCAACTTTGTGTCTACATGCTTTGGGACGTCACTGACCGTCTCGCGCCAGTTCGGCGTGCAGTTGACGTTGGGAATCGTGTCGGTGGCCACCACTCTGCTGGTGAGCATCTGGCTCGTTCCGCGTATAGGTCTTGTGGGCGGCGGCATCGCTGCGGCAGCGACTTCAGCCGTGCGCCTGGTCGGACTGGGGACGGTATTCCTGGCGACATTCGCACGCGTTCGCCGCGCCGACATGCCTGCGGATGCCGCGCCCGCGAGCGCTGAGGGAGAAAACCTGGTATGACGGCCCCAATGCCACGGGCAGAGATGACGACACGGAAGTCCGGCGCGCTGCGTCGAGGCGCCGAGCAACCTTCGCAAGCCGCGCGCGCGCCACACGCCGAGCGCGCCAACAGGATCGTGCGGATCGCGGCGATCCTCTATGCGGCGTCGGTGCCGCTCGACGCCGTGCCGCTGGCGGGATCGTTCGGCGTCGCCCGGCTGTTCGGCGTGCTGGTTGCCGTTGCCGCACTGACCCAGCCGGGCTTGACGCTGCGGCGACCGTCTCCGGCGTTCTGGTGGTTCGCCGTCTACGTCTTCGTCGCGCTGCTGAGCGCAGTGCCGCACCTCGACTGGTACGGCGGCGCCATCCAGCAGCGAGCCATGACGCTGGTGCAGAACCTGATCATGTTCTGGATCATCAGCAACGTGCTGCGGGACGACGATCTGTCGAGCCGGGCGTTGGTGGACCTGGCCCTGGTGGGCACGGCCATCTCGGTGTTGATGGGCCTCGGCTTTATGCAGACGGCGGTGCACACGACGCGAGGCGTACGACTGTCGTTTGCCGGCGTCAATCCTAACTTCCTCGGCGGTGTTCTTTCCATCTGCCTGCTGGCTCTCGTGGGCATGGTGCTGACCTCGCGCCTGACGGGACGCACATGGCGCTGGCTGGCTCCTGCGATGGCCCTGCCCGTTGCCGCGGCGCTCGTGCGCACGGGTTCGAGGGGCGCGCTGGCGGGTCTTTTCGCCGGACTGCTTGTCCTGGCCTTTTCCGGCGAGCGGGCCACCCGACGTGTTCGCAACATGGCGCTCCTGTTTGGCGCAGGGGCGGCGGCCTACTTCGCCCTCTACCTCACCTCCATTTCACGGGTCCGCTGGGGCGAAGCGCTCGAGGAACGTCAGGTGTCTGGCCGTGAGCGGATCTATCCGGAACTGCTCCGCATGATCGGCGAGCGCCCTCTGCAGGGATGGGGCATGGAAAACCACCGTCGAGAGCTGGGGCGCAGAGTCCCGCAGCTCACGCAGGGGGCGCTGGACAGCCATAACCTCTATCTGCACGTACTGTCGGAGGTGGGGATCATCGGCAGCATCCCGTTCTGGATCGCCCTGGCATTATGCGTACGAGCAGGCTTTCTGGCGCGGAGGACGCGCCACGGCCTTCTCCCGCTGGTCATGGTGACAGCAATGCTGGTCAGCAACATGGTCACCACCGGCATCATCTCCAAGCCCCTCTGGTTTGTGCTCGCCTACGCCACAGCAGGCGGGATGGTAGCCTTGCGCGAACGGCGCGCCTCTCGGCTTGCCCGCATGCGCGATGAGGTTCAGCACGTGGTCGCGTCGGCGCGCGCCGGCTAGAGCGACCGGCGGTCCATGGCAGGCGCCCCTCTGCGTGTTCTGCTCGTCTCGCCGCTGCCGCCTCCGGTCGGCGGCATCGCCACATGGACGCGCATCCTCCTGAGAGAGATTGCCTGCGACCCCGGCATAGCGGTCGAGCATCTGGACACCGCCGTGCGATGGCGAGCGGTGACGCAGATTTCCGCTCCGGCGCGGCTACTTGGCGGCACGGCTCAGGCGCTGCGCGACTACCTCCGCTTTCGCTCGATACTGCGCAGCATCACGCCCGACGTGGTGCACATCTGCACGAGCGCAGGATACGCGCTGCGCAAAGACCTGCTCATGCTTCGTGCGGCGGCTTCCAGGGGAGTTCGCGCCATCATCCATTACCGCATGGGTCGCATACCCGCGCTGGCGCAGAGTCAGGGAGGTGAATGGGACCTCCTGCGCCAATGCACAGCGACCGCGCATACGTCGGTAGTGCTCGATCGGCGATCCATGCGGGCGCTTCGGGAGGCCTGCCCCGCGGCCGATGTTCGCAGCCTGCCCAACATGGTGGACCTTATGGCGGTGGACGGCGTTCTCGGCGGTCTGGACAACTCGGACGCGAACAGCGCGCTGGACTGCGCTGTCTGTCTGGTGTATGTAGGGCATGTGCTGCCCTCGAAGGGTGTCACCGATCTGGTGGAAGCCTGCCGGCTCACGGGCCTGCGCCTGAGGCTGGAGGTCGTGGGACCCGCCGAAGACGCGTATTGTCGCGAGTTGGCGTCCAGGAGCGGCGATCATACGACGCTCATCTTTCATGGTACGCTATCGCACGAGGAGGCGCTGGAGACGCTGCGCCGGGGCAATGTGTTCGTCCTGCCGAGCCACTCGGAGGGCTTCCCGAATGTGGTCGCCGAAGCCATGGCCTGCGCGCGTCCCGTGCTGGCGACGGATGTCGGCGCCATGCCGGAGATGCTCGACGCAGAATCCGCCGAGCCGTGCGGCATCTGCGTCGAAGCCAAGAACCCGGCGGCGCTGGCGGATGCAATCACCCTGATGGCCGGAGACGCCGGCCTGCGGGCGGCGATGGGAGCGCGAGGCCGACGCCGCGCTGAGACCGAATACGCCGCTCCGGTAGTGACCCGAAGGTTGACGGAGCTCTGGCGCGAAGTGGCGGCGCTATCCGGCTAACGGACCGATGGGATGGATGAGACGGGAGGAACTCCTTCGCGCGAAGGACGGGAGGTCGGATCAGTGATGTTCGATGGCAAGGTGGCGCTGATTACCGGAGGTACAGGATCCTTCGGCAACGCAGCCGTCCGGCGGTTTCTGGAGACGGGTCTGCGCGAAATCCGCGTGTTCAGCCGTGACGAGAAGAAGCAGGAGGACATGCGGATCGGCTACGCCAACCCGCGCCTGCGGTTCTACATCGGCGACGTGCGCGAGCCCGACAGTCTGAAGGACGCCATGGTCGGCGTGGATTACGTGTTCCATGCGGCTGCGCTGAAGCAGGTTCCGTCGTGCGAGTTCTATCCCATCGAAGCCATCAAGACCAACGCTCTGGGCGCCGAGAACGTCATGACGGCGGCCATGGAGTGCGGGGTCAAGCGTCTCGTGGTGCTGAGCACGGACAAGGCTGTCTACCCCATCAACGCCATGGGGATCAGCAAGGCCATGATGGAGAAGCTCATGGTCGCCAAGGCGCGCGTGGCTGCCGAGCGGGGAGCGATCATGTGCGGCACGCGGTATGGCAACGTCATGGCCTCGCGAGGCTCCGTGATTCCGCTCTTCATCGAGCAGATCAAACGGGGCGACCCGCTGACCATCACGGATCCGAACATGACCCGGTTCATGATGTCCATCGAGGAAGCGGTGGACCTGGTGCTCTTCGCGTTTGAGCACGGCAAGCCCGGCGACATCTTCGTCCAGAAGGCGCCCGCAGCCACGATCGGCACGCTAGCCGAGGCCCTGAAGCGCATCTTCAAGGCGGACAATCCCGTGCGGATCATCGGCACGCGTCACGGCGAGAAGCTGTATGAGACGCTGCTGACGCGCGAGGAGCGGATCGCGGCGGAAGATATGGGCGGCTACTACCGCGTTCCAGCCGACAACAGAGACCTGAACTACGCGCTCTATTTCACCGAAGGCATGCCCGAAGCCTCCGCGGTCGAGGACTACAACTCGCACAACACCGAGCGCCTCGACGTGGACGGCATGGAGGCCATGCTGCGCAGGCTGCGCTACGTGCAGGAGGAGCTTGGTCAGGCGAAGGCTGCGGCCTGAGAGGCGCTACGGACGCATGTCCATATCCCAACGCACTTTCGTGTGTGGGCGCCATGCGCCGGGCGGAATAACGTGAAGGAGATGCAGTGGTGAAGACCGTCCTCGTAACAGGATCGTCGGGGTTCATGGGGCGCAACCTGACCGTGGCGCTGAGCCGGCGCGACGATCTGGAGGTCATCGGCTACGACGTGGACACGGGCGGCGATCTGGCCGAGCTGGTCGGCAGGGCGGACGTGATCTATCACCTCGCAGGCATCAATCGGCCTCCCGACCCGAGCGAATATGCGCGGGGCAATGCCGGCCTCACCGCCGAGGTATGCGACCTTGCCGCGGCTCGATCCGTCCCGCCGATGATCGTGCTCTCCTCATCGATCCAGGCGGAGCTCGACAATCCGTATGGCGCGAGCAAGCGGGCCGCCGAGGACGCCGTGCGCGCTTACGCCGAGAGGACGGGAGCGGTCGGCGTGGCGTTCAGGCTGCCCAACGTGTTCGGGAAGTGGTCGCGCCCCAACTACAACTCGGCAGTCGCGACCTTCTGCCACAACATCGCCCGGGATCTGCCGATCACCGTCTCTGACCCCGATCGGGAAATGCAACTCGTCTACATTGACGATGTCGTCGCGGCATTCATCACGCTGCTGGACGACTTCACTCCCTCCCCCTTGACGGGGGAGGGCAAGAGAGGGGGTGATCGAGCGGGGGGATTCCGCTATGGCGCGGTTGAGCCGGTGTTCCGCCTGAAACTGGGCGAGATCGTCGAACGCATTCGTGCGCTGCGTCGAAGCTGCGAGGACCTCATGCTGCCCGACCTGAGCGATCCGCTCAACCGGAGGCTGCTGGCGACCTACAACTCGTTTCTGCCGCCCGAACGCTGGGGCTACGACCTCCAGCAGCGCTCCGATCCGCGCGGCGTGCTGGCCGAGTTCATTAAGACGCACGGCGCAGGTCAGATATTCGTGTCGACGACGAAGCCCGGCATTGTCCGGGGCAACCACTACCACGACACCAAGGTTGAGAAGTTTCTCGTGCTGTCGGGTGAGGCCGAGATACGGTTCCGGATGATTGGCCGGGGCGGGGGTGACGACGTCATCCGCATCCGCGTCTCCGGCAGCGACCTCCGCGTGGTGGATATTCCCCCGGGCTACACCCACTGCATCCAGAACGTCGGCGACACGGACATGATCACGCTCTTCTGGGCATCGGAAGTATTCGATCCCGCGCGACCCGACACGGTGTTCGAGGACGTGGACCATGGCTAAGATGCGGGTCATGACCGTCGTGGGCACGCGGCCCGAGATCATCCGACTCTCGCGGGTCATAGCAGCGCTGGATCGATACGCCGACCATGCCCTGGTGCACACGGGACAGAACTACGACTACGAGCTGAATCAGGTGTTCTTCGAGGACATGGAGATCCGGCCGCCCGATCATTACCTGAACGCGGCAGGAGCGAACGCCGCGGAGACTATCGGCAAGACGATCGCTGCCACCGATCAGGTGCTGGCCGAGATCAGCCCGGAAGCCTTCCTCGTGCTCGGAGACACGAACAGCTGCCTCGCGGCCATTGCTGCCAAGCGGCGGCGCGTGCCGGTGTTTCATATGGAGGCCGGCAATCGGTGCTTCGATGAGCGGGTGCCCGAGGAGATCAACCGCCGCATCATTGACCACATCAGCGACATCAACATGCCGTACAGCTCCATCGCGCGGGACTACTTGCTGCGCGAGGGTCTGCCGCCGGATCGCGTCATCAAGACGGGCAGCCCCATGTACGAAGTCCTGACCTACTACAGGCCCAAGATCGAGCGGTCAGACGCGTTGGCGCGGCTGGGACTGGAGTCGGGAGGATACTTCGTGGTGAGCAGCCATCGCGAGGAGAACGTCGATTCGCCTGCGCTCTTCGAACGGCTCATTGAGGTGCTCAATGGCCTCGTCGAGCGGTATGGGCTGCGTGTCATCGTCTCGACCCATCCCCGCACGCGCAAGCGGATCGAGGCGACGGGCGCGCAGATCAGCGAGTGGGTGTCGCTGCTCAAGCCGCTGGGCTTCACCGACTACGTGAAACTGCAGACAGAGGCCCGGGCCGTCCTATCGGACAGCGGCACGATCACCGAGGAATCCTCGATCCTGAACTTCCCGGCGTTGAACATCCGAGAAGCGCACGAGCGTCCCGAGGGCATGGAGGAAGGCGCCGTGATGATGACGGGCATGGACCCCGAGACCATCTTCCGGTGCCTCGCCATCCTCGACAGTCAGCCCCGCGGCGAGCGGCGAATGCTCCTGCCCGTGGCCGACTATCAGTCGCCAAGCGTCTCCGAGAAGGTCGTGCGGATCATCCACTCCTATGCCGGCTATGTGAATCGAACCGTCTGGCGTCAGTACTGAGGCCCGTTCGTGCGTGTCCTGCTCCTTACCCACTATTTCCCGCCGGAGATCGGCTCGGGACCGCACTACCCCATGGAGCTGGCGGAATCCCTCGTGAAGCGCGGGCACAGGGTGACGGTTGTCACCAACTTCCCTCGCTATAACGTGCCGGTCATGCCGCCGGACTACCGGTACCGCCTCCTCAAGCGAGAGTGCAAGGCCGGCGTGCAGATACTGCGCATCAACGCGCCCAACTTCTACGGGAGCTCTGTGGTCAGTCGCGGTCTGGTCCAGCTGCTGGCTCCGCCCGTTCTCGGCCTCAGAGCGGCGCTCGCGGGCCGCCATGACGTCATCTACACGGTCACGCCGCCGATTATGATCGGATTGGCTGCGCGCCGCGTGGCGCAGGTCCACCGCGTGCCCTGGGTCGCCAACGTGCAGGACCTCTTTCCCCAGTGCATGATAGACCTGGGAATCCTGCGCGGACAGCGCATGATCCGCATGTTCGAGCGGATGGAGCGGACGCTCTACCGGACCGCCACAGCCATCACGGTGATGTCGCCCGGCAATCGCGAGTTCGTCATCGGCCGGGGAGGCGATCCCGATCGTGTGCATGTGGCCCCGAACTGGGTGGATACCGACTCCTTTGACGCCGACGCCCCGCGCGGGGAGTTTCGACGGGAACATGACCTTGGCGATGCCTTCCTTGTGGTCTTTGCCGGCACCATGGGCTTCTCGCAGGGGCTGGAGGTCGTCATCGAGGCGGCGCGCCTGACCCGGAGTGAGCAGGGACTGCTCTGGGTCATGGTAGGCGGCGGCGCGGAACGGGATCGCCTGGCGGCTGCTGCAGACGGGCTATCCAACATCCGGTTCCTGCCCATGCAGCCCAAGGAGAAATCCCCGCGTGTTCTCGCCGATGCGGACGTGTGCCTCGTGACGTTGCGGCCGGAAGTCGCCACGCCCACCGTGCCATCGAAGATCGGCACCATCATGGCAGCGGGTCGGCCTCTGATCGCGTCCATACCGGCCACGGGCGATGCCAAGCGCGTCATCGAGGAGTCGGGCGGCGGCATCGTGGTTCCGCCGGCGGACGCACAAGCGCTCGCCGATGCCGTGCTGACAATGATGCGAGATCGGGAGACGCTTGCCGAGATGGGCCGCTCCGGCCGGGCGTATGCGGAAGGGCACCTATCGCGAGAAGCATGCGTTACGCTGGTTGAGAACGTGCTCAAGAGCGTGACCGGCGGGGCAATCCCTTCCCCGCAACGGGGAGGTCTGGGAGGGGGTGAAGCGGCTCCATGACTGCTGCCACAGCGGATAGGAGACCCAACGAAAGACCCGCGGTAACCGTGCGCGCGGCGACCGGCGCCGATCTGCCGGCCGTTGCCCGTATCCACACGCACGCTTTCCCCGGCTTCGTGCTGACGCAACTCGGCGAGGGGTTCCTGAGCCGGTATTACCGCGCGGTGATGGAGTACCCGCGCGGTGCGCTGCTGGTTGCGGAGGCGGAAGGCAGGCTGATCGGCTTCGCGGCCGGCTTCGCCGACCCGCCCGCCTTTTCGCGCGCCCTTAAGCGCCGCATCCTCTCGCTGGCGCCGCATATCATCGTCGGGGTGCTGACGCATCCGCGCGTGTTCGGCATCGTCTGGCAGACATCCGTGGGCGTGCTGCAAGGGCGGCTGCAGGTGTCGGCGCCCGCCGGAGCCGACGGCGAGATGACGCTGCCCGAAGTGGACGAGTCGGACGAGTTCGAGTTGTGCTCGATCGGCGTGGCGCCGGAAGCTCAGGGGCTGGGAGCCGGAAAGGCGTTGACTCGCGGCATCGTCGAGGCGGCCCGCTCGATCGGGGTCAAGGGCATCTACCTGAATACCGACGCCGACGACAATGACTACGTCAACAGGTTTCATGCCGCGATGGGCTTTGAGCTCCAGGGCTGGTACATGGCCACGGGCAAGCGCCGCCGCAATCGGTACCGTATGTCGCTTGCCGACGGCGACCAGGCCTGATAGAATGATGCCATGGGAGCGTTGCTCGACGGAAGCTTTGTCCTGCGCCTGCTTCGCAGGGTCGCTTCGCTCGCCATCCTTGTGCTGGCGATCGGTCTGGCGCCGGATGGGAATCAGATGGGTCCCGTGCGCGCCAAACAGGCCGCGATGACGTTCCTGACCATTGCCGGCATCGGCAAGATCCTCTACGACACACTGTATTACGACCGCTTTCGGGCGTAATCGGGCCTTCCGTCGCCCAGGCCCAAGCACGGTCGCCGGCATCCCCGCATGCCGTTGGCGGAGACCCGGAGTTCGGCAATGGATTCCCGCCTTCGCGGGAATGACGGTGGCAGATCTGGCACATCATTGAGCAGGCGCGCGCATGCCGTGGGGGCGCATCAGCCGGACGACCAGAGTCGCAACCAGACCAACCGAGGTCCCGACCGGCTGGTACGCCCTTGGTGCGGCGAACTGCCGCGTTACCGCAGACGTGGGCGAACCAACCGCGCGCTGCAGCGTTCCTCGTCGCGAACGTTCCGCTCGGCGGTTGATTGGCCCCCACGGGCTTGCGGATCGCTCACCCGTGCGAGCCGCGGCTTGGAGGTGGCGGGACAACACGCCGCAGATCATGCCCGAGAGCGTGCAATAATCGTCACACCGAACTGACAGGCCGCACCACAGGAGGACCGCCGCCGTGGCTTCCCATGCCTCGCGCCGTCTGGCGCTCGACGCAATCTTTCGCTCCAAGGCCCTCGATGACAAGGGGCTTCGCGCTCCGCGTTGGTTGGCAGACAATCGGCGCATCGCGTATCTCGAGGAGTATCCGGGCTCGAAGCTGACTACCGCCTGGACCTATGACCTCTCGACACGCGAACGGAAGCCGATGCTGGACCCGCGTACGCTGACCTACGTCAAGGACGGCAAGCGCAAGCGCCTTTCCATCAACGCCATCACGCTGTCGAAGAACGAGCGATACGTGATGCTCACCACCGAGGCTCCCGCCCGTTTCAAGCCGTGCGGCGATGTGTTTGTGTACGACCTGGAAGCAGGCGCGCTCCGCCGAATCACGCAATCCGAACGCCCCCAGTTTCATCCTGCGTTCTCTCCTGACGCCTCGAGGATCGGTCTGGTTCGTGATAACGATCTGTGGGTCGTCGACATCGCGACCGGCCAGGAGCTCAGGCTCACGCATAGCGGATCGGAGACGCTGTACAACGGTCGCTGCGGCTGGGTCTACGAAGAGGAGTTGGGACTGGCTCGATCATGGGAATGGTCGCCGAATGGCAAGGCGATCGCCTTCCTTCAGCAGGACGAGTCGCAGGTACCCGAGGTGCTCCTATCTCAGTACGATCAGCCACATGCCGATCCGCGGCGCACCCGCTACCCCAAGGCAGGCGATCCGAACCCGACCGTGCGGCTTGGCTTCCTTCAGCTCGACGGGAAGTCCATCACTACGACATGGGCCGATCTGTCCGACTGCGTGCCCTCGGAGGAGCATTACCTTGCGCACCTTCAGTGGTTCCCGGACGGCTCGGGTCTGCTCGTCCAATACATTCCTCGCTTGCAGAACCGGCTGCTGCTGCTCAAGGTGGATCCGGTCACGGCCCGAGCCGCAACGGTGATCGAGGAGTCCGATGAGCGATGGGTGGATCACCCGGGCAAACTCCACTTCGCTGAGGGTACCGACCGGTTCCTGTGGCCTTCGGAGCGTGACGGTTGGCGCCGGGCGTACGTCTACGCCCTTGACGGCACATGCTTCGGCCCCGTCACGCCTGCGGAGTGTGACATCGAGGAGATCCTCTGCGTGGACGGGCGCGCAGACTGCGCCTATGTCATCGCCGCGACGCCGGCGCCGACCGAGCGACGCAGCCTGCGCGTGCCGCTCCACGGCGGCGCCCCCGCGGAGCTGTGCGGCACGCCGGGTCGGCATGCCGCCATCTTCAGCGCCGATGCAGCCCACTTCATTCACGTGCACTCGTCGCTCAACATGCCGGCCACCGTCTCCCTGCGCGCCTCATCCGGCGAACTCCTCGACACCCTGGTCGCCGACGGATCGCCGAATCTGGAAGCCTACGGCATCGCCCGAGGAGCCACGCCTGCGTTCGATCCGGCGCATCCGGCGAACGGAGGGAACGGGTGGCAGTTGCTCACATTCCAGACGGCCGACGGCGAGACCCTGCACGGTCGGATACTGCTGCCCAGGCCCTTCGATCTCGCACGACGGTATCCAGCCCTGATGCACACCTACGGCGGTCCTGGCTCGCAGGTAGTTGTGAACGCATGGGGAGGCAAGGGCGCGCTCTGGTACCACTATCTGGCTGAGCGCGGCTACGTGATATTCCTCTGTGACAACAGAGGCACCGGCTCCCGGGGCAGTGCATTCAAGAAGATCACGTACCTGAGGTTGGGCGAGTGGGAGGTGCGCGACCAGATCGCGGGAGCGAGGTTCCTCGGCAGTCTGCCGTTCGTGGATCCCAAGCGCATCGCCATCTGGGGGTGGAGCTACGGAGGCTACATGGCATCCAGCCTGATCCTCAAGGGCGCCGAGGTGTTCCGAGCCGCCATAGCCGTTGCGCCTGTGACCGACTGGAAGCTCTATGACACGATCTACACCGAGCGCTACATGCGCCGCCCGTGCGACAACGAGGACGGATATCGCGAGGGCTCGCCGGTCCACTTCGCCGAGCGACTCAAGGGCCGTTTTCTGCTGATCCATGGCACCATGGACGACAACGTCCACTTCCAGAATGCGGCCCGGCTCGCATCGGCGTTGCAGGACAAGGGCAAGCAGTTCGAGACCATGTTCTATCCCGGCAAGCACCATGGCATCGAGGGCCGGCATCGGCACCTGTACCGGCTCATGACCGAGTGGCTGCGACGCGTGCTCTGAGGGCCTGCTGTCAGCGGTACTTCACGTAGAACGCCAGCACAATGGCCGTGATGATAGCCCACCACAGGGCAGGGTTGCGCAGCCCGCGCATGCGCTCGCGCATCTCGGTTGGCAGGCGCAGGCTGTCGGGATTCCAGATCATCCCCACGAGCTCGGAGTCCGGCTTGGGCCTCGTGAAGAGGCTCACGATGGCGCATGCGGCCATGCATGCCCAGAAAGCGATGCCGGTGCGGTTCATGAACGGCATGCCAGGCAGCGCCCGTTCCAGAGCGATCGAGAGCGGTATGGTCAGCGCGCCGGCTGTCAGGGCGCCTGCATGCGTGGTGCGCCGCCAGAGGATGCCCAGCAGGAACATCGTGGCAATGCCTGGCGTGAAGTAGCCGTAGGCATTGAGCAGATAGATGAACACGGGCTTGTCGGAATGCGCGATGAGCGTCGCGGCCCAGATGACCCCGAACACCATGATCACGGCTCCCGCCATCTTGCCGAACAGGATGGCCTCACGGTCGGAGGCATCCTTGCGGAGGTAGCGCAGGTAGAAGTCCACCGTTGCGATGGTGGTGCAGGAGTTCACCGCGCCGGAGATATGCGACATGATCGCCGCGATGAGACCGGCCATCACCAGCCCGACCAGCCCCACGGGCAACAGGTTGCGCACGAGGGTCGGAAACACCATGTCGCCTTTCTCGAGGTTCGGGTAGAGCTGCGGCGCGACGAGCCCCGGAACAATGATGAGCAGAGGCATGAGGAACTTGAGGTAGTCGGTGAATACCACGCCCATGCGGGCATGCCATTCGTCTTTGGCCGCCAGCGTGCGCTGGACGATGAACTGGTTGGCGGCGCAGTAGAAGATGCTGATGCACAGCACGCCGCCGAGGAACATCGTCCAGGGGAAGTCGGCATCGTTCGCCGGCAGCAGCAGATGCCATTCGGAGGAGGTGGCCATGACAGCATCCCATCCGCCAACCGCACGAATGGTGACGATGGATAGCGCAATCCCGCCTGCCAGCAGGACGCCTAGCTGAAGCATCTCCGTCCACACCACGGCCCGGAGGCCTCCGGCGATCGTGTAGATGCCCGTGAAGGCGGCCATGCCGATAATGCTCCACAGGATGGGCACGCCAAGCAGCGCGTGGATGGCGAGCGCGCCGAGATACAGCACGGCGCTGACTTCGACGAACACGTAGGTCAGCAGAATGAGGGCAGCGTAGGAACTCCGCGCGGCTGAACCAAAGCGCCGCTCGAGGAACTCCGGCATGGTGTAGAAGCCGTTGCGCAAATAGAACGGCAGAAACACCCACAGGAGAGCGTTGAAGCCGATGAGGATGGCGCCCCACTCGATGGTCATGGCGACGAATCCGCGTGTATATGCAACGCCCATCACCCCGACGAAGTGGTGACTGCTCACGTTCGCGGCGACGATACTGCCGCCAACCATCCACCAGGGCAGCTTGTCGCCGGCGAGGAAGTAGTCGCGCTTGGTTGAGGCGCCCCGGCGTGACGCAGCGTAGCCCAAGGCGATAACGATCGCGAAGTAAACGACAAAGATAGCGATGTCGACTCCGGCGATTTGCATGGCGTGCGGTGCCCCCACTTCTGATGGATAGGATCCCTCGTCTAGAGAGTTCGCGGCAGGTTCGCCGGCGTCCTCGCGCCGCGAGCGTCGGCTTCGAGATCCGTTTGACACGTGTGGCCGAGGAGTATCAGAATCTGGTCGTCGGTATCGGCCTCGTCGGCCGAAGGGAGGGCGTGTGAACACAAGACCGGGACGGGCTGCCAGCATCGCCTCATGGACCGTGGCGGCGCTGGTAACGCTCGGATCGCTGGCCTATCAAGATCGGACAGGACCCACGTACCCGCTGCGCGGTTCGGTGCAGACGGAAGCCGGGACCGTGACGTTCATCTGCATGCGGAGCCAGACCATCGGGCAGGGTCTTTCGGTGGCGATCACCGATCCCGTGCCCGACGGTCTTCGAGCCCAGGTGCGGTATCGTCGGTTCCGCTCGAAGGACCCGTGGACGACTGTGCCGATGGAACGGGGCAGTTTCGCCATCGCCGGACGCGGCAGGTCGCGGACCGTGGCCGGCATCGGCGTCGCGCTTCCCAGCCTGAGGGAGCGTGCGGGCAAATACGAGTACTTCGTCGAGATAGCTCCGACAGCGGCAGCCCAGCCGTTCTCGATCACGGGCGAGCGGCCGATCTATGCTCGCTACAAGGCTCCTGTACCCGGCGCAGCGCTCGTGGCCCACATTGTGGCCATCTTCGTCTCCATGCTGGTTGCCATGCGCACGACCCTCGCGGGACTGTTGGGCCACGGCGTCCGACGCTACCTCTACGCCACCCTGGTCACGCTGCTGCTGGGCGGCTTCATCCTCGGTCCGCTCGTGCAGTGGTATGCCTTCGGCGTCTGGTGGTCCGGCTTCCCGTTCGGCTATGATTGGACGGACAACAAGGTGGTAGTCGGTCTGGCGTTCTGGCTGCTCGCGCTGTGGCGCAATCGAGGCCGGCGCGAATGCCGTTGGAGCGTCGTCCTCGCGGGTCTCGCAACGCTGGCCATCTACTTCATCCCCCACAGCGTGTTCGGATCGGAGTACAACTACATAACGGGCTCCGGGCACGGCACTGCGGGATGAGCCGCGCCGAGCGCCTGGGTACGATGATCGCATGACAGAACCTACCATCACTCGTCGGGACCTCATTGCGGCGAGCATGGCGGCAACCATTCACGTGCCCGCAGGCATTCCCATCGGACGGAAGGAGAACCCGATGCGCCCTAACATACTCTGGATTAGTTGCGAAGACATCAATCCCGACATTGGATGCTACGCGGGGGTCTACCCGGGCGCCGAGTATGCCCGCACGCCCAATCTGGATCGGCTTGCCGCCGAGGGAGCGCGGTTCGATCTGGCCTTTGCCGTGAGTCCCGTGTGCGCTCCGTGCCGATCGAGCATCATCACGGGCATGTATCCCACCTCCATCGGGACCATGCACATGCGCTCGCGCGGCGTGCCCCCGCCTGAGGTGCGCTGTTTCACCGAGTACCTCCGTGAGGCTGGTTACTATTGCACCAACAACGCCAAGACGGATTACAACTTCGAAGCGCCCATCACCGCCTGGGACGAGAGCAGCAACCAGGCTCATTGGCGGAACCGTCCAAGCCCCGAAACGCCCTTCTTTGCGGTGTTCAACTTCCTCGTGACCCACGAGTCGCAGATCCGGGTGCCGGACGACGTGTACGAGCGGAACATGCGCGATGTGCCTCCGTCGGAGCGGCACGACCCGGCGAAAGCTCCCATCCCTCCCTACTATCCCGACACGCCTGCCGTGCGCAAGGACTGGGCGCGCTACAGCGACAACATCACGGCCATGGACAAGCAGGCCGCCGCCATCCTCCGGCAGCTCGAAGAGGACGGCCTGGCGAAGAACACCGTCGTGTTCTTCTGGGGCGACCACGGAAGGGGATTGCCGCGTGCCAAGCGCTGGCCCTACGACAGCGGTCTTCGCGTTCCCCTGATCGTGCGCTGGCCGGGCAAGGTGGAGCCGGGAAGCGCGCGGCGCGATCTCGTGACCCTCATGGATCTGAGCGCGACCACGCTCAGCATCGCAGGGCTGCCCATCCCGAAGCATATGCAGGCGCGCCCCTTCTACACGAATGACGGCAAGGCCCCCGCCAGACCGCGGACGGTCGTGTTCGGCCATCGCGACCGTATGGATGAGCAGTGCGATACCGTCCGCACGGTACGCGACGCGCGGTACCGGTACATCCGCAACCTGCACCCCGATCGCCCCTATGCCCAGCACAATGCCTACGGCGAAGTCACCCCGACCATGCAGGAACTGCGCCGACTGCACGCCGAGGAAGCCGCAGCCGTCGGCCGAGGCGAAACCCCTCGGCTTCTCACTGCTGACCAGCGGCTGTTCATGGCTCCCGCTAAACCGCGCGAAGAGCTCTACGACCTCGAGAACGATCCGCACGAAGTGCGCAATCTCGCCAATGATCCGGCCCATGCATCGGCGCTCAGGCGACTTCGTCGGGAGCTTGATCGATGGCAGCGCGAGTGCGGCGATCTCGGCCTCATGCCCGAGGAGGAGCTCATCGAACGGTTCAGGCCGGGAGGGCAATGGCAGGTCACCGCGCCGCCGATCGTGCGCCGTGACGAGCGGGGCCGGACCGTCGCGACCTGCCCGACGCCAGGCGCTTCGATCGCCTATACGTTCGACGCGCCGACACAAGGAGGCGAGCCTCCCCGACCGCCTACCGGTGAGCCGACAAGTTCGCGGCGGTGGCATCTCTATGCCGGTCCGGTGCAGATCCCTCATGACGCTCGAGCGTGGTTCCGCGCCTGTCGGCTCGGCTATCGCGATAGCGCAGAGGTGGAAACGCCGGCAGGCTAAGCCCGATCGAGGTCCACGCCGGCGGCGCGCGCAACCGCCAACGCGAACGCGCGCGACTCCTCCTCCTGCGAACCCCGGGCCAGCTCAGCGGCAAGCTGATCGTCCCAGAAGACCCAGTCCGGCATGAAGTGCTCGTTCACCCAGTCGCCCATACCGAAGAACCTGCACAGGACCACCGTCTCGTCCGTCTTGAGCGCCACACTGACCGTGTAGAGGTCCAGCTCCTGATACACGGCCAGCGGCATGCTCTGAAGGGGATTCACGTCGGTCCAGTCGTAGACCACGCGGGCAATCGCGTCGAAGGGGATGCGGCGGACGGATCGGAAGAGCCACGCTCGTCGGCTTGTGATGCGGATCATCTGCAGCCGGGGGTCCACGGTGACCGTGCGCAGATTCAGGCAGAGGGTGAACAGCGCGCCCTTGAGTGACGTTGCGGCGATGAGTCTGCCGTGCCGGACCGCCAGTTTCGGTCGCATGGCGAAGAGACGACCGACCACGAGGCGGACCAGGATGTTCGCTATAATGCCCATGCATCAGAAGCTTACCACGGCAGCCTCGGAGCCGAGCTTCGCGTGGTTGCCTGCCGATCCGTGAGGATATACCCATGAACCATATAGTGGCGCTGCTTGCCATTACGCTGGCCTCTAGCGGCGCGCAGGCTCGACCATCGTCTCCGACTCGTCCAACTGCAACCGCACGTCCCGACACGATCGGACGCGTTCGCTTTCCCGCCGATCCATCGGTGCTGGATGCGAAGCGCGACCTGGGCGCCAGAGGCGACGGCAAGACCGACGATACCGACGCACTCCAACGCGGCCTCGACGAGTGCCTGAACGATGGCCGATCGCGCGTCCTCTATCTGCCCAACGGCGTCTATCGCTTGACCCGTTCGCTGGTGCACAGGTATCCGTTGGGCCCGTGGATCTACGGCGAAAGCCGCGATGGCGTCGTGATCAAGCTCGATGACGGCGTCAAGGACTGCTCGGCCGTGCTCCGCACGCATCCTCGCGAGAAGGACCCGGGCTCGGCCGACTGGTTCATGCGCAATCTGCGCAACTTCACCGTGGACGTCGGCCACAACCCATCCACCGACGGCATCCGTTATTTCGCGACCAACACGGGCATCCTCAAGAACGTCCGGGTGATCTGCAGGGGCCGTGTGGGCGTCGAATCGGGCTTCATGGGCATGAGCGGCCCGAACCTCATCCAGGACGTGACCATTGACGGCTTTGAGACCGGCATCAACAGCACGTGGATGTGGGGCCAGACGCTGAGCCGCATCACGATCCGCAACTGCCGCAAGGTCGGCGTCGTCGTGAACGGGCATGCTGTCGGGATCGAGGACCTCATCGTGGAGAACACCCCGCAGGCCATCCTCTGCGACATGAGCAACGATTGGTTCTGGTGGGCGGGGGTCATCGCACTGACGGGAGGTCGATTCACCAACGTCGGCGGCGGTGCGGCGCGTTCCGGGTCGGCTATCGTCAACAAGGGCGTCCTCTACCTGCGCAACGTAACGACGCGGGGCTTCGAGAAAGCCGTCAGCAGTGCGTCGCCCGGCGGCGATGCCGTGGGCCCCGATGTGCCCGAATACCTCTCGCACCCCGCGCGGTCCCTCTTCGATACGCCCGCGAAGGGGCTGAATCTGCCCATCAAGCCCGAGCCGGTCGTCCGGTGGGAGACGGATCCATCGAAGTGGGTATGCGCCAACGACTTTGGCGCGATGGCAGGGGACAACCAGGACGATACCGCCGCATTCCAGAAGGCCATAGATGCGGCGGCCAAGGCGGGCAAGACGACTGTGTACATGCGGGGCTGCGGCGGTCCTGACCCTAACTGGTACGAAGTTCGGGGCGAGGTCCGGGTGCATGGCAGCGTTCGCCACATCCTCGGATTGGGTTGGGGACGGATCATCGGCGGAGATAAGGCCGCCTTTGTCGTAACCGACGCCTCGGCGCCGGTGGTCAAGTTCCAGAACATCGACTCCTTCGGCGGCCCGACCGTCACGCTCGAGAACCGCTCAACGATGCGCACCATGGTGGCGGAAAGCTGCGGCGTCACCATCGTCGGGTCCGGCCGGGGCGACATCTTCGCCACCGACTGCCCGGCGCGCGTGGACCTCCGCAGCCAGGGCCAGCGGATGTGGGCCCGGCATCTCAACCCCGAAGGCGACGACGACGTCGGCCTGGTACGGAACGCCGGTGCCGATCTGTGGATATGCGGCGCCAAGAACGAGGGCAAGGGAGTCCGCTTCCGCACCAGCGACGGAGGACGCACCGAGGTCTTCGGGCTGTTCAACTACGGCCCGGGGAGCATCGCGGCGGACGACATGCGCCCCATGTTCGACACCGTGGATGCCGCGGCATGCTTCATGGGGGTGCGCGAGATCGGTTCCGGCAACGTGTGGAACGTCAAGGCCCGCGAACGTCGCGGCGCCGAGACGCGTACGCTGTCCCTGCCAGAAGGCGAGCACGGCTGGATCGGCTGGAGCATGTACGGAGCCCGGCCTCGGCCATGAGAAGGGCTCCCGGCCTCGGGGATGCGGCAGCGATCCAGTACCAGTCCGGCGGGCTCAACTGCGCCTACACCGGCGTCTGCCAGTACGATCTCGCCAGCAACCTTCTGGGCGGCGCGGGAGGCTGGACCTACAACAGCAACAACCAGGTCACCCCCGTTCCGGCTACGGCCGGTATATCGGGGGCTGCGGGCCGGCCCGGCGCCAGCCAGCGGCCCGGGCCTCCTCCTCCGTGCGGAACCAGCGCTCGCCACGACTGAGATCGATTACGGTGATGTCGTAGTCGCGCATGCCGGGAGCGTGGTAGAGCCTCTCGCCAGTATCGACCGAGATGTTGCCCTTGATCGTGTAGCCAGGCGGCGGCAGGCTGGGCGTTTGCGGGCCGTCGTCCCGACTCGGTTCGTACCTCCTGCCCAAGCCGTACAGCCCCCCTGGCCGGAAGGCCACGGACACGGCGAGGATCACGAGCACGGCGGTCGCTCCGAGGACTCGTGGCCACCCGCTCGACGGTTGCCTCTCGCGGTGGCGAGAGCCCTTCAGTACGGTCGGCATACCAATCTCCCTGTCTGCGGCATACGACGCTCCATTCAACATGACGGGGGCGCCCACATGTCTCCGACTGGCATTTCCCCGGTCTGTACCCGTAGCCTACGGGCGTCGGTACGCGTCTGGCCGACGGCCTGCTGTTCATTGACACGGCAAGCAGGGCGGCTTGCACCAGCCCGCGAATGCACTATGGATCAGAACCCCGTCAGGAGCCGTATTGGGGATAGAGCGCCGATGTGCACGGTTGGAGGCGATGACGCGATGATCCCGAGACGCTATGTGTGTTGCCGCACGCCCGAGCCGCCTGATATCAACGGCAGGCTCGACCAGCCCATGTGGCAGCGGGCGGCCTGGACCGAGGACTTCGTGGACATCGAAGGGAGCGCGCGTCCCGCGCCCCGCTTCCGAACCCGTGCGAAGCTCCTGTGGGACGACGCATGCCTCTATGTTGGAGCTGAGATCGAGGAGCCGCATGTGTGGGCGACGCTGACGGAACACGACTCGGTCATCTTTCACGACCCTGACTTCGAAGTGTTCATAGACCCCGACGGCGACAACCACAGCTACTTCGAGATCGAGATCAACGCACTGAACACCGAGTGGGACTTGAGGCTCGTCAAACCCTACCGCGACGGCGGCCCTGCGCTGAACGAATGGGAGATTCCGGGGCTGAGGACCGCGGTCCATGTGGATGGCACGATCAACGACCCGCGCGACACGGATCGCGGATGGTCGGTCGCCCTGGCCTTTCCGTGGACCGCCTTTGCTGAGCATGCCGGATGCCGATGCCCGCCCGTTTCAGGCGACACCTGGCGCATCAACTTTTCACGCGTCGAATGGGAAGTGGCGGTCGTGGATGGCCGATACGTGAAGACGCCGGGCAAGCCCGAGGATAACTGGGTCTGGTCGCCCCAGGGCGCCGTCGACATGCACCGACCGGAAACATGGGGCTACGTCCAGTTCACGGACGCCGAGCCGGATCGCGCCGAGTTTCGCCCCGATCCCGCTGAGCCCGTGCGCATGTGGCTCATGGCCGTCTACCACGCTCAGCGCGCCCATCATGACCGCCATGGGCGCTGGTCGGCCAGCATCGAGGCGCTCGGACTTCCGGCGCCGCCCACCGATGCGACCGCCCGCAGCGCCCGCCTCGCTCTCTCGCCCGACGGCTGGACCGCATCAGTGGATACCGGTCAGGAAACCTGGTCCGTGCGGCAGGACTCGCGCCTGTGGCGTGAGCCGAGCCTGTGATCAGGCGGCCCGCCTCTGGCACGATAGCCGCGATGCGTGCCCGCTAGCGGAACAGCGCCTACTCGGCCACTTTGATCCGGCCGGTGGCCGGCAGGAGGTTGGAGCGGTCGTTGCGGCGGCCATCGAGGACATACCAGCCTGTCGGGTCGCTGGGGCGGAAACGGTAACGCAGGATGCCCTGTGCGTCGGTGCGGCGCACGTCATTGCCAATGCTGAGGGTCACTCCGCCCACCGGTACGCTCGTTACGTTGACTGGCACGACGGTGATCGCGCCGATGAGGTGGGTTCCGCCCCACGCGTCGAGCCTGATGTCGGCCCCTCCGTTCATCGCTCCGCGCAACCGCGCGTCCGGCAGCAGCAGCTCGGCGGTGCGCCACGTCCCCGTTCCCCGTTTGGGGACCCAGGCGCTCGCCTTGTAGTCGGCGTTGAACTCGCCGAACCGATAGGGCATGGCCAGCGCGTCGGAGGAGTTGTACTGCAGCCGAAAGGCTCCGGGCACGTCATCGAAGTACAGGAGCATGACCTTGAGCACGCCATCGCAGCGTCCGGCCGCGTCCTTGCTGACGCGGAAGTACAGATAGGACGACTCGGGCACGCCTATCTTCCAGCAGGCAACGCCCCTGTGCTGGACGACGGAGAAGTCGCCGTCAGAGAAACGAACGGGCTCGATACCCATGGCCTCGCCGGGTTTGCCCTGCAGCCATGTGCCCTCGCCGCCGAGACGCTCTTCCACTGTCCTGAAGACGACCTCCTGGCCGCGCGGGATCGTGGACGGCGCAATGATGGTGAGCCTTCGGATCGGCTCGGCGCTGAGCACAAGCGCGCCGAAGCTCGAGACGGTGTCGTCTTCTTCACAGTAGGCCTGTTCGCGGCTGAACGGGCTGGTCTGACCCATTTCGGGCAGATGCGCCACGAGCCATCCATCGGCGTCGCGCGTTAGCTGGACCGGACGCGAATGGCCGCTCCATTCGCCGGGGTACCACATGGCATACGGCATTCCGGCGAAGCCGTAGAGCCTGCCATCCACCTTCACCGTGACGACCGCGGGCTTGCGGCTCAGAGAAACGATCGGCACAACCACGGTCGGTCCTGAAACGAACGGGCATGTGCGGCGATCCACTTCGAGCACGCTTGCCAGGACTCCCTCGGGCGCGCGCACCCCCTCCGCACCCCGATAGAGCGTGTACCAGTAGAGCCCCTTCAGGGCGCTCAGCAGTCTTCCGACGGCCTCGACCTTGCGGCCATACTCGCCGGCTCCGGCGCCGAGGCGTGAACGGGCCAGAAACGCAAGCTCGACGGAACGCCGGGCGCGCACGATGGCTGGCCCGGACGTGCCCGGAAGGCTGGGATAGTCGCCGCTGAAGATGCGGTCGGGGAACGTCGTCGCGATCATCTCGGGGAAGCCGAACGGCATCCACATGTCGTAGCCGGCGTGCCCCATGTGCAGATGCTGAGCGGCCACGTCCGATGCGCCCTCGTACCAGATGTAGAAGTCGCGCGGCACCGCGAACTTAGGATCGCGGAAGATGCGCCGGCTCAGCTCCAGTATGCCCTGAGCGCCTGCGCCCGCATGGGCATGCCCGTGGGACCAGTCGGTGCAGTATTGCTGGGGGAAGGCCCCGAGCTGATCCCACTGCACGCCGCTGAAACCGTAGTCGCGCGCGTACTTGCGCGTCCACCAGAGGACATAGTCCTGCCAGCGGCGGCTCGCCAGACACGTCTGCGCCATGTTGCCGAAGTAGTGCTGCTCTACGTAGCCATAGGCGCCATCGAGCTTGCGGGCCACATCTGCCCGGTGGCGCTCCCACAGGGGTCGGAGCGCGTCCTTCTCGGGAGGAGCGAGAGCAAGACGCCGCTGCAACTCCGGATCGTCGGCGTGCCGTACCTGCGGAAACCCCTCCCATGTGTAGATCGGGTTGATGTAGGGCACCACACGCCCGCCGCGGCGGCGTATCCGCTGCATGACCTGCCGGAGCTCCTGTTCTGTGCCCAGCGTGGGATCGGGCCACCACCACCCGAAGTCGTGTCCCATGAACTCCTGACCGGCCAGACCTATCGTGGGCGTATGCAGGGCCAACGCCTCATCCATGAGCCGGCGCTCAACGTCCGCCCATCGGTACTGGGCCTTCAGGGACGGGCGCTCCATGCCCATGCTCCAGATCATCGCCTGCCAGCGCCAGTCGGGCATCTCCCGCGCCCATGCCGGCACGTTCGGACGCGCCATGAACCTCTCGGCCCAGGTCCGATAGACTCGGGCCCCCCATCGCCAATCGCCCTGATGGATGCCGATGACAGCATCCAGAGCGAGCCGTTGATGCCGGGTGATCCGAACATACTTGCCGATTGCCATACCGATGCCCGTCGCGGGGGTCGTCTCGAGGAAACCGCCGATGAGCGATCGGTCTTCGGAGGCCATGTACAGCCCGCCTGTGGCATCGTGCAGGTCCATCCAGAACATGCCCGCGCTGCCGGGGTAGATGAGGCGCGGCTGATTCCACCATCCCTGATATGTCAGGCCGTCCACGATCTCGCCGGGCTTGCGTTCGAGGTTGCGCGCCGGATCCGGAATGCGCTGGCCGTAGCGGTTGGGCCTGACGAGAACGTCGTCGGAACCGTCGTTGCCGATGCGGACCTGTTCCAGCGCGGGGAAGATCACCTCGGCGATGTCGTCGGCGCCCGTGTTGCGGATCTCGACGCGCCACCGTGTCGCCGCGCCCTCGCGGGGAATGGTTACGGCTACCGCCGCCGACGTTTCTGCGCCGGCATACCGGACCCGAATGCTCCGGGCAGACGAGCGAACCTGGAGGCACCGCAGGCTCTCTTCCACGAGTGAGCCGTCCCTGTTGCGAAACACTCGCAGGGGAATGCTCCCTTCGCCGTGGATGCACTCCGTTGCCGTGGCCAGATTGCGCAACGACCGAACGCGGCCGCGCCCGTCGAACGTCACGCGCACGGCAGCATTCCCGGCATGATGCCGCCCCTCGTCGCCGCTGCCAGCCGGGCTGAGCGCTACCAGGCACCCAAGGAGCCATATGGCGAGCCAACCGATCGAACGTTCCATGCCATTCGGTTAGGCACGAACCGGCGAGTCTCCTGCAGCTCCGCCGGCGCACCCGCAGAGGAACCTGCTCGTGGGCGCGGAGCGTACAGTCATCAGGCGCCATGCGGCGCCGCGATCATCCGTGACACAGACCCCCGAGAAAGTCCCGCTATCTGCCACCTTGCGCGCCGCTCTCGACAGCGACGGAGACGGTCATGTAACCGTCGGCGAGATCATGGATCGGGTGGCCGAACGGGGCTTCGGCCTGCTGCTGTTCGTGGTCGCCATTCCGACCCTCATCCCCGTACTGCCGCCCGGAGCGTCGGGCGTCGTCGGGATGCTCTACATCGCGCTGGGGTTTCAGCTCGTTGCGGGGCTCCGCTATCCGTGGCTGCCCCGACGAGTCCGCGGCCATCGCCTCTCGCCGAAGGTAGTCGGGGCCATACGCCGGCGGGGCGTTCATCTCATGGAACGAATCGAGAAGGTGTCCCGGCCCCGCTGGCTGTTCCTCGAGAACGCCGTGGCCTTGCGGCTGCTGGCGCTGCTGATCATCGCCAACGGACTCATCCTGTTCCTGCCTCTGCCCTTCATGAACACGCTCCCGGCGCTAGGGATCATGGCCATCGGCGTCGGTTTGCTCAATCGAGACGGCGCGTTTCTGCTGCTGGGCGGCGCCGTTGGTGTGGGAACCATCAGCATCGTCGCTACGAGCGCGCACCTGCTCATCAAGCTGCAGGCGTGGATTCGAGGGCTGTTCTGAGGGGCAGCCCGCTGCATGAGCGCGAGACCCACGGATCCGGCCGTCTGCGGCTTGGGCCCCTACAGCTCAGCGTCTGGCTTCCGGCCACGCGGCGCGCCGCGCTGACTGTACCGTTCCTTGGCCAGCGCGATGGGGCAAGAGTCGTGGGAGCCGCACTTCTCCGAGCAGTCGGCGCAGCCCCCATCGCCTGGCGCCACCTCGTGCCGGACGTGGCGCGCTACCGCCATCGTCGCGAAGACGACGACAAGACCGACGATGAGGGCTTCGAGCATGTCTCTCCTCCTGTCCGCGCGGTAACTCTATCCCAGACCCAACAGGCGCCCGCCCTGATACACCACGAAGGCCGCCAGCCACGCGAGCGCCGTGAGATAGCCCAGCGCAAGCGCGGCCCACTTCCATGACCCCGACTCGCGTCGAATCGCCGCGATGGTTGCCAGACACGGCGAATAGATCAGCACAAACACCATAAAGGCGTAGCCGCCCAGCGGAGTGAGCGAGCTCGAGGCGATGGCGCGCCCGAGAGCCGCGGTGTCGGCCTCCGAGCCGAGTCCGTACAGAACGCCTAAGGTCGAGACGACAATCTCCTTGGCCACGAAGCCCGAGATTAGAGCGACTGCCTCGTTGCTTCCCAGCCCCAGCGGCCGGATTGCCGGCTCGGTCCACCGCCCGAGCCGTCCCGCGTAGGACTCCGGGCCGCCCATCTCGACGCCCCACGGAAACGCGCTCAGGAACCACATGAGCACAGCTCCGGCGAGAATGACCGTGCCCGCCTTCTGGAGGAACAGTCTGCCACGCTCCCACGTGTGGATGATCACTCCGCGCGCAGTGGGCCGATGATAGGGCGGGAGCTCGAGCACAAACGGATCCTCCTCGCCTCGCATCACATAGCGACGCAACACGCGCGCGACGATTGCCGCCAGCATCACGCCAAGAACGTACATCGAAGCGATGGCCAGCCCTGCATAGACGCCGAAGAGCGATCCTGCGATGAGCGCGTAGACGGGCAGGCGCGCGCTGCATGTCATCAGGGGAGCCACCAGCATGGTAACGAGGCGATCGCGAGGCGACTCGAGCGTCCGAGTGGCCAGGATCGCGGGCACGTTGCAGCCGAAGCCCATCACCATCGGGATGAACGCCTTGCCGTGCAGACGCATGCGGTGCATCGTGCGGTCCATGAGAAACGCGGCACGCGCCATGTAGCCGCTGTCTTCGAGGAAGGCGATGACGGCAAACAGGATGAAGATCTGCGGCAAGAAGACCATAACCCCGCCCACGCCGCCGATGACGCCGTCCACGATGAGCGAGCGCAGCATCCCGTCGGGCATGGACTGAGCGATGCGCGCGCCGAGGGCCGTCGCGCCCGCCTCGATCCACGCGCTGGGATAGTCGCCGATGCTGAAGGTGAGGTGGAAGGTCGCAGCGACCGCCGCAAGCAGTATGGGCATGCCCCAGATACGATGGAGCAGCACGCGGTCAATGCGGTCGGAGGGACTTTCCCGCCCGTCCCTGGGAAACGCCACAGCCTTGCGCACGATGCCCGCAATGGCTCCATAGCGCCCATTGATGACGGCGGCTTCGGCAGTGTCGCCCGTAACCTCCTCGAGATGCCGGGCAGCGCTGCGCGCGGCCGACAGAACGCGCTGGATCCTCGGATCGGCTTCGCGTGTCTCGGGCAGATGGGTGTAATCTCCCATGATGAGCGATACCGCCAGCCATGTGTCCGGATGCTGTTCGGACAGTTCAGGGGCATGAGCAAGGCTCTGGCGCACGGCGGCGATCGCTTCATCCACCTGACGGCCATAGGACAGGGCGCGCGGGATCGACGGATGATCCAGCATTCGCAGCGCCGTCGTCCATAGCTCTTCGACGCCGCGTCCGACGTTGGCGCATGTCTCGACGATGGGCACGCCGAGAAGCTGCGAGAGGGCAGGCACGTTGATGGCGATGCCCTGCGCCTTTGCGATATCGCTCATGTTCAGCGCGATCACCAGCGGTCTGCCTATCTCGATGAGCTGCAGCACCAGATAGAGATTGCGCTCGAGGTTGGAGGCATCCACGACGGCGATCACCAGGTCGCTGCCGCCGTGCAGCACGAAATCGCGGGCTATGCGCTCGTCCGGCGCATGGGCTGTCAGGCTGTAGGTTCCGGGCAGGTCAACGATACGCACCCGACCGGTGTCCGTGGCTCGGAAGCCTTCCTTGCGCTCGACGGTGACGCCCGGCCAGTTGCCGACGTGCTGATTGGCTCACGTGAGCGCGTTGAACAGGGAGGTCTTGCCCGAGTTCGGGTTGCCGGCGAGGGCTATGGTGCGCTCAGCGGCCGGCACCGACTGAGTCTCCCTGGCTGGCGGCCTCCACAGGCGCAACCATGATCCGCGCAGCGAGACCCCGGCCCAGAGCAAGCCGGGTCTGCCGAACGAGCACAAGCATGGGACCGCGCCGGTTGTTGATCAGACTGCGAACCTCGCTGCCCACCGTGACCCCGAGCCCCGCGAGCCGAACGGCCAGTGCGCGTCCGCCCTGAATGGCGACGATCCGGAAATCCTTGCCGGTAGGCACTTCAGAGAGAGGCATCATGGCTCCATCGTGACGCCGGCAGTCTGCACCTGCTGCCTGAACCTGCGCATGCATCCCGCACCGGCGTTGCCGCATCCTCTGATCGCCGAGGCGAAGTGCCGCAGGCGGTCCAGCGTGACTTCGCTGATGCCGTGCTCCAGACGGCAGGCATCCTCCTCGGCCGTGTCGGGATCGAGCAGCAGAACTTCCTCGAGGAACGAGCGCAGCTCCTCGTGACGGCGAAGAACCTCTTCGGCGATGGCCCGTCCCTGATCGGTCAGGACCACGTCCTCATACTTCTCGTGGGCAATCAGGCCCCGTTTGGCGAGCGTCTGAACGGTCGTCGTCGCCGTTGACGGCGTGACCCCGAGGTGGCCCGCGATGTCTCGCATGCGCACGACCCGCCGATCCCGTGACAGCAGAAAGATCCCCTCGAGGTAGTCCTCCATCGTTGCCGTCAGGCGCGGGCTTGATTCATCCATGGCGATCGGCCTCCGTTTGCTTAACGAAGGATACTCGCTGGAGATTACGGAGTCAAGAGAAAAGTTTGATTAGTCAAACACCGGCATTATCGCAGGGGAGTCTCGCCGCGCGCCCATGCTGCGCGCATCTTCCGCAGACCTTCGCGCGCGACGTCGAGGGCAGGACGCTTCCAGTAGTCGGCGTTGAAGACCTCCAGCGACAGCGCTCCCGCGAAACCGGCCTCGGCCAAGTCGCCGGAGATCGTGCTGATGGGGGCGACGCCATCGCCGGGGAATACCCGATCGGCGTCGCGGATCGCGTCGGGCGAAATGTTGGCAGGGAAGTCATTGACGTGGAACACGTGCATGGCGCGGCCGTTGAGCAGTCGCAGTCCGGCGAAGCCCGACCCGCCTTTGAAAAGGTGATACACGTCGGCGAGGATGCATGCATGGCGATGGTCGGCTTCGATGGCCACGGCCACGGCATCGGACAGTCTGCGCAAGGTCCTGGAGAAACCCCATACCTCTAGCTGAGGCACGACTCCCATGGCGCTGCCCAGCTCCAGAATGGCCCGATAGCGCTCGGCCATGACGGCGACGGAGAGGCCGGCCACGTCGGTCGCCCCTGCTGGAGGAGCTGCGATGCGCGTGCCGCCGATGCGGGCCACCAGGTCCATGTCCCTCTTGAGTCGCTCGAGGCCACGGCCACGCCGTTCGGGGTCGTCCACGATCCATTCGGCGAAGCCGATGGCGCTCTCCACTTTCAACGGCACATCGCGCAGCCGCCGTGCGAGGCCGTCAGGTCCTCCCTGTGCCCGTTCGATCTCCTCGATCCACGGTTCGATGCCATCGTAGCCGGCCTGAACGGCGATATCCAGGATCTCCTCGATGGGCAGCTTCTGGCCCCTGATGGTGGCGGTGTTCAGGCAATAGCGGATGCCAGGTGTCATGCTGTGCGCTCCCTCCGACGATCTGCGCTCATTGCCGCTCAGGAAGGGGACAGACGCCACGAGGGCGGCATGAAGCACGTCTCTCCGTCCCAGACGCGGCGCCATGCCGGATAGCCCGGCGGGAACCTCATGGTCCACGCCAGTCCCTCTCGGCGTCGGCATAGGCCTGCGGCGTTCCGACATCCGACCAGTAGCCGCGGAACTCGACGGCGCGCACGGTATGCCCTTCGGCCAGGAGCATGCCTATGGCGCTCGTGATCTCATATTCGCCTCGGTCGGACATCGGCAGACGATCGAGCACAGGCCATATCTCGGGCCCGAATGCCGTCACGCCTGCCTGATTCCATCGGCTCGTCGGATCACCCGGACCGGGCTTCTCGACGATCCTCACAACGCGGTCCCCTTCTAGAATGACGGCGGCGCCGGCGCTCACATCCTCCATGGGATTGATCCCCATGACGGCAGCGCACGGCGCCGAGCGGTAGCGCTCGAGCACGTCTCTGTAGTGCGCGTAGTCCGTGAGGATGTCGCTGAACGACATGAGGACCGGACCATCGGCTGCGAACGCTCGGCCGAGACGGAGCGCCGCACCTGTGCCATGGTGCGTATGCTGCCAGACATAACCGATCTGCACGCCAAGGTCCGAGCCGTCGCCGAGCCGTTGTTCGATCATCTCGCCCCTGTAGCCGATCACGCAGAGGAACCGCTCGATGCCCGCGGCACGCAGCCCGCCAATGATCCACTCGATGATGGGGCGTCCGCGAACGGGCAACAACGGCTTGGGCGCGTTCGCCGTCAGGTCTCCCAGCCGTTTGCCTCTTCCGGCGGCTAGCAGCACTGCGCGCGTGATGGAGCCCGGATCTCCGTTCATGTGCGTGACCGGTGGAAGTGGACCATCTTCCATTCGCCGGCGATCCGCGCAAAGACGCGCGTCTCGTTGAACGTCTCCCAGCGGGTACCCTCCTCGGCGTGGTAGGTCATCAGCCGCGTGTAGGTCACAACGGCGGCGTCGCCATAGACCTGCACGCGGGGCGTAAGGATGTCCCAGCGCGCAGGCTGACCGTCCCGAGCGACGGCGGCGCGCTCGACCAGATGCAGATGGAAGTCCACGCCGTCAATGCGATAGGAGCACACATCCTCGTAGCAGGACAACTCGGGTGCACACAGCGAAGCATAGGTAGCGGCATCGCCTGTCGCGATGGCGCCGAGCAGCCGATCCGTCAGCCGGAGCAGCTCGCGCTGCACAGGATCGAAGCGGGCGTCATCAAGCATGGCGTCTTCGATCATAGGAGCCCTTTCTCGGAGAACGATGTGACCGTCCCGTCCGTAGCCATTGTCCCATCGGTGGGTATCGCATACAAGCCATGACAGCGGCAATGTCCACTCGTGCTGCCGGCCTCCAGCCGTTTCTCGTCATGGAGGTTCTCGAGCGAGCCCAGGAGCTGGAACGACAGGGCCGCCCGATCATCCATCTGGAGGTGGGCGAGCCCGACTTCGCAACTCCTCGGGCGGTGTGCGAAGCCGCGCATGCTGCGCTGGATGCCGGTCTCACGCACTATACCCACTCGATGGGGACCCTGCGACTGCGTGAGGCCATTGCTGCACGGTATGCGCGACTCCATGGCGTGGAGATCAGCCCTGACCGCGTGCTGGTCACGGGCGGCTCCTCACTGGCCATGTTGTACGCCTTCGGCGCCATGGTCGAGCCCGGCGACGAAGTGATCGCAGCGACGCCGCATTACCCCTGCTACCCCAACTTCATACGGTTCTTTGGCGGCCGCATGGTCGAAGTCCCCAGCGATCCTCATGACGGCTACCGACTGGATCCTGACGCTGTCCGCTCCGCGATCACGCCTCGGACGCGGCTGATTCTGCTGAACTCGCCCTCCAATCCAACAGGAGCGGTGCTCGAGCCGGACCGCATGCGTGCGCTGTGCGAGTTGGGCCTGCCCATCGTGTCCGACGAGATCTACCACGGCCTGACATACGGCGAGCCCGCGACGACGGCGCTTCGGTTCCGGCCTGATGCGGTGGTGGTGGACGGTTTCTCGAAGCGGTACGCTATGACAGGATGGCGGCTGGGCTATCTGATCGCGCCTTCCTTCATGATGCGCACGTTCCAGACCATGCAACAGAATCTGTTCATCAGCCCGAACGCCTTCGTGCAGGAGGCTGCCATGGCGGCGCTCGAAGAAGGAGATGACGACACTGCCCGGATGCGCGAGACCTATGGACGGCGGCGCGACCTGATGGTGGGCCTGTTCCGCGAGCTGGGATTCGCCATACCCGCGATGCCTCAGGGTGCATTCTATGTGCTGGCGGACGCGTCACGCTACACGGACGACTCCCTGGCCTTTGCGTTTGAGCTGCTGGAGTGCGCCAACGTCGCCGTTGCGCCGGGCGTGGATTTCGGCGAGGCCGCGAGGCGCGCGATCCGACTGTGTTACGCGGCATCAGACGACGCGATACGCGAAGCGGCCAACCGAGTCCGGGAGTATCTCGCCTGCAGAGGATGAAAAGCATCTGCGGCGCGAGACGACCTCTGCCGCCACGCGGCCAGTAGAAAGACAGCAATGAGAAGACCGTACGTACCCTTCCTGATCGTCTTCCTCGCGGCGTCAGCCGCGCCGAGCATCGCGGGTCTGGGCCCCGAGAACGTTCTCGTAGTGGCCAATCAGGCGGATCAAACGTCCGTGACCATAGCCCGTGAGTACGTGCGGCTGCGCAGGGTGCCTGAGTCGAACCTCGTGATGCTGGACAATGTCCCCTCGAGCCACACGATCTCGCTGGCGGACTTCCGTATGCGCATCCTGGGCCCGGTGCTAGCCGCGATCAAGACGCGGAGGCTCGACCGACAGATCGCATGCGTGGCCTACTCGTCCGGCTTTCCCTACGCGGTGGATGTGCGAGCGGCCATGGCCGGCAAGTCGTTCCCACGCTACATCACGCAGCCCGCGTCTCTGACCGGTTTGACCTATCTCCATACGTTGCTCGATGCCGCGGAGCCGATCTACCTTGCCATGGACGCCAACTGGTACCACCGGGGCATTCGCAGGCAGGCCCGCCCCGCGGCGTACTCGGCGTCGGACATGGAGCTGAAGGCAGAGCTCGACGGCATCGTCGCCCGCCTCCAACCCTCCGTGCATGCCGCCAATCGGCCGCCCGAGGTTCGGCGCGATCTCCAGCGCGCGCTGGAACTGGCGCGGCAGCTATCGGCACGGCGAGCCTCCGATCCCGCGCTGCTCTATGATCTGGCGTGTCTCTACGCGCTGAACGACATGCCCGACGATGCCATGCGGACGCTCAGCCTCGCCGTGCAGGCAGGATGGACGAACCGCGCACACACGGAGCGCGACCCGGATCTCGCTTCGCTGAGAGACCGCGCCGACTTCCGCCGACTCATCGAGCGCATGAGCGCTGCCACCTACAGCATTGAGCCTGCACGACCGTTTCGGGTCGGCGCGCGCTGGGCTGCCGACGGCACGCCGACAACGCATCCGTCGGGCCGGCGCTACATGCTCGCGTGTATGCTGGCCTACGTGGGCGAGAAGGCGAACAGCGAAGAGGAGGCGCTGGCCTGCCTCCGGCGCAGCGCGATGGCCGACTATCGCCGTCCGCGTGGAACGATCTACTTCATGGCATCGTCGGATCAGGCGCGCACGGGTCCCCGCCAGTGGGCGTTTGAGCCGGCCAAAGCTGCGCTGGCCAGACTGGGGGTCCGTGCTGAAGTGATATCAGGAGTGCTGCCTTCCGATCGCAACGATGTGGCAGGCGCCGTGGTCGGCGCCGCGACCATTGACTGGGCTTCGAGCCGCAGTCGCATCGTACCGGGAGCCTTCTGCGATCACCTGACCAGTCTCGCAGGCGTGATGAGCGGAGGCGGACAGACGCTGCTCAGCGAATGGCTGCGCCACGGCGCGGCGGGTTCATCGGGCACCGTCACCGAACCCTACAACATCGCCGCCAAGTTCCCGTCGGCCTTTCTCCATGTCTTCTACGCATCAGGCTGCTCGCTAGCCGAGGCGTTCTATCAGTCGGTGGCGGGGCCGTATCAGCAACTGCTGGTCGGCGATCCTCTGTGCGCGCCCTGGGCTCGACCCATCAGCGTACGCGTCGCTGGCATCAAGCCGGGCGCGACGCTCAGCAGGCCCGTCCAGTTGCGGCCTTCGGCATCCGGCGCGCAGCCCGTTCATCGCTTCGAGCTCTACGTAGATGGGGTCCTGACCCAGGTGGCGCTGCCCGGCAAGCCCTTGCGGCTTAGCCCGGCCGCTCTACGTGCCGGAAGGCACGAGGCCCGCATCGTGGCGGTTGCCGGCGCCCTGGAGTGGCGCGGGAAGGTGGTCCTACCGTTCCGAACCGTCGGGCCGTAGCGCCGCGCCTCACTTGCCGGCAGCCGCACCCCAATAGGTCTTCACATGGTGCCGAGCAAGTTCGGGCGCCAGAGTCCGCTCAGCATAGTCGCGGTACATGGGTATGGCGGACAGACCCTCTCTGAACTTCGCGACGAGCGCATCGAACTCAGCATCGTTCGTCGTCTGAGCGAGCTTCACGTAGTACGTCTGGGCCAGCGTGTGGCCCTTCAGCCATTCGAGGCTGCCCAGGAACCCCTGGGATCCGGCGATCCTGCCCGCGGCCTCCTCGACTCGCTTCAGCGCGACCTCTACCGCTGATCGGTTCTGCGCTGCGTACAGATCCTCCATGGCCGCTACGTACGCAACGAACGGTTCGCGCGACGACCCCTTGGCCAGAGTCATGGCCAGCCGATGCGCTGTGTCCTCGTACTTCGATCCGGGCTCAAACAGCGTATCGGCAAAGGCGAACACGCCGGGGAAGTTCGTCGCCGAATACTGGATGAAGAGCTGCGCTTCGTCGAGCCCACGTTCCCTTGCGCGGCCCATCTGCTCGCACAGATACCGGAGGCGGAACAGGGCAAACGGGTAGGTCTGCTCGCTGGCCATGCCCAGCGCGGTGTACATGAAGCCGCTTCGCTTGAACTCGCGGGAGTCCACGTTGCCGTTGTAGATGTTGGTCTCGTCGCCTTCGCAACTGTCAATGATGGTCAGCTCGCGTGGTCCGAACTTCGTGCGGCACCGCCGCAGAAAGTCCTTGACCATGGCATTCACCTCATCGGCGGTGTACCCCCGACCCGGGTGCCCTATCCGTTCCTTGTCCCTGGCGAACGACCATGTGGGCCACAGCCCGGCCTGAAACTTCGCCCCAGGGCTGATGGACGGCGCGCGCTCTGCCACCGCCATGAGCTGATCGTAGATTCGCTCAGATTGATGCTCGGCGCACTCGGCGCAGAAGCATCCGCCGGGATCGTAGAACCACACCATGTAGCCGTTGACCGGACCGTAGTACTCCATCTCGAGCTGGGCCATCTTCATGGCAAGGTCGCGCGCATCTGGCTGACTCCAGCAGACCGAGAACGGCCCGTAGTAGCCCGTGGCGCGCATGCGGGGCTCCGGCAGCATGTCCACGTTCACATGCGACGGCGTCAGCATGTGATAGACCTCGAGTCCCCGCTGTCGGGCGCGGTCGAACACCTTGCGCATGGCTCGATGGATGAGGTGCCGATCGGCTTCGTATGCGGGTGCGTTGCCGGGGTAGAGGTAGTAGACCGACCATTGCCAGAAGCAGATTCGCGAGTAGCGCGCCTCGACGAGCCGATCCACGTAGTCCACGATCTCTTCGTCGCTGAAATGCTCGATGGACAGGCCTGGGTTGCGCAGGCTGCTGTTCATGATGTACAGCGTTCGATGCGCGACTGCCGGCGACTTCACGATGGGCTCGACGGGCATATCGAAACCCCAGACGCCCTTGCGAACGTCGAGCCGGCGCAGGAGCTCGCCCAGGGCATATCCGGTGCCGAGATGGCCGCGCGAGGTCCGTGCGTCGCCCAGCCCCGCGGCGAGTATCTGGGGCTTGCCGCGTCCTTTCAGCAGGGCCACCACATACGATTGGCGCGCGATGTCCTCGCCATCCCGTTCGGGCGGGACCGCGACCCCAAGCTTGCGCACCACATCGCCCACGGCGCTTCGGTTTCCGATGCGAATGAGCGAGCCGGCAGTCTTGCCGCCATACGCGATCGGGAGGGCAACACCGGAGATCCGATGCACCTCGCGCACGAAGCGAGCTGCCGCGATGGTCTCGGCCTCCACCGGCAGAGCGTCGCAGACCACGGTCAAGCCGGCCAGCGGCACGAACGCCGAGGACTCAGCGATGGAGACCGAAGGCAGAACGCAACGACCGGTCGGAAGCGCATCAGCCATGGCGACCGCCGCCCCCAGAGTCAGCAGTCCAATGATCATGCTCGGGCCCTCCCATCTGCCACATGCTGCCTACCGTTCCTCGCCGCCACCCGATCGCGAACGGCGATCTTCGCAGCGACGGCCAATCCCGAACCAGAGGCGCCGACGACCATTCATGATCGGGCGCCATGCGTCGGCTTTGGAGGATCGCGAATCACCCATGCCGCGCGCCTAGCCGGCGTCCCGCGCCGCCGTGCGCAACGCAGCCAGGAGCCTTGGCGTGAAGCTTTCGGCTTCTCGGAGGCATTTCGCCACGTAGTCGTACGCCGTCGTCTCGAACCGCTCGGGCGCCTGCCACGGGTTCATCTGCGTGTCAAGGACCGCATTGACATCCGGTGAGCCGATGCGCCGCAGGGTCGCGTCCAGATCGGGCCACCACCACGAGTTCTCATATCCGTGCTGGGCTTGCCACGCAGCCGCCGTTTCGGCAAATCTCGCCACCCGCTCGCGCGTCGGGGCTAGATCGGGGTTCTTGAGGTCGCAGTACGCCGCGCGCATATCGAGCTGCATCGCGAGGTCCGACAGAAAGCGCCGGGGATCGCCGAAGAGAAGGCCCTTGAGCGGCCCGGTTGGCAGCTCGCCTGAGACGGCATGACGAACGTCGGCCGCTGCCGAGCGCATTCGTGCGGAGTCGTCGCCGCTCAAAGCCGCCCAGCCCTCGACGATGAGCTTGCCCCGTCCGGGCAGAAGCTGATCGGCGAACGCTACATAGTCTTCCTCAGCGACCGGCCGGCCCTGAGCTCCGCGAGCGAACGCGAACGTGTTGGGGAGCTGGACGCAATGGGTCTGTGCGTTGCCCATGACCCCTCGCGGTCCTGGCGCCGCTCCACCCTCATAGGCGCTGTCGCCGCCGAAGTTGGTCAACGGGAACGACGGCTCCCCTTCAATGCGGCCGTAGTTGTAGCTGATCACGCGGTCCGCGATCCCCAGCTTCTCTGCCAGCGGCAGTCCATTGGCCAGGCCCCATGGCGCCGGATCGGCCTCGATGAGCCTCGACAGACAGTCGAGGTTCTCCTCGTCGGTCGAGAATGTCAGCATGCCCGTCTCATAGAACCGGTTGTAGCCCAGCCATCCGGCATGCATCCAGTAGACGATCTCGATGCCGGGTCGCAGGCTGTCGAACATGCGGCGATGCGCGACGAGAAGGTCCACGAACTCCTGGTTCGTTGAGCCGACGTATCCGCCGGGGTCGCTGTCTATGATGCAGACGCCGTCGGCGGCTGACAGATACTCGAACAGCTTGCGGCGACGCTCCATCATCGCGCGCATGGCCCGGGCATCTGCAGGGTTGACGCGCAGGTCGCAGGCGAAGAAATGCCGCTTCTCGAACGTCGCCTTCCGAGCCTCGCCGTCATCGGGGACAACATTGGGTGCCAGAGCGATGAATACGCGCATGCCGTATTCATGCTGGAGCATGCGGATCGCGCGCCCGTGCTTCTGCAGACTATCCACGTCGCTGGGTGTAGGCGGATCCGGGATCGTCTCGAGGACGGGCCAGATGAGCACCGTGTTGTAGCCCAGGCGATGCAGGCCGTCAGCATAGCCCCGCCAGTCGTCATCGGTCCACGTTCGTGCGCAATAGGGACGATGGTAGGGCCAGTGTTGATGCACATACATGCCCACCATCTTGCCGCTGTGGTTCGCCGTCATTGCCGTTCCTTTCCTCGGTTGCTCGCTTCAACCGTTCATGAATGCCCGCAGCGTGTCGTACACGGGCGGGCGGGTTCCGTCCGGTCGGATCAGCCAGAACCCGCGCAGATCATCGTTGCCGGGTCGGCCATCATAGGGACGGGCAGGCTCGTTGCAGTAGAGCTGCCAGTAGACCACGTAGCGCGCCCCCCAATCCAGAGCCGTCTCTGTGGCGGATCGGATCAGCCTGATCTGGGCTTCGGGTCTTCCCACTTCGTTTTCGGGAGCGCCGTACTCGCCGACGTAGACGTTCTCGCGGCCGCATGTTGCGCTGGCCGGAGCATGCTCCTTCAGATAGCTCAGCGCATCACGGAAGATCGCCGGATCGTTCTGCGTGTCCCACGACGAGTACGAGTAGAGATCGCACCGGGTGTGGGGCACCACGCAGTTCGTGACGCACCGCCGACCTCTAAGCGCGGCGCCGATCAGATTGACCTCGAGGGCATGCAGCACGTTGACGCCTGTATCGCCGACTTCGGCCCGGGCCTGTTCGACGCCAGCCTGACGGGCGGCGCACCACGCAACCATGCGCTCGGCTTGATCGTCATCCAGCTCCCGCGTCGGCGTTGGGGTCGCAGGACCCTCCGGCGGCGTCAGGACCCAGTCGCTCTCCCAGTTCTGAATGACAAAGGTCTTGCCCGTGTCCCGGTAGGTTGTGAGCAGATGCTTCGCGAAGCGGTACATGCTCTCACGCTCGAACTCGGCGTCGTCCGCCGAAAACCTCTCCACAAAGTAGTGCACGGGTTTTTCCAGCGAGAACGCCATGAGGATGAACGTCGTGAACGGTCTGGCGAAAAGATCCCTGAAGTGGCGCGTTTGAGCCATGTCGACCAGCGTTTCGACGGGCGGCCATGCGGAGTTGAAGGGGTAGTGGGCCGCAGGGTCCTCGCGCATGATCACCTTGATGACGCGCGTGCCCATCTCGAGGAGCGCGGCGGCGCCCTCGTTCAGGACGTCTTCGTTCGTGAAGCTGTAGAGGCCGTGGATATGCGACGAGCCGACAACATCGCTGAGGGTCGAACGTCGGGGGCTGAGAGTAGGCATCAGAAGTGGTAGGTCCTCCATCCTGCATAGAAGAAGCGCACGAGATCGTTCTTGAAAAGGGTCTGCCAGTACGGAGCTCCGTCCGCTTGATGACGAAACTGCGGCGACCGGCGCATCGCTTCCGAAAACTGCCGATCGAGCGCAGCGATGGCCTCGTCGTCTTCGTCGTCCCGCGCTTCGACAGCCTGGCCAAGTATCCTGTAGCCCTCGCCTGCTGTGGCGAGCCACTCAAGATGGGGCCGGAGGGGCGCCGGCGACGCCTGCACCGCCGAGGCGGTCAGACGGGCTATGGCCGCGCCCTGCGCTGTCCCTGCGCCGCCGCCGACATAGCCGAACCACGCAAAGTCATCCATGCGATGGAGCGCCTCCCATGCCATTCGCGCCGCCGCAGTGTCGCCGGTTATGAGCCGGGCACATGCGAGGAGCGCATGCGTAGCGGACACATGCGGGTTCCAGAGGCACGCGCCGGCGACGATGTCGTCGGAGACCTTCGTACCCGCCTCCATGCGCATGAGGAACGCGCTGGTGGCTCCGGCTCGAGCCAGTTCAGGTACCCATCGCGCCAGATAGCGAGTCTGCAGGATCGGGAACGGTTGACCGGTTTCGATGTTGGTCTGGTAGAGGAAGGCCTTGGCAGGCACGTTCGCCTGGACAATGAGGTCGAAGAGAGGCTTCGTCTCCGGGTCCACATAGATGCCGTCGGCCATCTCGAGTGGGCGCTTCCGTGCCCTGAACCAGTCGGCCACTTCCCGCACGAAGCGCTCGCGAATGGAGTAGCCGTGCCGCTTCTCATAGCGCCAGATCGCCCATGCCATGACCTGATACGTCGCTCGAGGATTCGCTGCATGGGATATGTCGGCGAAGGTCCGAACCTGGTCGAGCAACGACGACAGTTGGTTCTCGGGAACGCGGCACGTCTCGCAGAAGCACCCGCCGACGTCGTAGAACCAGATCGAGTAGAAGTCGACGTCCTTGAACCAGCGGAGCTCGGCGCCATGGACCTCACGCATGAGGGCTTTCGACTCCGGCTGCGAGGGGCAGACGGTGCCCGGATAGTGGTACTCGAGCTTCGCCCGGATGGCGGGCTTCTCGTTCCAGATTTCCACGGGGAGCATGCTGGGAGAGAACTGCATGCCGACGCGAAGCCCTCGCCGATGGGAGTAGGCGATGGCCTTGCGGAGCCGCTCATGGAGCCGCAGATTGAGAGCGCGATTGGCCTGCGCGATCGGATGGATCAGCGCGGAATCCGCCCATAGGTAGAACGACCAGGTGTTGTAGCGCGCCAGCACAAGGCGGTCAATGTAGCGCCGCCATTCCTCGTCTGTCCAGAACTCCGAGGTGATCCCCGGGCGGCCCAGCCCATATCCGATGTTGAGATAGAGCTCCCTTCGGTCGAGGCGCGGCGCTTCGAGCACGGGCCGGCGGTTCAGGACCAGGATCGCCGTTGCTTCCCCTGGCCTCTTGCCGCTTGCCCCTTGCCTCATGAGCCGCGCATGCAGATGGCCGATGGCATAGACGGCCCCCGGCGAGGATAGCCCTACGGCGCAGACGATGGGACGGGCGCCCGCCCTCTCGACGCAGACGACGTAGCCATCGCGTCGCCGAAATGCGACGGGCTCAGCTTGCAGGCGCCGGATCGCGGCGGCGGTGCGAGGGTAGCGCTCTGCCATGGAGGGGCGCCATCGTCCTACCACGAGCGCAACGCGCCGGGAAGCGCGTGAATCGCGCACCGAGGAGGGGCCGACGATGGATCGTCGGCCAAGAGAGACGACATCACCCTTCGTCGAGTGGGTGACGTCCGCGAGACGCGTGCGGAGACGTTCGACGGCGATGCGCTCGGCCTCGTTGAGAGGCGATGCGGGCCGGATGATCGGATCGTGGATGACGAGCGCCGCCTCGTCCTGTTGGGGAAACCGGGGTTCTGGCAGCGGCTTCCTCGAGGGAAAGCTCCGGGATGCGCCAAGGACGCGCAACGAGATGGACGCTAGCCGCAGATCGGCGCCGGGCGCGGCGGCAACGCGGAAATCGGCCCGGCCCTGCTGGCCGTTACGGAACTCGGCTGCTTCGAGCACGACAACGACGGTGCGCCAACTGTGCGACCCGCCTCCGTGCCAGGACGCCTCACGGAAGTTCGCCGCTACGCTGTCGCCCATGCTGTCGTACTGAACCGCCATCGGTTGCGTGCCGTCATCGAAGAACTCGATGGATGCCTCGATACGGTAGGGCTCGTGGCCTGCGACCTTCAGCCACTTTCGGCTGACATCAAAGTAGATGTAGGGATTGCGGTTCTCTCGGTCCGTGCGCAAGCAGGGCTTGTCTGCATGGGTCTCGAAGAGCGGGTCTCCGTCTATCGGCGCGATGCGCACGAGCCGCATGTGCGTCTCTGTGGGCGGGTCTCCCGCAGCGTAGCGAGCTTCGTCGGCGAAGGCGCAGACCGAGGCAAGAGGCAAGAGGCAGATGGCGAGCAGGCGCGGTCGCAAACCGCTGCGCCGATCGCCTATCATGAGCAGCACGTTGGCGCGCTCGTTACCCGTCATAGCTGCCATGCTCCCGGACCAACTCGATCACTCGCGCGTAACGCGCGAGACCGATGGTGGGCGGAATCGAGTGGTCCACGTGGTAGATGTAGCCGCCGCCCTCCTTGGCCGCAAGCACCTTGCTGCGCACTTCGTGCTCCAGCTCTGCGTCTGTCCCATAGGCCATCACATCTGCGCTGATATTGCCGTAGAGGACAATGTCGCCGCCATATGCCCCCTTCAGCTCGCGCACGTCGTTGCCGCACCGCGCCTCCAATGGCTGGATCGCATCGAAACCGGCCTCGATCACCAGCGGGAGGAACCGGCGCACGTCGCCGTCGCAATGGAGCATCATGAACAGCCCTCTGGCGGTGCACCACTCCCGGAACCGCCGGTGGAGAGGCAATATCATCTGGCGGTAGCAGGCGGGCGAGAACAGCATGCCGTTCTTGTAGCAGAGGTCCGAGAAGAACCAGAGCGCGTCGAATCGCGCGCCGCGTTCGAGGCACCTGTCACACATGGCCAGCGTGAAGTCGGTGTACGCGGACATGATGTCCCAGGCGAGCTCAGGGTCCTCCACCAGGATGGGCAGTCCGTCTTCGTAGCCTGTGATGACCTCCAGCAGAAACCAAGCGGGCTCGATGGCCGTGAGCACGGTGAAGTGCCCCTGCTCGTTGGCCAGTCGGGCGTGGGCGACGGAGCCATCGTCGAATCGCGACGGATCAGGCTGCAGACGATCCTTCACCCGCTCCCAGGCATCGCGCGTCTTGACGAGGCAGCCCACCCGGGTGGGAGGCGAGTATTCACCCGTGGCGTCCAGCCATTCCTTGACGCTCACCCCGTTCGCGTCACGGACGATCCGCCAGCGGTCACCTTGCTCGACAGTCTCAACGGGAAGCTGCAGCCCGCCGTCGAAGCCGACGATCTCCACACGATCCATGCCGAAGTAGTCTCGAGGGTCCATTCCCTCGGGGAGGCCCTCGCTTCGCCACCTATCATACGTCGCCGGCCAGCAAGCCGCCGTGATGTCGGCGATCGGAACACGGTCAGGCAGCTTGCGGTCCAACACGGCCCGGATCCGCTCGCGCGACGTCATTGCCGGCGGCATGCGGGGGTAACGCCTGCGGGCGCAAATGGCGCTGCACCTGCGGCGCGACGGAATGCCCTCATCTAGATCATCCGCCTTCGGCGCATGGCGTCATAGACCCGCTCTACGGCGATGGCGACCGCCGCTTCGCTGAGCGTTGTCCGCGAGGCCTGGCTCCGTGCGAGCGCGGCGTCCAGCGCGGTCCCCAGCAGATCCCGTATGGTCGCGAACATGCGATCCTGCGTAACCTTGGCGGCGCTCAGCGACCGAGCGTATTCCTCCATCGAAGCGACGACACCGCCTGCATTGGCGATGATGTCTGGCACAACTGTGACGCCGCGCTCGGTGAGGATGTCCATGCCCGCAACGGTCGTCGGCATGTTTGCCGCTTCGACCACAGCCCGAGCGCGTACGTCGGCCGCGTTCTCCTCGGTGATGACATGGCCGGTAGCAGCCGGTATCAGCACGTCCACGTCCAGGCTGAACAGCGCAGCGTTGTCTATGGGCTCGCCGTCAGGGAAGCCGCGGACCGTACCGGTGCTCGCCGCATGCGCCATCAGCGCATCAATGTTCAGGCCGTCGCGCCGGCATGTCCCGCCATAGGAGTCGGTGACCGCAATGACACGCACTCCCGACTCGGCCAAGTAACGCGCGGCATAGCTTCCAACGTTGCCAAATCCCTGTATGGCAACGGTCGCCTTGTCGGGACGAACGCCGAGCTGATCGGCAAGCAGCCGCAGCGTGATGAAGCTGACGCCGTATCCGGTAGCCTCGCGGCGCCCGGGCTGCCACCCCGGCGTGCCCTCCGGCTTGCCGGTCACCGAGGCCGGATCGAGCGTCTGGTTGAAGATGAACGCCATCTCATCGGGGCCGGTGCCCATGTCAGGAGCCGGCACGTAGTGATGCGAGGCGAACAGCGAGCGCATGCTGCAGGCGTAGGTCTCCACGGCGTCGAGGCTGATGATCTTCTCGAAGGCGCGGTCAATGGGCTGTCGGCCGAACTCGCGGTACATGGCGGCCATGTCCACGCGAATGCCCGTCTTGCCGCCCCCGAACTCGATGTCCACTGCCGCCGTCTTGAGCGTCATCAGC
>JAAYVH010000139.1 GCA_012517255.1 Chthonomonadales bacterium
AACACGGGCGGAGAAGCCGCTTCGCGCGGCGCTCACACGTCATTGCGAGCGAAGCGAAGCAATCCCGAGGGCGTTCGGATGTCTCTTCCGGCGATGCCGATATGCCGATCGGCGTGAACTGTTCGGGATCGCGTCGCTTCGCTCGCGATGACGTAGGGCACGCAAGACGCCTATGGGCTTGGTTCGAGGCGCGCCAAACCCGGCCCTCCAGGCCGGGCTGAATACGGGCGGCCCTTCAGGCCGCTCCCCAGCGTCACCGCGGCCACGCCGCGTCTGAACTCCTAAGAAAGCTCTCTACGCTTTCTCATGCACCCACCGCGGCCACGCCGCGTCGCTTCGCTCGCGATGACGTAGGGCGCGCGGGGCGGGGCCAGGATCGTGCGCCACAACCGTTGTTCCCACGTAGGCGGGAATGCACGTACCCGGCCATTCTCCGGCATCCGTCGGAGAAGTTGTTCCCACGCAGGCGGGAATGCACAACGTCCTGTGGGTCGCCGCCGACGCCATGATCGGGAGCACGCAGGAGCGATGGGTGCCGTGACTGGCCCGTGGGTGCAGGTAGCGGCGGCGTGGCCGGCGAAGATACGCTCAGTCTGCGACGGGGAGGAACGGTATGACAGGCGGGGGGATATGGCCGATGGCGGGGGTGCCTGCGGCGCCGACCAGGGGCGGGGCGCTTGCGCTCGCGCTGATCGCGGTCCTGCTAAGCGGTCCGGCACTGCCAGTCTCGGCGCAGCCCTCGCGAGCGCTGCTTCGCAACGGCGGATTCGAGCGGGACGGCGGCTGGAACCTCGGCCAGTACACCGTCCTCGACACGCAGTCGGCGCGGACGGGCAAGCGATGCCTGCGTGCTGAGGGAGATCGGGGCGCCTCGGCCGAGCAGACCGTCTGGACGGTCCGCGCAGGAGGCACCTACACGGTCTCCGGATGGATGCGGACGGATCGAGTCGTCCCACAGCCCAACGGCTTTGCGTACATGGCGCTCTATGAACACGACGCCTCCGGACGAATCGTTCGTTTCACCGACTTCGCGAAGGTAACCGGCACCACCGAGTGGCACGAGCGACGGCACACGACCACGCTTGCGCCAGCCACCGAGTATGTCGTGGTGAAGGCCGGCATCCACAGCGCATTGGGCACGGCATGGTTCGACGACATCAACCTCGTCGAGGGAGCGGCGGCCATACCATGGACCGAGCCGGCGAATCCGGCGCCTTCGCGGACGCGCTATACGGCCGCGATCCTCGATGAGCCCGGACTGCCGGTTGTGGGTGCGCACACTCCGGCGGAGACCATCCTGCGGGCCTGTGCCGCGGTCGGCATGCCGGCCCGCAAGCTCTCCGCTGCGCAGATCAGCGGCGGCGCGCTGACGCCGGAACGGTTTGACCTGCTCGTGATCCCGACAGGGGCCGCTTTCCCCGTGGAATGCCGGAAAGCGCTCATCGCATTCGTCATGGCAGGAGGTGACCTGCTGTGCACGGGCGGCTATGCCTTCGACCATCTCGTCGTGCGCGCCAACGGATGGGAGCCCTATCGCGTCTACCTCGACCGGCTTGTCGCCGGGGCGCGGGATCGGCTCATCTCCAACGGCGACTTCGAGGAGGGAACCGCGCGGTGGGAAGCCGACGGCGCCGCATGCGTGCTCGATGATGGCATCTCGACATCGGGAAAGCACTCGGCCCGCGTCAGGATCGAACAACTGGGCGAGGGCCAGCGCTGGAGCCGCACGCTGGATATCGAGCCCGGAAGGGCCTATCTGATCGGCGCGAAGGCGAAGTGCGAGAACGTGCACGGTTCGCACTACGCGTTCCTTGCCGTCTACCAGTACGACGAGGCCGGCAAGCTGCTGGAGTTCAAGGACTTCGCGCAGTTCACGGGCACGCAGGACTGGACGCGCCACGAAAGCCGGATCGTCATCCACCCCTCCGCAAAGCGCGTGCTCTTCCATGCGGGTCTCTATCTCGCTGCCGGCACGCTGTGGTTTGACGACGTGACCTGCGCGCCGCTGCCCGTAGAGGAGCGCATCAATGCGCACTTCGGCGAACCCGGCGACGCCCTCATCATCACGCCGGCGCAGCTCACGCTCTTCAGCCCCGATCAGCCGCTCCAGGCTGCACGCGGCGTCGGCGTATGGCCAGGATGGTCCGGATTGAGCGTACCCGGCCCGCTGAGGGGTTACGACGCGACGGCGCAACTGCGCCAGAGCGCGCGCTGGCAGCCGCTGGTCGAAGCTCGCGATGAGCACGGCCGGATGACCGGCGCCGTTGGATCGCTCGTTACGTTCGGCTCGGGACCATTCGCCGGATCGCGATGGGCGCTCTTCGGCGTGACCAACAGAGACATCTTCGCAGGGCGACAGGGAGGCGATCTCCTGCGCCGCACCCTGCGTGTGCTGGCTGAAGAGGTGGCGGCCCGATCGCTCACGACCGACTTCGCGATGTACGACCGTGGAGAGACCGCGCGCATCGCGCTCGACCTGCATTCGCCGCGCGGACTCGCGCGCGTGGGGGCGGCGGCGGACCGCCCTGCGGGGGATGGCAGAGCCGCCGGCCATGGCGCTGCCGCCGGCTCGGTTCGCGTCACGCTCACTCTGGATGCGCCGGGCCGCTCGGCCAGGTCCATCCACGTGGAGAGCCGCTCATTGAAGCCGGGCGTGTCGCTGCCCGCCACCCTCAACTTCGCCTGGAAGGTCCCGGCGAACGCTCCCGATTTCGTCCGTGCGCGCGCCGCCGTGACTGACCTGTCCGGCAGGGTCCTGGACACCATAGAGACAGGGTTCTGCGTGCGCGACCACAGGGTAGTCGCTTCGGGGACGCGGATCCGGTACCGCGACAACGCCTTCGATCTGCAGCGTCCCGGCAAGCCCGCCGCGCGCACCACGGTCTTCGGCACCGACACCTACGGCAACATGCTCCTATCGCCGTCATGCAGCCCGCTCACATGGTACCGGGACATGCAGGCCATGCGCGATCACGGCCTCCACATGTTCGAGAACCTGCAGTACCCGCCGAAAGACTGGAAGTACACCGAGGCCGAGTGGCGCAAGATGGACGCCATGATCCAGCTCGCCCAGCGCTTCGGGCTTCCGTATATGGCCGGACTGCTCATCGGCGTGGACGTGGCCGTTGACGACGCCACGCTGCAAGCGCAGGCCGCCATGTGCCGAAGCTTCGCCGAGCGCTATCGCCACGTGCCCGGGCTCATCTACTACCTGAACGGCGACTTCCAGCTTCACATGAAGGACATCCCGGACCTGCGCAGGCTCTGGAACGGGATGCTTGCGCAGCGATACGGATCGGATGCAGCCCTCAAGGCCGCATGGGGCTCAGAGGCCGTGGCCGAGCGCCTAGGCGACATTCCCGTGGTTGAGTTTGCCTCGGCTAGCGCCTTCAGCGAGCGAGCGCGGGACACGCGGCTCTTTCAGGCGATGCTCGTCGAGCGATGGGTCTCGGCCCTGACGAAGGCGATCCGCGAAGTGGACACCGATCATCCCATCACGAGCGAGTACTACCAGCGGCCGTACTCGGGCATTGACCTGCGGCTGAGCATGGATGGCATGGACGCGGCCAACATCGGCTACTTCGGGCCGCCGCGCCGCGACATTGCCGAGCTTCTGGCCACCATCAAGTGGAACGACATGCGGCGCCACGGGAAGACGGTGAACCTCGGCGAGTTCGGGGTGAAGACCCATGACGCGTGGGCACAGGAGCGGGACGGATTCGGCTATCACACCGGCCGGACCGAAGAGGAGCAGCGGCGGCAGCTATGGTGGATCGTCCATGCCGCGCTGGCCTACGATGTTACCAAGATCCAGAACTGGTGCTGGTCGGACGATCCCGACGGCGTTTTCCCGTGGGGCGTCGCCTACAACAACCCGCTGCGCCCCAAGCCGGCGCTGAGGCTCTGGCGTAACCTGCGGTACGTGTCGGACCTCATGCCGCATGCCTACGAGCCGGCGCAGACGCTGTTCGTAATGCCCGACTCCTGGCGCCTCGGCGCTCCCGAGCCGGCAGCATGGACGGGCATCGCATCGGCGCTCGAGTGCTTGCTCGCGACCAACGTGCGCTTCGACGTGGCCAACGAAGCCGATCTCTCGTCTGCCGCAAGGGCTCAGGCTCCGTCCGGCATGGCGGGACAGAGTGAAGGCGGGGGCCAGACCCCTCGCCTGATCATCGCCCCATTCGCAAGCCGCATGTCCGACGCTGCCCAGCAGGCGCTTCTCCGGTGCGCCGAGGCAGGCGCGACAGTCTATGTGTCCGGGCTGCCGAGCGTTGGACCCATCGCCTCGGTCATGCCGGCGTCGTCTGTTGCCGGAGCCTTGACGCGCATAACGCGGGGACGCGGCCAGCTTATCGTCGCCGCCGATACCTGGGAGCCGCTCCCGGGGCATGATGTGTTCGTGCTGCATCCGGAAGCCGCCTCCGACCCCACCATGAACCGCTATCTCGAAGTGGTTCGGCTGGCCGGCGTCGAGCCGGATGCGATCGTCGAGGCTCCGAGCAGCGTTTGGCGGGCTGCGACCCGCCAAGCCGACGGTCGCACGCTCATCGCGCTCTTCGCCCGATCGGAGAGGCAGAGCCCTGAGCCGGTTACCGTCCGAGCGTCGGGCCGCACAGTACGATGGAGCGCTGCGGGCAACTGGCCGTGCCTCGTCGTCTTGAACAAGGACGGGGGCGTGCTGGCCGCCACCGGCAGCGGCATGCTCAGCGTGGACGGACGTGCCGTCGCGTCTGGCAACGGGCCCTGGCTGATGGCGTCGCTCGACGGCCATCCGATAGAGCGATCCCGCAGGGTGGTGATCTCCATGACCAACGGCGGAACGCTCGATGTCCGGTGTGCGACCCCTCCAGTCAAGGCCGCTATCGTGGAACGGCAAGGAGATACGCTCCGGCGGGTCGGCTCCGTGGCGGCGAGGTCGGGACATCTTGGCCCGAGCCTGCATCTTGGGCCCAACGATCTCGTTCTCGTAGAGATCGAGACGAAGTGAGGATCGCGTCAATGTGACGGCAGGATATCGCCGGTTCGCCGCGGAACCGGTGAGCCAATACGGGAGGACAGCCCATGGCACACGCGAATGAGACTTCGGAACTTCGCCCCACCCGACGAGCATTCCTCGCAGGGGCTGTGGCGGCGGGCCTGACCTCGGGGAGCGCAGCGGCTTCCCCTGGAATGGGGAGGCAGAACCCTCAGCCGCTGCCTCAGGTGACCATCGCCGGCGTGACGATTCCCCGCATGATCGTCGGCTGCAATCCCATCGGCGGATGGAGCCACATGTCACGGTACATGACCATGGCCATGACCGAGTACTTCACGCTCGAGCGCACCGTCGAGTTCCTGAGCCGATGCGAAAGCCTCGGTTTGAACGTCTGGCTGACCTACTGGGACGAGAAGCCGCGAAAGGCCCTGCGCGCGTTATGGGAGAAGGGCTCCAGGATCAGGCCCTACTTCCTCGGCACGCTGGAGGAGACCGGCTCGATCTCGAAGGACGTGCTCGACTTCAAGCCCATCTGGCATGTGCATCACGGCAACGCCACCGACACGCTCTTCCGCGCGGGCAAACAGGAGCAGGTGCACGACTTCGTCAAGAAGGTGCACGATGTGCTGGGCATACCGGCGGGCATCTCGGCGCACAACCCTGACTGCATCAAGTACGCCGAGGACAAGGGCTGGGAGTGCGACCTCTATCAGTGCTGCCTCTATTATGTGACGCGACCGCACGAGGAGATCAGGGCCAAGCTCGGGGCTGCGCCTCTGGGCGAGCCGTTCCTGGACGCCGACCGCGATGCGATGCTCAATGTCATCCGCCAGGTGAAGAAGCCCTGCCTCGCGTTCAAGATACTCGGGGCGGGCCGGCTATGCGAGAGCGACTACGCCGTCGAGGAGGCGTTCGCCTACGCGCTGCGAGGCATCAAGAAGAGCGACGCCATCATCGTGGGTATGTGGCCCCGCTTCAAAGACGAGATCACCGAGAACATCGGCTACCTTCGCAAGTACGGTAAGCTCGCGTGAGATATGGCACGCTCGCGGCTCTGATGCTCGCCGGCATGGCTGCGCCCATCGCCGTCTGTGCGCCGCCCGAGGTCTACCGGCTGCTGTATCCGCCGGCGCGGTCGGTTCAGAAGAACCTGTTCGACGTGATCGTGGCGGCTCCCAGGGGGTCCCCGCCGCCGAAGGTCATGCTCGGGACCGGTCAGGTCAGGCTGACGCGGCTGAGATTCAGCGAATCGTGGATATCGCCCGGACTGCTGACGGCGACTTCCGATCGGATCGGTGACCGTGAGCGGGCCGAGCTATGGATCGGCGCAGCCAGGGCGTCGCCGGGTGCTCAGAGACTCCGGCTTGGAGATCAGACGGTAGCCCTGCATGTCGGCCCCAAACCGCCGAAGGGATGGCCCGTCGCCTCCGTGCATCCGCCCGTTGCCGCGCCGAAAGGGGAGCTCCGCTGCGCCGGATGCCACGCCATGGGGCCCGGCGTTCTCGGTGCGGCGCCGCCCGACCGATCCTGCGGCAAGTGTCATGACGAGATCGCGGTTCAGACGATCCACAAGCATGTCGCGCCCCCTCTGGCCCGCTGCGCCATGTGCCACGACCCGCACGGAGCGCTCAGGCCGAAGCTTCTCACCGACGCCAGGGAAAAGCTCTGCACGCGGTGCCACGCCGGCGGGCATTCGAAGGGGTAGGCGACAGCCGACGCAGCCCTGCGCGGCGCGGCCGACCGTAAGGAAACGCCGGCCTCCGACCATATAGTAATATGGGGGTACATCGATCAGATGCCGACTCCAGGGAATGGCTTTTCCGCCCCGAGACAGGTCAACCGAGGCCTGACGCGGACGTTCGTCGTGGCCGCCGCGGTGTGCGGCGCGTCTACGGTCGCCTTCGCTGAGACGCTTGGCCGGCGCATCCGTGGATTCTCGACCGACGCTGGGTCGGTGTCTGTAGGCTAGACACGCATCGTCGGCGCCCACCTGGCTATGCCGCTATCCTATGGTCGGCCTGGCATCCAGGCGGCGGTGGGCCTGCGGCGTTCGGGGTCGGGTCCCGGACGAAGGGAGGCACAGCATGCACTGTTTGAGCAGCATCAGGACAAAGTGGCGGTGGATCACTGTGGTCGGCGGGGCTCTGGCCGTCCTGGGCGCGGCGTGGTGGTTCACGCACCGTGGATTGGCTTCGGAGTCCGCTTACTATGCCTTCGAGCAAGCTGTCGAGCAACACGACGCAAGCGCTATTTACGCCATGGTGCTGGACGTCGAGAAGGCGAAACACGGCATCACACTGCAGCATGTGGAGCGGGCTCTCGATCGCATCTACTACACACGAGCCCCCAGAGTCCGCCGTTGCGGCTTCCTCATCGCCCGAGGCGAGGTGGCCGATCGCTGGCATCGGTACTACCCGCTGTGGTGCGATGCGGCAACGGGAAAGAAGCTCCGTTCCCGCCACCCCTCGGGCACACTGTTCACAGGCGTGGACTTCTTCCGGATGCGTTCCGGTGAATGGCGCCTCTCCTACACCCAGTGGGTCGGCGCATACGTGATGAGCAATGTCATCGGGCCGGAGCTCAAGGCTCTGGGCCCGTCGGCCGCAGCCGCAGATCGGGAAGCGATCCTGAAACAGCGCAGCAGCCTGCTCGACGAGTTCGGCGCGGCATGGCAGGATCCCGACATCAGAACGCCGCCGATGACGCGCAAGGCAGGACGGATGGTACTCCTCGCGGCTCCCGGCGAGCCGGTGATACGCCCATGAAGCCAGGGCGACGTATGCGCACGGCCGCAGGATACACGATCGTTGAGATGATCGTCGCGTGCGGGATCGTAGTCCTTACGGCCGCCACCGTGATGTCGGTGTTCGCGGCGGTTCGTGAGAACTCGCGACGGAGCGTCTGTGTCAGCAACCTGCAGCAGATATACAGCGCGCTGCGCATGTATGCGGACGACTGGGACGGGATCGAGCCCAGACTCGGGGTGAAGATGTCGTTCAGCGAGTTGGGTCTGCCTCCCATACCGCAGGGGGAGCGCCTGGACGCGTACCTGAAGTCGCGATCCGTGTGGCGCTGCCTGAACGACCCGAGCGATCCCCGAAGCTACCCGCGCTCCTACGGGGTCTGCTTCCATGAGGACTTCATGATTCCCGGAGTCCAGCCGTTCCCGGAGCGGATCGCCGAGTGTGGCGATCGCTTCCCCCTTTACGCGTGTCCCTTCCATGGGTACCACCAGGGCCTGGACTTCGGCATGATCGTCGTGCGATGGAACGGCTCGGCGAGATGGTCCAACCTCATCTGGCCGTTCACCGCCTGCATGGACTGACGGCCCCGGGGGCGGGTGGACCGCCGGGTGTTCGGGCCGGATCTTGCGGCATGTGGTAGGATGTGGTGTAAGTGCGGCATGACCCCGCGTACGGGTCGGGGATGCCTCGTGGATCAGTATCGTGGACCAAAGTGCTGCCCGGCTGTCTGCCTGCGCCGTGTGCCTCCTCAGGATGGCGCACGAGAGCGCGTCGAGGCACGGAATCCGCGGCGAGGATGCAGACGATAGCGCGGGTGACTTCGCGCTTCGGATGTGGCGGGGCAGTGGGTGGGGGCTTCCCACCCAGGAAGGCTGCGCGAAGTGCATAGCCCTGGCCAGGGTCTGCGCGCAGCGGAACACCCTCGACCATGTCAGAGCCCTCCGCCGCAGGCTGATCCACGAGTGTCCTCAGACAACGAACGGGCAGGACCCCGCCGAGGCGGCGCCGCTGTCCGACGCGCTATCCCCCGAGATGGCTCTGCTCCGAACGGAGCTGACCCGTGTCGTTGACCAGGCAATGCAGCGCCTGAACTCACGACACAGGTCCCTCTTGCTCAGGCACTACATCTGCGGCGAGACTGCCCGGGAGATCGCTGAGGACCTCGGCATCAAGCCTGGCGCCGTCGAGCAGTGTCTGCACCGCGCGCGGTCGTCGCTCCGGCGTGCCCTCGAGGATGCGGGATGGCATGGGACAGAAGCGCTGGCATGCCTGAGCCCGTTCCGGCAGTCGGCCGACTGAACGCGGAGTCGCGCAGGCACGATCGAGCTGCCATCCCGATCCGATCATCGCTGCGCCCACGTCATCGCGAGTTCGGACGCGGCGTGACCGCGGTGGGTGTATCAGAAAGCGTAGAGAGCTTTCTTAGGAGTTCAGACGCGGCGTGGCCGCGGTGCGTGAATCAGAAAGCACAGAGGGCTTTCTTAGGAGTTCGGACGCGGCGTGGCCGCGGTGGGTGTTTCAGAAAGCGTAGAGAGCTTTCTTAGGAGCGGAGCGACGCGATCCCGAACGGTCGACGCGCCCCACGTCATCGCGAGCGCAGCGACGCGATCCCGAACGGACGACGCACCGATGGGCAGATAGGCGTCGCCATACGGGACGAGCAAATGCCCTCGGGATTGCTTCGCTTCGCTCGCAATGACGTGTGGGCGTCGCGATAAGCCGCGGCAACGGTAGGGGCGCGTTGCGACGTGCCCCTACACGGGGCCGCAGCCCGCGCGACTGTCGTAGGGGCGTATCAGCCGGACGACGGGCGTCGCGATCATACGGCACGAGGCCACAACCGGCTGGTACGCCCTTGTTCGGACGAACCGCCACGTCACCGGTTGTCCTGGGCGAACCAACCGCGCGCTGCCGTGTTCCTCTTCGCGGCGGTTCCGGTTGGCGGCTGATTCGCCCCTACGGGCACTCGGAGCGCATGCACCAGGGCGAACGACGATGTGCCCACGTCATCGCGAGCGCAGCGACGCGATCCCGAACGGTCGGCGCGCCCCACGTCATCGCGAGCGCAGCGACGCGATCCCGAACGGTCGGCGCACCGATGGGCAGATAGGCGTCGCCATACGGGACGAGCAAATGCCTTCGGGATTGCTTCGCTTCGCTCCTAAGAAAGCTCTCTACGCTTTCTGAAACACCCACCGCGGCCACGCCGCGTCTGAACTCGCAATGACGTGGGCGCGTCGCGAGAAGCGGCGGCAATGGTTGGTGCACGTTGCGACGTGCCCCTACACGGGGCCGTGCGACGATGTCTGACGCGCCGGGCCCGTGATCGCGCGGTATTCGGCGCCAATCACCCTCATTCCAGCAGGATCTGATGCAGCGGTCAGTACTCTCTCATTCCCTTCCGGCCAGGCTCTGGCACGGGGTATTTGCCGTCGGGGCCTGCCTGCAAGGGCGCGGGCGAGTCGGCGTTGAGCTTGTCAAGATCGGGCGCCATATCGTGGTCGTGGTTGAGCGCCTGTTCGTAGGTGACGGTCTGACCGGTGTGGGCCGCCATGCGCCCCATGACCGTGACAAGGCTGGCCTCTACGCCGCGCTTCACCTCGTTGTAGGGCTTGTTGTTGCGGATCGCATCGAGCAAGTCGGCCCACTCGAGCTGGTAGGGGCTCGGTTCCCGCTGACCGTAGGCCCAGGCGACCGCTGTCGGGTCCTTCAGGTGCCCCTTGAATATGCGGGATCGGGCCGGTGCATGACCGTTTTCCGAGATGATGGCCAATCCCTTGGTGCCGTGGGCATAGCTCGCGAACGCGTTCTGGCATCCGCGCATGCAGCGCCCTTCGAGGTACAGCTTGGTGCCATCGGCGAACGTATACTCGACCGAATAGGCGTCGAAGTTCTGGTCAACCGAGTCGCCTCGATAGTGCCTGCCGCCCAGCGCATGGGCTTGCACGGGCCAGGCGTCCTTCATCCAGCAGCACTCGTCAATGTGGTGGATGTAGAAGTCGCTGTATGCCCCGCCGCCGGACCACAGGAAGCTATGGAACCGCTGGGTCTGATAGAGCATCTCGCTCATGTCGGCGGGCTTCGGGGCTGAGGCAAAGTAGCCGATCTGATCGTGCATCCTGTAGCCCCGCAGCAGCACAAGGTCTCCCATGGCGCCTGCCCGTATCTGCTCGAACAGGGCCTTGCGAGCGACGCAGTGGCGGCACATGAGTCCCACCCCGACCTTCAAACCCTTCGCGACGGACTCTTCGCCGAGCGCGAACATCCGCTTTGAGGACGGCCCGTCCACAGTCACAGGCTTCTCCATGAAGACGTTGAGCCGTTTGGCGATGGCATAGCGGAAGTGGACCCAGCGAAAGGCGGGCGGCGTTGCCATGATCGCCACATCGCCGGGCTTCAGGCAGTCCATCGCTCTGGCATAGGCGTCATAGCCGAGGAAGCGCCGGTCCTCGGGCACATCCACACGGTCGCCGAATGAACGCTTCAGGCCGTCGTAACTCCCGTTGAGCCGATCGGGAAAGATATCCGCCATGGCGACGAGCTTCACGGGCGGTCCCTCTACCGAGAAGGCGTCGCCGACGGCGCCGGTTCCCCGTCCTCCGCATCCGATCAGAGCCAGACGGATGGTGTCATCCTGGCTGACATGGACATGCGGCACCGCAGCCAGAGCGAGGGCCGAGCCTGTCGCCGACAGCCCGGCGCTGCGCAGAAGCTCGCGGCGCGTGACGGGGTTCGATGGTGATGACATGGTGCACTCCTTGCCTGGTCCCATAGAGCGGACCTGCTTGCGAAGTGTTCGCCTGCCCAAGTCAGACATCCTTCACCGCTACGGGAAGGATTCAGCCCGGTTGTCGCCGTAAGCAATGCCGAGACCCACCCGCTAAGGAGACCGCCTGTGATTGCCGTGCCTGCCAATACCGTCGCTGAGCTCGCGTTTCACGCCCAGCAAGACCATGCCGACCCCTTCAACACCGTCCGGCTGGATGTGCTCTTCGAGACCCCCGGCGGCGGCCTGCTGCGCGTACCCGCGTTCTGGGCGGGAGGAGCAACATGGAAGGTTCGCTATGCATCGGCCGAAACGGGCCGTCATGCGTTCAGCACGGTCTGCTCGGCGAAGGACGACGCGGGTCTGCATGGCGTCTCCGGCGAGGTGGAGATCCGTCCTTACGAAGGCGCCAATCCGCTCTATGCCCGAGGTCCCATCCGACCGTCTGACAACCATCGCTACCTCCAGCACGCCGACGGTACTCCCTTCTTCTGGCTCGGCGACACGTGGTGGATGGGGCTATGCAAGCGCATCAGGTGGCCCGACGAGTTTCAGGTCCTGACGGACAACCGCCTCCGCAAGGGGTTCAACGTCGTACAGATCGTCGCCGGGCTCTATCCGGACATGGGAGCCTTCGACCCGCGCGGCGCCAACGAGGCCGGCTTCCCGTGGGAGGAGGAGTGGGCTTCCATCCGCCCTGCGCACTTCGATCACGCGGATGCGCGCATCGCGCACCTTGTCGAGAGCGGCATTGTCCCCTGCATCGTCGGGGCATGGGGCTACTATCTGCCATGGCTGGGTCCGGAGAAGATGAAACGGCACTGGCGCTATCTGATCGCGCGGTGGGGAGCCTATCCGGTTGCCTGGTGTGTTGCCGGCGAAGCCAACCTGCCCTGGTACCTCGTGCCGAACTTCCCCTATGACGACCGCGAAGCCGTGACGGGCTGGACGGAGATCGCGGCCTATGTGCGCGCCACCGACCCGTTCGGCAGGCCGGTCTCCATCCATCCCACCGGTCTAGGGCGACTCAGCGCGCGCGGGTCCATTGACGATCAGGGGCTGCTCGACTTCGACATGCTGCAGACAGGCCACGGTGACCGCGAGAGCCTTGGCCCCACGGTGGACACGGTCCGCTGGTCCTATGGCGCGGAGCCCCGCATGCCGGTGCTGAACTCGGAGGTGAACTACGAGGGCATTCTCGGGCGCTGCCATGATGATGTCCAGCGACTGATGTTCTGGACGTGCATCCTCAACGGCGCATGCGGCCACACTTACGGAGCCAACGGCATCTGGCAGATGAACCAGGCCGACACTCCGTACGGCAACTCGCCGCACGGCGGAACTTACGGTCCTACGCCGTGGCAGGAGGCCATGAATCTGCCGGGCTCGAGGCAGCTCGGCGAGGCGAAGCGGCTCCTCGATGGCTATGCGTGGCACGAGTTCGAGCCGCATCCCGAGTGGGCGCACTATGTGGACAGCGCCGCCCCGCGTGATACCTGGCACCATCCGCACGCGGCAGGCATACGCGACCGCGTTCGGTTCATCTACGCGCCGCAGGGCTTCGATGTCGTGCTCTGTGAGCTGAGCGGCGACGGATGGCGCGTCCGAGCCGTGGAACCCGCTTCCGGCGCCGTTGCCGATCTCGGACAACTGCAGGTCAGCCCATCGGGATCGGTTGCGGTCAGTCGCCCCTTCTCCGATGATGCGTCGCGTCCGGAGCAGGACTGGCTCATCATCGCCGAAAGGACGTAGTTGCCGGCGCCCGGCCTCGCCGGTCGGGCGCTATGATTCTGCTATGGACCTGCCACGACTGCGCCGACAGGCGCTGGTGACGCTGCCCGATTGGACCGCCGCCTACCTGCAGACCGTGCCGGAGCCCAACGACGACATCGGCTTCATCGAGCTTGCCGTGTCCCTCTCGCGGCAGAATGTGGAACACGGCACGGGCGGCCCATTTGGGGCTGTGGTGGTCGAGCGCGACACGTGTCGCATCGTGTCGGTGGGGGTCAATCGCGTCGTTCCGCTGCACAACTCCTCGTTGCACGCCGAGGTGGTGGCCCTCATGCTCGCGCAGGCGGCCGTCGGCAGCTATTCCCTCGACGATCCCGGCATCCCGCCCCACGCCCTCTACACTTCCTGCGATCCGTGCGCCATGTGCCTCGGCGCGATCTGGTGGAGCGGCGTGCGCCGCGTCGTTTGTGCCGCCTCGACCGAGGATGCGTTGGCAGCGGGCTTCGACGAGGGACCGGTGTTTGCCGACTCCTATGCCTATCTGGAAGCTCGGGGCGTGGAGTTCGTGCGCGGCCTCCGGCGCGAAGCCGCCCGCCAGGTGCTCATGAGCTACGTCGAGGGAGACGGGAAGGTGTACAATGGGTGACAGGACGTCGGCATCATGTTCGATCGCGTCACGATCAACCCGGATCAGATGGGCGGTGTTCCGTGCGTTCGTGGCCTGCGCACACCGGTAGACACTGTGGTCGGCATGGTGGCAGACGGCATGTCCAGTGCGGAGATACGTGCCGCATACCCGGACCTCGTTCACGAGGACATTTGCGAGGCCCTGAAGTTCGCGGCCCTGTCGGTCTGTTGATCGCGTGGTTGCTTGCCTGGGAGACACCAACCGGCCTGTTAGCCGGGCGAACGACAACGTCATTGCGAGTTCGGACGCGGCGTGGCCGCGGTGGGTGTTTCAGAAAGCGTAGAGAGCTTTCTTAGGAGTTCAGACGCGGCGTGGCCGCGGTGGGTGCATGAGAAAGCGTAGAGAGCTTTCTTAGGAGCGAAGCGAAGCAATCCCACACACCCCGAGGCGGACCCGGAACCGATCGGGATTGCTTCGCTTCGCTCGCAATGACGTGGAGGGTGTTCGTATACGCCGGAGTCGCTTGGAGGCGATAACTATGCTCGCTGCCGTGCTTCATGGCGTTGATCGTCTTGTGCTGGAGGATGTGCCGGTTCCGGAGCCGGGGCCCGGCGAGGCGCTCGTGCGCGTCCGGGCTTGCGGTTTCTGCCAGACCGACTACAAGGCCATCCGGGGCATCCGCACCAACGTGACGTTTCCCATAGTCCCCGGCCATGAGCCTGCAGGCGTTGTCGCAGGCGTGGGACACGGCGTAACAGCCTGGCACGAGGGCGACGAGGTGATCGTCCAGCCGAGCGGCTTCTGCGGCGTCTGCGCCAACTGCCGCCTGGGCTTCACCCACTACTGCGAGCGATCCTACGTCACCGGCGGCGACGGCCCCGACGACGTGCGCAACGGCAGCTTCGCCGAGTACATGGTCACGGGCGCCGAGACGCTCTACCGGAAGCCTCCGTCGCTCAGCTTCGATGCCGCCTGTCAGACGGAGCCCCTGAGCGGCGCATGGAAGGGCGTGATCCGCAACTCGCAGATGCGCGTCGGCGACGACGTGGTGGTCATCGGAACCGGAGGCATAGGCATCTACTGTCTCATGGTTGCCAGGGCGGCGGGCGCGGGCCGGCTCATCGCCGTGGATGTCAGCGACTACGCGCTCGCCACGGCACAGCGGCTGGGCGCGACCCACTGCATCAATCCCCGCACATGCGATGCTCGAGAGGCCATCTACGCCATCCTGCCGGAGGGCCCCGATCTCGTCGTCGAAGCCGCAGGACCCATCGAGGCCGTTCGGCTCATGGTGAGCCTCTTGCGCAGGGGCACGCGCTGGAACGTCTTCGGGATCACGACTCACGAGACATTCGAGCTGGATGGCGGCCTCATGCACTTCCTGGAAGCGCGCATGGACGCCAGCTTCGGCACCAATCCCGAGGCCATGATCAACGCCATCCGGCTCATGGAGCGAGGCGTCATAGACACCGAGCAGGCCATCACCCACCGATTCCCCCTGACAGAGATCGCTGAAGCCGTGGACGTCATGGGCGGAGCTGAACGGAACAAGGTGATCATCACGCCATAGGAAGCCAGGAACATGCCGACGCAGAACGGCAGCGTGAGCGCGTCTGACAAGTCCGCCGCATACGCCGAGGTCCTCGACCGCATCGAGCGTTTGATCGCAGGCGAGACCGACGAGATCGCCGTCATGGCGACGGTCGCCTGCGAGCTGCATCATGCCTTCGCGCAGTTTTCCTGGACGGGCTTCTATAGGGTGGTTGCCCCGGGCCTCCTGAAGGTCGGGCCCTATCAGGGCGGCCACGGCTGCCTGACCATCCCCTTCGAGCGGGGCGTATGCGGCGCCGCGGTGCGCGAGCGTCGGACCCAGATCGTCGAAGATGTCACGCAGGCGCCCCATCACATAGCCTGCTCATCCACCACGAGATCGGAGATCGTCGTGCCCGTGCTTGCGGCCGACGGGTCGGTGCGTGCTGTGCTCGATGTCGACTCGGATGCGCTCGCCGCGTTCGACGAGACCGACGCCCACTGGCTGGAGCGGGTCTGCGGCCTTCTCGCCGCATGTTTCTCTCCTCCGTAATCCCCGCGTGCATGGCAAGAGCGGCATCGCCGCCCTCGCAGGCATGACGGCAATGGGCGCACCGGCGGCCATGGTAGGGGCACGCTGCGACGTGCCCCTACGGACGGCGCACCGGTGGCAGTGGTAGGGGCACGTTGCAACGTGCCCCAAAGGACGGCGCACCGCCGCGTCATCCAGCCGTGCTCGCGCGCATGTCGTAGGGGCGTATCAGC
>JAAYVH010000140.1 GCA_012517255.1 Chthonomonadales bacterium
CATCAGCCTTCACATACCGACGTTCGGGCTTCTGCGTTTAGCGCGTCGCGACATTGAGATGGTGCTCGCGGTCTCCCACGGGAACCTTCAGCGTCTCCAGCCGCTGGAACCCGGCCTCCTCGCACACGTGCAGGAAATCCTCCCAGGTCCACTGCACCGTATTGCATATCTCGGCCGTCTCCAGCCGGACGTCGCCTTCTTCGCGCACCACGAACAGGTAGTTCTCGACCACCGCCATTTCCAGCTTGTCGCGTGCAACCACCAGCGATAACTGAGTCGGCCCCTGCTCGTGGTGGGCTCTCAACTGGAACCGCGGCATAGCCTGCCATGCAGCCTCCAGTCTGGCAGGACGATCCTCCGGCGATGACCACTGGTCGGCGCCCGTGAAGATCAACACTCCACCCGGCTTGAGGACGGAGCCGAAGTTGCGGGTGGCAAAGCGAAGATCGTTGCGAGTTAGCGTCCATGCGAATGCGTCGTTGATAACAGCATCGAACTCCTCATGGAACACGTCGGCAAGCGTGTCCCAGTCGCGGTGCTCGAAACGGATGGGAAGATCATGGAACTCCGCTAGCTCGGTCGCATGACGCACGGCCACTGCGCTGCAATCGGTACCGACGACGTCAAATCCGTCCTCGTGCAGCAGGATCGCTCGGAGACCCAGTCCGCAGTTGCAGTCGAGGACCCGCTTCGCCCCATGCTGCTTCAGCGCGGCGCTCCAGACCGGAGCCGCGCGAGCCGGCCTTCCTTCAGGATGCTGCGGATCCTTGAAATGAGGCTGCCATACAGCGCGCCTGAACCACTGCCACTTCCAGATCACATCCCAGTCTTGACTGGTGTTCATGGTCGTGTCTCCGAGGTCGTCTGGCCTATATCTTACACGACCTCGCGCCATTCTCATGCATGGAGTGCACAGCACGAACCCGGAGCGATCGTACAAAGCATCGTGCTTCGATGGGGTACCCTCCTACCGGCGGCGCTGACCAACGGCGCGCCTCAACGTGCAACTCTTCATGGACCTTACCTATCAGCAGTGGATCCTCGGCGGCCTGGCCGCGCTTCTCATCGGCTTTTCCAAGACCGGCATGCCGGGAGCCGGCATTGTCGTGGTGCCTCTACTGGCGACGGCGTTCGGCGGCAGGCAGAGCGTCGGAGTTATGTTGCCGCTCCTCATCTTCGCCGACATCTTCGCGGTCACATGGTATCGCCGCCATGCCCAGTGGGATCGGCTGTGGCGATTGGCCCCATTGGTGGCCGTCGGGATCGCAGTGGGAGCGGCATTCCTGAAGCTGACCGGAGACGCCGGTCCCTCCAAAGACCGGATGAACGTCATTATCGGAGCGATTGTCCTTGCGATGCTCGCGCTGAGCCTCATCCGACAGAAGATCGGCGACCGGATGACGCCCCATCATCCCGTTGCCGTAGCCTCCACCGGCTGCGCTGCAGGGTTCACGACGACGGCGTCGAATGCCGCCGGACCGATCATGGCGATCTATCTGCAGGGGATGGGACTGCCGAAGGCGCAGTTCATGGGGACCACGGCCTGGTTCTTCCTCGTCGTCAACGTCGCAAAGCTTCCCGTGTTCGCAGCCTTGAGCCTGATCAACCCGAGCAATCCGATGATCAGCGCGCGCTCGCTCCTGGCCGATCTGGCGCTCTGCCCGTGGATCCTCGTCGGCGTGTGGGTTGGACGCTGGTTTCTGCCTCGCGTGAGCCAGTCCTCATTCGATGCGCTCGTGCTCATCCTGGCTGCCGTCGCCGCTGTGAAGCTGATCCTTCAGTAGGCCTTCGCCTGCTGCCACGGTCGGCTAGGCGCACTCGTCCGTATCGAAGTGCGTCAGCGCTCCCGGCAGGATGACGGCCTTGATGTGTCTGCTGACATACATGCGGTCCCGCACCCAGTCCGACCATGTGGGCGGCTCGCCCTCCAGGTCGATCCCCGCGATCCGGTCGTCGAGGAACGCGGCAAGAATGCCGTAGATGCACTGTCTTCCGGACCGACCGTCGGCATAGACACGCACGTCCCGTCTGCCCTCGGTCGCCGGTTCGGTCACCATATCGACGGCGCGCAGGACGTCGTAGGTTCTCAGCGCGCACAGACTGTCGCCGAGCCACATGAGATCGTCAGCGAGCTTGTGGATCACGCCATAGAACTCCGCCTCCGAGGTGCCGGCCAGCAGCGCGTGAGGGCGCAGCGCCCCCACCCCCGATACATCCAGCACCAGCACAGCTCGACCAGCCCGACAGGTCCGCCGGATCCACGCATGATGTTCTTCGAGCCTATCGGTGCCCCCGTCCCAGACGGCTATCGTGCAGGGGAGCCGATCAGGATCTTCGTCCCCCGACCGCACAAACTCCAGCCCATGGCCCATGAGGTCGGGCTGCGACCACCAGATCCGGGCCCGCACGCTCAGATCGTCGAGATGGCCAGACCAATAGGATCGAGTGTTCAGGTCGCATGCCGCACGTCCATGATGGACCCGTTGACGCAGCCAGTCTCGCGCCTCTCCGAGACGAGCCTGCGGAGACCTGGTCGCCCGCTCGGCGGCAACCTCATCAAGTTTGGCTAGACAGGCCTCATGGACCGACGACGCATCTGCGAACTCGGAGCGTACCTGGCCGGTCTTGGTGCACCATAGCTCGACACAGGGCAACGCAGCGGTTCGCTCATAGTCAGGTTCCACTTCGCTGCCCATGAGATGTCGGGCAAAGAACCTGACCGAGGCACGGGCGAGCGTTGGAGTGTAGGCATGACCCGCTCGGTCGACGACAAGCTCCGGCATGCCCGGCACTCCGAAGCGCTCCCATACGTGGCGGCATCGCTCGACCGTTCGCCGCGTCCCCTCGATCGGAAAGAAATCGTCGGTGACGGCAAGCACGCAGACAGGCTTCGGCGCCATCGCGATGAGCACGTCCTCGTGGTCGAAGCCTGCAGCGGTGAAGCCCGGCCATATTTGCTCTGCATCCTGCGCGCCGCCGCTGTTCATGTAGGTCTGGCGGTTCATGATGAACGTACCTGGCGCAGCCGCAGCCAGCCGCGTGTCGGACAGCATCAGCAGGCAGGACTGGGTGCCCCCTCCCGAGTTTCCCGTAACGCCGATCCGCTCCGGGTCAACCTCCGGCCGCGCCGCCAGGTAGTCGAGGCTGCGCCGCGCGTCATGAAGGAAGAAACGGGCCAGAGCCCATCCCAGGGGAACGCACTGGGCGCCTGCATGATCGTGCTCAAGCGTACAGGCGCCGATCAGCGCCCGGTTGAGATCGGGCTCCCAGTAGCTAAGCCGTTCGCCCTGTCCGATGGGGTCCTGCGCCAGGACAACGAACCCGTGGAGCGCGAGGAGCTGGCACACTCGCTGGTACTCGGGATAGCCCTTGCCTTCCGCGGCGTGACCGCACAGGAACAGCACCGCAGGCGCTCGGCCATTCAGGTCGTCCGGAACATAGAGCAACGAGGTCACGTAGTTGCAGGGTCGCGACTCGTAGACGAGCTTCTCTATGCGATACCCCGCTCGCTTGACCACACCCATCACGCGAGCCTCTGCCGGCCCTGCATCTATGGGCAGTCCGCCCAGAGATGAGATGAAGAAGTCACGGATCCTCTGCTGTCGAGCCCGAACCTCGTCAGGATCGCTCAGTCGGTCTCGCTCGGCATCGCCCCGCGCGAAGGCAGCCTCCGATCTGCGGTAGACGTGCCACTTCAGCTGGTCGCGAACATCGTGATACCAATCGCCCGGCGTCAGTCTCGCCAGTTGCTCAATGTCCATGGGATCCTCCGGTCACGTGCGGTGTCCTGGTCGTTGTTCGATGCGCCGCCATACAAGACCTGCAAGGATCGGCGTTGACGCCCCGAAACGGCGTCGGCTAGAATGCCAGACATGCACGTACGACAGAATCATCATCGTCTCTGGTTCCGGGGTTGCGCCGGCCTCTTGTTCGCCGTCGGGCTGATCACAGGACCCGGCTGTCTGGGACAAACCGCAGCGTCGCAACCGAAGCCGCCCGCCGAGACGAAGCAGTCCGAAGCGAAGACTGCGGCGCTGTTTGAGCAGGCCCTGGCCTCCCACCGCGCCGG
>JAAYVH010000141.1 GCA_012517255.1 Chthonomonadales bacterium
GATCTATGACACAGAGACGGATGACTGGACCGTCGTGGACAACACCACGAATCGGGATGCGGCGCACGGAGCGGGGATAGGCGCCGCCGAATCGGTGGCGCGCGCGAACGCCGAGGTGCTGCTAACGGGCAATTGCGGCCCCAAGGCGATGGATGCGCTCACCAGAGCGGGCATTCGCGTCGTTATGGGACAGGAGGGCACGGCGCGCGACGCCGTGCAGCGGTTTCTTGGTTCACGGACTGAGTGAGGCGCCGGCGTCGAGAGACGCAGCGCCCGAGAGCGGGCATATGGCCCGAGAAAGGAAGCAACAGATGCCTGGAATGGATGGAACGGGTCCGTTTGGCGACGGGCGACCGGGAAGGGGACTGGGTCCCTGCGGTCGCGGTATGGCCTACGGTCGAGGAGCCGGTCGCGGGATGGGACGCGGCCGGGGCATGGGTCTGGGATTCGGGTGGAGGCGCGGCGCCGACATGTCGGCGGCCGTCGTTGACGATCAGACGCCGGAGCTGGAGGCCCTTCGCCAGCAGGTTGAGGCTCTGGCCTCGGCTATCGAGGAGTTGCGAGCACAGCAGCAGGCGAAGGCCTGAGCCGGCAGGGGTCCGAGGAGAGGTCGCGTTACAGGTGAAGGTCTGCATAGCCAGCGGCAAAGGCGGGACGGGAAAGACGCTGATCAGTACATCGCTCGCCGCGGTTCTTTCGGAACATGAACCCGTCCAGTTGCTCGACTGCGACGTAGACGCACCGAACGCCCACCTCTTCCTCGGGCCAAGCATCCGTCAGCGCGTGCCGGTCGTCGTGACCGTACCGCGCGTGGATGATGAGGCCTGCGTCCATTGCGGCGAATGCGCGCAGGCCTGTCGCTTCAAGGCCATCGCCTCGCTGCCGAAAGCGACGCTCGTCTATGATGAGCTCTGCCATTCGTGCGGCGTCTGCGTGGAGGCATGCCCGACAGGGGCTATAGCCGAGGTCAAGCGGGAGATCGGAGTCGTCGAGATCGGCAGCGCCGGCGACATCGCGTTCGTTCAGGGCGCCGTGCATATCGGCGAGGCCAGAAACGGTCCGGTGATCGCGGCAGTCAAGTCCTACTCCGATCGCGGCGCAACGGTGCTGCTCGATGCTCCGCCGGGGACTTCATGCCCTGTGGTGCAGACTCTCCGGGGATGCGATCTGGCGCTGCTCGTGACTGAGCCGACCCCGTTCGGCCTGAGCGATCTTCGGCTTGCCGTTCAGACGGCGCGGGCCATGGGCATTCCCTTCGGCGTGGTGATCAACCGGGACGGCCTCGGTGACAACCGTGTGGACGCCTATTGCGAAACAGAGGCGATCCCTATCTGGGCCAGGATCCCCCATGATCGCGCCATCGCAGAGGCATCTGCACGGGGCGAGCGAGCCGTCGAGACCTCGCCGGCGCTTCGGTCGGCTGTCGAGCGCATTGCCGAACGACTGCGCGTCTATGAGGATGAGAGGCGACGATGAAGCCTCTGGAAGTCGTCTTCCTGAGCGGCAAGGGTGGCACCGGCAAGACCAGCGTCACGGCCGCCTTCGCCGCGCTGGCGGACGGCGCGGTCATCGCCGACTGCGACGTGGACGCGCCGGACATGCACCTCATCCTTCAGCCCCAGGTTCGAGAGCGCGCACCGTTCGTGTCGGGTTACGAGGCCACCATAGACCCGGGTCTTTGCCGACGATGTGGGCGATGCGCAGCCGTTTGCCGGTTTGGCGCCATCATGCGGCCTCAGTCGCCGGAGCAGCCGTGGCGTGTGGACTCGATGTTCTGCGAAGGGTGCGGCGCATGCGAACGCTCATGTTCGCGCGGAGCCATTCGGATGAGCGAGGCTGAGCGCGGTGAGTGGATGCGCTCGGACACGCGGTTCGGCCCGCTGTTGCATGCCAAAATGGCGCCGGGGGCAGAGAACTCCGGCAAGCTGGTAGCCTTGCTGCGGCAACGTGCGCGTGAAGTCGCCGCGCAGGAAGCCGCCGATATCATCCTCTGCGACGGGCCGCCAGGCATCGGATGCCCCGCCATTGCCACGATGACGGGCGCCGACCACGTCGTGTTCGTTGCCGAGCCTAGCGAATCGGGCCTGCATGACCTCGAGCGAGTCGTGAATCTCGCGGAGCGGTTTCGGCTCCCCGGGTCGCTGTTCATCAACAA
>JAAYVH010000142.1 GCA_012517255.1 Chthonomonadales bacterium
ACTGCCTCTGGCGGGAAGCTCGTGCCGCCATGGATGGCCAGCGGGACCGGAACGGCGCTGCACAGCGCCTCCAGCCGCCGGGAGTCAACGGCAGCCCAGCCATCGGTCTTGATGTGCACATTGCCGACGGATACGGCGAGGCAGTCCACGCCCGTGGCCTCAACGAAAGAGGCGGCCTTGTCTGGATCGGTCATTTCGGCATCGCCTTCATCGCTTGCGGTTGCATCGGGCAGACGGCCAAGCTCGGCCTCGACGGCGACACCGACCGCATGGGCACGACGTACCAGTCTGGCCGTCGTCTGCAGCGCCTCCTCATCGGTGAGGCTGTCGGTGGACAGGAGTACACAGGTGTAGCCGGACTCGAGGGCGGCCATGGCCTGCGCTTCCGTCTGCGCCTCATTGAACATGACGGCCACGGGAACGGAGGCGCGCTCGGCAACGGTCCGGGCGGCGGCTCCGAGCATGGCCACCCCGCGGCTCTCGAGCCACGCTGCGTCCACCATCATGCCGCCGAACCCCACGATAACGGGCGCCCGTTCGGCCTCCGCAGCTTCGAGCACGGCCTCGAGAGACGGCAGATCCCAGGACTCGAAGTAGCCGATCCCGTAGACCCCTTCAACAGCCCGGGAAAGCAGTTCAGGCAGCGGCGCTAGAGGCATGATGACCCCCGCGGTGCACGCCTGGCGATCGCACCCGTCTCAGCCAATCCGCTTCACCTCCAGCTCCTGCGACGCCACCAGCTCCTCAGCGGCCCGGCGCGTCGTGATGCCCGTCGTACATCCGAGCTTGGTGCATGCAAGGGCGCCCGTTGCGCCGGCGAATCTCAGGCGATCCTCGACGCCCATCCCCTCCTGCAGACCGAGGATGTATCCAGCCGCGAATGCGTCGCCTGCGCCGGAGCCGTCCACGAAGTCCACCGTGTAGACCCCGGCTTCCCACACTCCCGAGCTGTCTGCATAGAGCGTGCCCTTGCTGCCCTGCGAGATGATGACTGAGCGGCATCCCAACGCCATGAGCCTCTCCGCTTGCGCCCGCGGCTCGGCGAGACCAGTCAGCGCCTCGGCCTCCTCGTTGTTCGGCTTGAACACGTCCACATGGGGCAGCAGCGGCGCGATGGCATCGAGGCGCGAGACGCCGTCGGCAGGCACAACGACGTCGAGGAAGACCTTCGTACCACGCTCGCGGAAGGACCGCAACGCCTGCGCCGTCGCTGCCGGATCGAGCGCGGGGAGTATCAGGTATCCGCCCAGATACAGGACGCCGGCGCCTGCCAGCGACGGATGGGCCAGATCGTCGGCGGTAAACTGCGTGTTGGCTCCGAAGGTATGGATGAAGCGCCGATCCTCGCCCTTCACCGTCAGCACCACTGTCTTGGATGTGCCGCCCGGGCCGCGCCGGATCGCCGTTGTGTCGAGCCCCTCCGCTCGGAGCTTGCGCTCGATGAAGTCGGCAAACACGTCGTCGCCGACGACTCCGCAGACCGAAACCGACCCGCCCAGTCGAGCAAGCACCGTTCCGGTGTTCGCCGCGCATCCGCCCGTGTCGAGCAGAAAGTCGTCGGTTGCCAGCAGCGCTCCTGCCTGCGGCAGCGTCGGCAACGGCGGCACGAAGATGTCGGCCACCAGGATCCCTGCACACGCTACCCGGGCCGCCTTGCTCGCGTCGGTCCTGTCGCTCATGCGTCTATCCTCCTTGCTCTTGATCGAGTTGGATCACTTCTCGCGCATTCGCCGTGCTTGTAGCGATCACCTGCACAAGACCGCTGCGCAGAGCTCCAAGGATCGCCCTCGCCTTGCCCGCCTCCGATGCAACGGCAATGACCGTGTCGATCGCCCTCAGATCGTCGGCGCTCAGGCTGATCACACGGTCATGCATGCCGGCGGCAACCGACCGGCCTTCGATGTCGAAGAATGCTCCGAGAATGTCTCCCACGGCGCCTGCGGCGCGCATGCGGGCCATGTCGCTCCGGCCGAAACAGCCCATCTGGACCACCGCGCTGTTGTCGTCGGCATCGCCGATGCCAACGATCGCCAGGTCTGCGCCGGCTGCTTGACGAAGCGTCGAAGCGACATCGTCGTGGCTCAGGAACGCCTCGCGCACGCCAGGCGACTCGGCATAGGCAGGAGCGTACAGGCATACCGAGGCGCCGCCGAAACGCTCTGCCAGGCGGCGGCACGCCTCGGCTGCATCCACAGCGCGTGATGTCCCCGGAGAGCCGCCGATCGCAGCCACGAACGTGCAGGGACGATGGGGCGCATGGCGCACCGCTTCCGCAACGGCCGCGACGTTCCGGCCCATGCCGACCGCCACCGTCATGCCGGACCGAAGATGCCGCTGGAGGTACTCGGCAACCGCGTCGGCGACCAGCCGCCGCTGCACTTCCGGGTCGCTATGATCCGGCGCCAACAGGACATGGCGCACGCCGAAGCGTCGGCTCAGCTCGGAGCCGATTTCGAGAGCATACTCGGCCGGAGGATGCACCGTAATCGTAACGATGCCGGTATCGCGAGCCTGTCTCAGGAGGCGTCCGACGGTTGGACGCGATAGTCCCAGCCGCGCCGCGATCTCCGCCTGCGTCGCGTCGTCCAGGTAGTACATGGCAGCCGCGCGGGCCATTAGATCGGGTCGCAATCGAGGTGTCCTATCCTTGTTGAGCATATGCTCTTATAGTGAGCATATGCTCGTTCATTGTAGTCCCAAGCAGCCGATCGTGTCAAGCGATGCCCCTGAATCCGGCAATGCAGGTACTATGGCTCCGCCGACCGAACTCCTGTTCAGTCAACGTTCACAGAGGGTTTACCATGTCAGACCTACGCACACAGCTCGAGGAAGACCTCGGCGCGCTCCGGGCCGCGGTCACCAATATGGGATTGCTGGCCGACCGCATGCTCGATACGGCGGTACAGGCTGTCACGGACTTTCAGCCGGGAATGACGCGGAGAGTCATCGTTGAGGACGACGAAGCCGACGCCATTGACGCGCAGGTTGAGCGAGACACGACGCGGCTGATCGCTCTGCAGCAGCCCGTCGCGCAGGATCTGCGCGTGATCATCACGGCCCTGAAAGCCGTCAACGAGCTTGAGCGCGTGTGTGACTACGCTGTGGACATCGCCAAGATCGGTCGCCGCATTTCCCGTGCCGGCGTCTACAAGCCGCTGATTGACTTCCCGCGGCTCGCCTCGGCGGCCCGGAGTATGCTGGCCGACGTACTGAAGGCGTTCGTCAACGGAGATGCGGAGCTCGTACAGCAGGTGATCCGGGACGATGACATCGTGGACGATCTCTACCATGAGTACCGCGACCACATGATCGCGCTCATGCGGCAGGAGCCCGACGTTGTCTTTCAGGCCGCGTTCATGCTCCTTGCGTGCAAGTACCTCGAGCGCGTCGGTGACCACATCGTCAACGTCGCCGAGGATGTCTACTACATGCACACAGGGGACCCGGTGCCGCTCGCCAAGAAGCGCCGGTCCGCCCAGCCCGAGGACATGCACGCCGCTCAGCAGTAGAAACCGCGTTGGGACCCGTTGGGATGACGCAGCGGCTCCCGAATCCTGGCCTACCGCCCGACGTTCTTGGACAGACTCTCGATCATCATGGCTGCTGCCTCGACTACCTCGGGGATGTCCTTGCCGCCTGTGACCTCCCGTATGCGCCGCGAGGCATACACGGGATCAATGGTGTTGTTGCCGTAGGCCTCCAGAATGGACTGAATCTTCGTCCAGTGTCGCCGCGATCGGGCCAACGCCTCGGCGGCCTGCGGACTGGCAGGTCTGGCAGCGTCGAACAGCTTCTGCAGCTTCGTGCCGATGTCTTTGGCGGTCCCGCGGCTCACCTCCTGAAGCGCCGTATATCGGCCCAGAGTCGGGTCGTTCAGCATATGCCAGTTCTTGTAGCGGGTGACGTCCGCCGCCTGCTGACCCCAGGCACGCTGGATCTGCGACTTGTCATTGCACAGCCAGTTAAGGTCCTTGTAGCTCTCCGCATGCACGCTCGTCGTCACCGTCTCCCATGAACGTCGTGCGCTCTGCCCGGTCACCTGACCATAGGCCTCATCCCATGCTCGCTGGGCGTCCTGCTGCCACTGATAGACCGACGCCGGCCTCCCGTTCAGACGCAGAGCGCTCGCGGCCGCTTCATCCAGTCCGATATCGTGGTCCATGCCGACGCTGTCACCGCTGGCGGCGTTGCGGAACTCGCGCAACGGCTGGCGGTTCCATCCACGCCTCTGCATGATCTCATGGAAACGCCCCTCGACCTCAGCGTGGTTGGCCCGCATATGGGCGTTATAGGCCCGCTGCGCGTGGAAGTCCCCCTTGAACTTCAGGTAGTTCTTGGCGTGCGGGTTCGCATGCACTGCGGCGGCAGCACGGCGACACTGGTTCTGGAGTCGCGTAATGACCTCGGGAGCTGCCCCCTGACGAGCGGCCCTCTCGAGATCGGCCTGCGCCCTGGCGAACTCACGAGCGCGCAGCTCGCCCTGCGTTCGAGCTCGCTGGAACTCGGCCAGTTGCTGACGCTCGGCGACGGTCATGCCGTCGGGGCCGCGGCCGGTAACCCACTGCCGGGCCTTGCTCGCGCCATACTCGAAGGCCTTGGCGAAGATATAGGCCTTCGCCGCATCCTGAGCAGCGCCAAGCCATCCGCGAGGATTGCCGTTCTCGTCCAAGCGCTGGTAGCCCCGAAACGCTTCTGAGGCGACATAGGCGGGCGTGCCGCACCATGCGGCTGTGCGGAGCACGGCTTCCGTCGGTCCGCCTTCCACATAGCCGGTGGCTGCCTGATAGGCCATCATGACGCCTCTACCGCCGAAGATCGAGCACACGAACATGCCCTTGTCCGCCGCGCTCTTGAGCCGCTGGGCTGTCTCGAGATTGGCCTCGGCCCATGCTTCATCAAGGTTGTCCCTGGCCCGCTCGGCTTCCACATAGCCCTGCACCTTCTCGTTCAGAGCATGGGCGATCTTCTGGACGGCTTCCGTGTCCATTTTGGCAAGCACGCCGCCGGCGAGCTGTCGGTCAATGAAGCGCCGTGCTTCTTCAGCCTCTCCCGGGGGCAGCATCCGTGCCAGCCTCTGGAGCGCCGCCGTGGCGCGCTGGAACTGCTCCATCTCAACCTGGTTCTCGCGGATGCTCTGAACGAAGCGGTCATGCGCGTAGTCGTCAAACGGCGTGCGCCGATGGACGATCTGGCCGGTTTCGATGGATGTGATGAGGTCCTGTTCCGCCATGAGGTCCGTCTCGGCCTGCAGTATTCGCATCTCGATCATGGCCCGGCGCTGCGGATCCGTTTCCTTCGCAAGGTCCTCACGGTCCCGCTCCAGATTGCGCTGGATGATCCGAACATTGGCTTCATGGAACGCCTTCGCCTCGGACTTCGCCTTCTCGTTGGCATCAGCAGGCCCTTCTTCGACATCCTTGCCGGCGTTGGCGATCTGGTTCGGGTCGGTTGTCCAGACGTATTCGAAGACGCGGAAGAACTCGGTGGCGCCTTCCTGGACATAGTCATCCTTCTTTGGGTTGAACTCGCCGCCGATGGTGAGCCGGATCGTCTTGCCAGCCTCACCGACCGGCGCAACGAAGCCGATCGTCTTCGTACCCGTTTCGACGTTTTCGATGCCTGGCACGATGCCGAGCATCTGTCCCTTCTCGAAGCCCCATCGCGGGTTGTACATGCTGACGATCCTGCGCTCTCGCGGGTCAGGATGGAGAAACGCGTCGGATGCCACGCCGATGTGCTGGACGGAATCGATGAGCTGCCCGATGTCGTTACCGCGCCGGTACCTGTTGAACGTGAATGTGAGCTGGGTCGTGGTCTCGGGGGCGATTAACGCGGGCGGTTGTCCCCATCGCACATCGAGGAGCCACTCGCCCGTGAAGCGCTGCTGGGCGCCGCCCATCATGGAGGAATACTCGGTGGTGGCCGAGAGCCTGAACTGAGTGTCGCTCATGACCGTCGCGAGGGTTGTGCTCGAAGTCTTGTCTTTGGGCTTCTTGTCAGTCCGGGTCACGCGCTTGAGGACCCAGGCGCCGGCAAGCTTCGGAGGCGGTTTGAGCAAGTCACGCACCGTCTTGACGGCCTCGCGGTGCTCGCGCGCGTTTTTGGCGCGCGCTTCGATGGGATTCGGCGGGCTCCCGAGCTGGGCGGCCTGCTGACCGAGCTCTGCCAGTCGAGACTGGATAGCGACAAGGATCACCCGCTGCTGGTCGGCGATGGCAAGAGCCTCACGAACATCCTCTTCGCTGTCCCACTCGGCGGCTGCAACGGCTTCCTCCCAGGCGGCGTCGAACTCTGCGGCGGCAGTGGCGGCTGCCGTTCGCAACGCGAGGGTCTCCTGCAGAATCGGCGCGAGCTTCTCGAAGTACTCATCGGCTCCTTCAGGCGGCATCTGCAGATACGGCGCCCACTTGGCTTCGAGCTTGGCCTCGTCGGTCGGCGAGAGCGGCCCGGCAAGCTCGCGCATCGCCGCAAGGGCCACGCCGGCCCCTCCTGCATACTGCGTCTTCGCGAGCGCCCCCAGGTCGAGCGCTTGCGGCAGCCGGACCGAGGCCTTGTCCAACGGCGTCGGCGGCTTGACGGACGGCGGGACCCACACTCGGTCGCCGTCGGGAAGCCCAACAGACACCGCTTTGCCAGAGGCGTCAACCGCGATGTATGTCGGCGGAGCCGGCTTCGTGTCCGCAGGCTTCGTCGTCGTCCCAGCCTCGCCCACCCTTGTATCGGCCTTGTCGGTTGGCTTGGTTGCAGTCGTTGTATCCGTCTTGGAGGCGCCCGTGGTCTTGTCGGTCGGTTTGGTCTCGGTCTTCTTGTCTCCGCCCAGCGTGCCGATGACATCATCGAGTTGCTTGTTCAGTCGGTCGAGATCGGCCGACAGCCGGTCCAGAAAGCCCACCTTCTTCGGCGGCTGATATGCCGGTCCGGCGAGTTTCAGCGTGCTCAGCAGGGCGCTCGCCTCGGGCGGGAACGGCGCGTCCGGCCTGGGAACCGTCACAAGTATCGTGAACACCCGCTCGTTGTTGTAGGGCAGCAGATAGAAGGTCGTTTCGCCGTCTTCGACGAACCGGAGCCGCTGCGTTTCGACGCCAGCCAGCTTGACCTTATCGGACTTGAACGACGTTCCGTGCTTCGACTTGAGGCCGTCGCTCAACCGCTTCAGGAAGCCTGTCCGTTCGGCCTCGCTCTTGAACGGGGCGTTCTCCACGAGGAATGTGACGATGGTCGGCTTCGCCCCTTCCGGCACCCCCTTCGTATAGCCAAAGAGCCATCCTCCCGCCGACTTGACCATGGAATCGGGAGCCTGTTCCCATCCGTCCGGCAGGTCGAAGGTGAAGCTGCCGACCGTCACCGGTCCCCGCAGACCGAGCGTCGTGACGGCCATGGCTGCCGCTGTCAGAACCGCAGCCAGGCAGATCAGCTTGAGCGATGATGCGCTGGATCGCATGGAAGCCTCCGATGGGCTATCTCGAACCTTGTTAGCGCACATTCGCCGCAAGGAGACAGGATTCCTCCCAGACCCTGAGATCGGCGCGCATCTCCTGATCGTTGGCGGCAGGCGTCTCAGGTAAAGTCCAATCGCATGGGACATCGGCATGAATAACGCGAGTTCGGAGCAAAGCCGCCGCGACACATGGAAGGCGGTCGCGCTGCTTGGCGTGCTGACCGCCGCACACATAGGCCTTGCTCTGCACTTCCCGTTGGCCTCCGACGAGACGTACTACTGGGAGTGGAGCCGCGCCCTCGACTGGGGCTACTACGATCAGGCGCCGATGATCGCCTGGCTTATCCGAGCCTCGACAGCCGTCTTCGGCAGCACAGAGTTCGGGGTCAGGGCCGGTGTCGTCGCGTGCGCATCGCTGACCCTCTGGCTCGTCTTCGTGCTCGGCAGGGAGCTGTTCAACTCGCGCGCGGGTCTGGCCGCCATGCTGCTTGCCGGCATCACGCCGATGGGGCTGGCATGCGGCTTCATCGCCACCTACGATGTGCCGCTCGTTCTGTTCTGGACAGCGTCCATGCTGTCTTTTGCGCGGGCCACTCGGACGCCAGGAGGCCAGTGGGCGAGCTGGATCGCGCTTGGCGCACTGGCGGGTATGGGCATGCTCAGCAAGTATACGATGGCGCTGTTCCTGCCGTGCGCTGCGCTGTCCGTCGCAGATCGCTCCGATCTGCGAACATGGCTCCGTCGACCGCAACCCTACGTATCGTTGCTGATCTGCGTCGCCGTCCTGTCACCCAACCTCGTTTGGCTGGCCAATCACGACTGGGTGTCCCTCGGTCACGTCGGCGGGCTCACCATGAAGGGCGCCGGACACACGCCGGTGCGGCGGTTCGGCGACTATCTCGGCTCCCAGGCCGGTCTCATCACGCCGCTGCTGTTCCTCGGCATGATGGCATCCATGATCGCCGCGGCGCGACGACGCGATGAGCCCTCACCCCACGGTCTCCGGCTGGCCTTCTGGTTCAGCGTTCCGGTGCTGCTCTTCTTCGCAGCTCTGTCGGTGAAGACCAAGGTGCAGGCCAACTGGGCGGTCTGCGGCTGGATCGGCGCTTCACTGGGTTACGCCGGATGGGTCTGGGCGACGAGCGCCAATCGTCGGCGCACGGCGTTCGCCCAGGCAGGCATTGTCATGGCCGCAGCGCTCTCGCTCCTGGCGGGGTGGCCGGAGACCCGGGCAGCGCTGGGACTGCGGGTGCCCGCCAGGTTGGATCAGTCTCGTAAGATGTATGGCGGCAGAGAGCTCGGCGCAGCCGTCGCCCGCGAGGTGGCCGCGATGGCCGCTGCAGGCCGCCAGCCGGTCATCGGCGCCGTTACCTATGATGTGGCCAGCCGCATGGCCTTCTACACTCCCGGCCAACCGCGTGTTGCCTGCCTGTTCCTCGGCACGCGCGATAATCAGTACCGCTTCCTGAACGCGCACTCGGGTCTGACGGCAGGGAGCGACATGCTGATCGCGGACCACCGTCCGCCCGACGATCCGTTGCTCGCGCCGTTCGCGCAGACGTTTGAACGAGTCGAGGCTGTGCCCAGTCCTGTGGTGGTCGGTGTACCCCGGCTCTATGACGTGCCAGTCGTAACCTACTACCTGTATCGCTGCTACGGATACCGACCGATCCGTCAGTAGACGGACCGCATGGTCGGTTCCGGCATGCCACGCAACGGCTCGATGGCCTCCACCTCTTGCCGGCTGAACCCGAGCATGGCCAGCTTCTCCCGCTCGTAGTAGCGGTGGTTCTCGTAGGAGACGTAGCCGGGGATCCGATGATCCACGAACGGGATGAAACCGCCCTCCTCGACGAGCGGGGCGAGCCGCCTGAGTTCCGCCAGGATGTCCTCCTTGCTTGTCAGCATCCGCTTGTTCACGCCGCCGAAGAGCAGTGCATCCTTGCCGAGCTGCTTCCGCAACAGAATGGGATCGGAACCGCCGGCCACTTCGCACGGAAACATGCCGTTGAGCCCGCACTCCAACCAGACCGGCGCAAGCGCCTGCACGTTGCCGTCGCAATCGGTGAGGATCACATCCACGCCGTGGCGGCGCAGGAGCTTACAGACGCGTGTCATGGGCTCGGAGATCAGACGCCGCCACACGTTAGGGCCGATGAGCGGGCCGTTGTTGAAGCAGATGTCCTCCCAGCCCCAGGCCAGATCCACTTCGATCTCTTTCAGCGCCGGTTCCAGCATGGCGCAGAACAGGTCGCAGAGATGGTTCACCATCTCGGACACCAGTTCGGGGTCGTCGTAGCACATATAGCCGAGCTGGGCGGCGCCGACCCAGTTGCGTATCCAGCCTATGAATGAGCCGATGCCGATGACCACGGGAACGTCGGCGCTGTTGTACTGAGGGGCCATCGCCTTGTAGTCCCACTGATGCCGCGCCGGATCGTCGGGATCGAGCATGGCTTTGTACTTTTCCCAATCCTCGCGTGATTTGAGGCCGTTCTCGATCACATGAGGGATGGTGTGCTCGCCTTCCTTGATCTCCTCGACGATGTTGCCGTCTCCGTCGCGATGCACGATGGTCCGCTCGCGCACTTCGATGACTTCATAGGGAAACCCCGGATGGAGGCCCAGCGCCACCGGCACCCACATGGTCGGGTCCTTGCCGAAGTAGGCGCTGATGCGCCCCATCCGGTCGCCTCGTTCGTCGCCAGCGCCAACCTCGGCGGGCAGACCCTCGGCGACCCACCGATCCATGGCTTCGGTGAGATAGCCGAAGTCCCAGTGGATGCCGCGATCCACGGACTGGTAATGCATCAGACGGCGAAAGCGTTCACGATGGGTCATGCAGAAGCTCCTGTCGTTGGGATCTGGCTGATCCCGTGGGATTGCGGCATCAACCGGCAGCCGCGCCGGCGCACGCCTCGTCGGGCGCCTTATAGGGACAGCCGTCCCAGCATTTCCCGGGCCCGCCGCACGTCCTTCCCATGCCGGCCACCTCGCATTCGTTGCAGCGGCAACGCCACGGCCATGTATCGTCGGCATCGAGTCGGCGCGCGGCCTTGCAGCAAGGGCAGGCATCCGCCGTGAAGTCAACTTCGATGGTTTTCACTGTTCATGCACCTCGGTTCGGACCGATCAAGCCTTCATCCAGCATCGTCAGCAGGGCCGAATCATCGGTCAGCAACGGCAGATCAACGCGCGCGCGGCGTCTGCTCGACTCGTAAGCCGCGAAGATGACCTCCGTCGTGCGCAACGCGTTGAAACTCGACAGCAGGGGCCGCCCGCCATGGTCGAGGCAGGCCACGATGTCCGCAGTGGCGCGCTCGTGGGCGACGTTGTCGTGAATGCCCTCGGCAACCGGGATCTCGACCCAGTCGGACTGTCCCCGCAGCCATGCGCGCACTACGGGCTGATCCCAACCGATCTCGATCACTCCGTTGGCGCCGATAATCCTGTTGGCGCAGCCGATGTCCGTGTCCTTGCCCGTCACAAGAGTCGCAAAGACCCCGTTCTCGAAGCGGAACTGACACAGTCCCTGGTCCTCCAGCGGCACGCCAAAGACCTTGCGGGCCGTGCGGCAATCAATCTGGGCGATGACCCATTGAGCCGGCGTTTCGTCGTTGAAGAAGTGCAGCATGTCAATCCAATGGGTGCCCCAATCGTAGAGATCGCTGCATTGGGCCTCGAGCCGCAGCAGCTTCCCCACGGCCCCGGACCGTATCATCTCGCGCGCCTTCTGGAATGGTTCGAGGAACCGGCGCTGGTGGTTGAAGGTAAGCTGCACGCCGCGTGCGACACACGCCTCATGCATGCGCCGCGCCTCGCCCCATGTGGGCGCCATGGGTTTCTCGCAATGGATCGCGCGCACTCCCGCTTCGGCAGCCGCGATGGTCATCGGCGCATGGAGATGGGGCCACGTGCAGATGCTCACGATGGCGGGCCTTTCGGCCTCCAGCATCTGGTTGTAGTCCTCATAGATCCGTGGGCCGCCATACCGCTCGGCGAACGCTTCGGCATTGTCGCGGCGCACATCGGCAATGGCGACAAGGTCGCATCGCCCGGTCTTCAGGAAGCCCTGAACGTGGGCGTGAGCCATGCCGAAGCCTGTCGCGCCCTCCGTTCTCCACGGGCGTCCGACGCCGATCACCGCCAGCCGATAGCGCTCAGCCATCTCGATATCCTCCTTGCCGAAGCGACGTGCCTCGCTCCAAGCATGCATTTCGTCCTGACGGATGAGGATTCCTGCCGCGATCGGCCATCGTCTGTGATGAATATCACGGACCCTGCCGCCTCTTTCGGCATTGACATTGCAGGCTTCGCACGGTACGATAGAGATGCGTTGCCGGATAGCTCAATTGGCAGAGCGGCTGACTCTGGATCAGCAGGTTCTAGGTTCGAGCCCTAGTCCGGCAGTAACGGAAGACCAGTAAGACGCGGATTCGTGCTCAGGCTGACCTTCTGATTCGCGTTCCGGGCACCCTCCAGACCGCCAGAATGGGGGGTATGCATGGAGAACACACCTGCTGATTCGCGGGAATCGCTCGATCTCGCGATGCTTTGCCGTGCCCGTGTCGGATGGATGCTGTTCGGCGAAGAAAAGGGATGGTCTCCGGCAACGGTGTTCGATCATCGGACGTGGATGGCCCGGATTCAGACGTTCCTCGAAAAGCGGGCGCTGGTCTTTGATCGCGAAGGCTGCCGAGCGTTCCTTGCAGCGCTTCGTGCCGGCGACCGGGACGCGGGATGCCGCGCACCGATGCGACCGGCGTCTGTTGCCCACGCGCAGAGGATCCTGAAGTCCTTCTGCAGCTGGGCCGTGGAAGAAGGACTGCTCACGGTTTCGCCCCTGGCGCGCGTTCCGCTTCCGAAGATCGCCGACGACCGCAAGCGGATACTCACGGATGACGAGCTCGAAGCCGTCATGCAGGCCGCGAGCAACGGACGTTGCGCCGTGCGGGACGTGGCCCTGCTGTCGTTCCTCGCCGATACCGGTGTGCGCGCTGCCGAAGCCTGCGGCTTGCTCATCCAGGACGTTGACCTTCAGGGACGCCGGGCCGTGATCCGGCGCTCCAAAGGGGGCGACCGCAGGGAAGTGAGCTTCGGCGCGACCTGCGCACGCAAGCTGTGGGCGCTCATGAAGACGCTGACCGGACGGGGCGAGCATGAACACCTCTTCCAGACCGAGCGCGGGCGCCCGTTTACGCCCGATACCCTCCGGCAACTGATGGACCGCGTGTCCCATGACGCCGGCGTCCGGGCCCACGCCCACATGTTGCGACACAGCGCCGCGACGCGGCTTCTCCAGGCGAACGTGAATAGCTTCGTCGTTCAGCGTCAGCTTGGGCACAAGAGCATCAGCACGACCCAGAAGTACGCTCACCTGAACGCTTCCGCCGTTGCCAAAGCCTACGAAGACGCCGCCCCCCTCGACGTCATGCGCCGAACCCGACGCAAGGGCGCGTGACCGCACCCACGAAAGGAGCACGACCATGCCGACCGTATCACCCGAGAAGTACAGCCTGGCAGATCTGAACGAGAGCTACCGCAGGAAGGCCGAAGACGAACGCGAACGGGATGCCAATACGCCCCTGTCTCGGAACGAGCAGGTACGTCAGGCCCTGATATGGCTTGAAGAAGCCGATGATCGCTGCTGGGGCGCGTGTCACTACGGCACCGAGCGTGACCACGATCTGGCCGTTATCGTGTCGGAAGCCGCGCGAGCTCACTTCGATGCGGCACTTGACTTCCACGCGACACGCAAGACCATGCTTACGCTCGCCGCTATGGGGTTTCTCGGCGACGTGCCGGAGGAATGGCGCGGGCCCAGACACAGGGGATTCACAGAGGCTGCTGACACACCTTGACATACGCAGGCACGATACTGTAGAATACGCTTGACGGGCACATAAGGCCCGACCGACAACCGCATACCGTTTGAGGGGATGACATGACGCCCCGCTTTGCCTGGACCGCGACCGGTTCAGCGCAAAGCGGGGCGTCTTTGCATTTGGACCCTTGGAGAGGAGTAGGACTGATGAACACACGGACCCGCCGAAAGCCGGCGCGCTTGGCCAGGTTCTGCGTGATGATGCCGAAGCGTCTGACGGAACGCCTCGACGATGCTGTGGCGGAGGGGTTCGGAACATCCCGCGCGGATGTCATACGGCGTGCGTGCGAGCTGCACCTAAAGACGCTTGACCTGCCCCCGGCGCGTGGCGGCGCGCCGACGATCGAGCAGGCTTGACTGTGACGGAGGGGCGCCCGGAACGCCCATGACCGAACGCGCCCGATCCGAGCGGCCAAAACCCAGATCGAGCGCGTTCAGGAGAAACCAGACGTGAGTATACCTGAATCGCCTGAACCGGACAGACTCGCCAAGTACCGCCACGTCCTCGGAGACGTTCGGAACTACGAGGAGCTGCAAGCAGTGCTTGCTGTGGCTGGCGAGCTCGCAGGGGGCCCGGCTGTGTTGGCTGAGATGTTGCGCCGGAGCGGCGCGGGCCAGGACGCTGCAGGACCTGTGACGTGTATGACGGTTGACGCATGGGCCCTGCGCTGCGGCGAGAGCGTTGACTGGCTAGTGCCCGGTCTGATACCCAGACGCCACATGACGCTGCTGGTAGGGGCGCAGAAGTCCGGTAAGTCAACGTTACTGCGGAACCTGATCGCTGCCGTGACGACGCGGGGCGACTTCCTCGGGCGCCCGGCTGAGCATGGCGCTGCTGTCTATCTGGCGCTCGAGGAACATCCCGGCATGGTGGTAGGGCACCTGCGCGCCCTGGGCGCGGATCTGTCGCGCGTGATTGTGCCGACAACCACCCGGACGCTCGACTACCAGGACGCCGACGGCAAGACACAACGGACCGAGGAAACCACGGTCGTCACGGACATGCAGGCCATTGAGGACGTTGTACGCCGTGAGCGCCCGCTGCTACTCGCGGTTGACCCCCTGGTGAAGCTCGTTCGGATACGCGACTGGAATGCTTACGAGCAGGTTTACGCCGCGCTGGATCCGCTGCTACGGCTTGCGTTGGTCTACGGCGTGGCCGTAGTCGTTGTGCATCACAGCGGCAAGAATGCCGCCGACCGTGAGAACGTAGGGCATCGAGCCGTCGGATCCGTAGCGCTGCCGTCGGTCGTGATGACTACGCTGAGCATGACGAAGCGGGGCGACGTGCGCGTGCTCGAAAACGAGGGGCGCGGCACAGATGACATTGGCAAGCTGGTTCTTACGTACGATCCCGCAAGCGGGCGCATGGAAGCAGCCGGCACATACGCTGAACTTGCATCTCAACGCGCTGCGGAGACGCTACTGGATGCTGCCGAAGCTCACGGTGGACCGTTCACGCGCCCCGAGCTGCTTGACGCCGTTGATGGTAACCGTCAGGACCTTCATAGAGGCTTCAACTCCCTGGTGGGCGCAGGCCGCTTCGCGCGCGTGTCCGGCGCCGGACGGAAGGGCGACCCGTTCCGGTACGAGCTCGTGAATGCTGGTTCTGCTGGTTCTGCTGGTTCTGCCAGTTATGGGGGTTCTGACGGTTCCAGGGGCATGCCGACACGCTCGGGGCGCGGTTCGGAACTCCTGGAACCCCCTGAACTAGCTGAACTAGCAGAACTAGCAGAACCAGAAACCCCATCATTCGACCCCTACGCCGAGGAGGACTCGCCAAGATGACCACGACGCAACCGACCGAACGCGTTCTCGCCGTGTTGCGGCAAGAGTCCGGCGTCCTGTGCGGTTCCTGGCTTGAGCTGCGATGCACCCTTCGCCGGACACCGCAAGGGCGCCAGATCGTTGACTGCCGGCTGTGGAGGAGATACCCGAGCGGAAAGAAGTGGTACGCGACACGAGCCGCGCTCGCGATAGACCCATCCCTGCTGCGGGCCGTGGCGCGAACGCTCGAAGATGCTGCCGATGAGTACGACGCGACCGAGGGCGTGCCGTGAGGACGTCAGAAGATCGCGCCAGGATGACCGGAGAGCCGCGCAACGCGCATGCGCCGTGTCCAAACACCTTTTGCGCCACAGAGACGAAGCGGGCGCCGCCTCACTCGGAGACAACGCCCGCTGCGCGATGACGATGCAGCCACTCACCGCCACCGTCAGGATACCACGAAGGAGAATGAACCGATGACAGATTATGAAGCCTTGCTCGCGGAACGCGAGAACATGCCCCGGCAGATCGCCGATGCGACGCTGGCCGGCGACACCGACCGCCTGCTGTATCTCACCGCGCGCGAGCGTGTCCTGCCAGCCCTCACGGCGAAGGCCCTGCTGGATGACGTTGAGCGCGTGACACGCGATGCGCAAGCGTTGCAGACCCTTGCAGATGCGCGCCTCGCCGACGCCCAGGCCCGACTGAAGGACGCGACCGACGCTTACAATCGCGTGAAGCCCATCATCGAAGCCCTCGATGCGGCCATGACGGACCGGACACGCGCCGAAGAGGAAGCCGCGAGCATCCGCACCATCAACGCGCGCGCGGAGACTCTCGCGAGATCGTGCCGGACGCTGCCCGAGCGCGTCGTAACGGATCCCGGATACGCCCAGGCCCTACTCGACCGCGTGACCGAAGAGCTCGCGTCCCTGCGCGATGACGTCAGCCGCGCCCAATGAGTGCCGGCGCCGGTTCGGACGCTGCGTGCGCAAAAGCGCGCGTGCGCCCGTGATGGACTATGACCCGATGTACGAACCGGTACGAACCCGGATGCAGCAGAACGAACCATGAAGCTCACCTGGCGAACCGACACGCTCCTGCGGCTTCTGCGCGAGTTCGCCCTTGTGGATGCCGGCAAGGGCCGCTACGTCACCGACCCAGAGACGGGCGCCCTGATCTTCCGGCGTGTCCATCCGCGCCGTCACAGTCCTGCGGCCGAAGTGGACCACTCGTCCGGCGCCGCCCACACGCCGGAGCGTGAGCGCCCCCGGTGTGGCGCTCGATGTCGCGATGGACACCCCTGCATGGCGCGCTGTGTGCCTGGGCGCTCACGCTGCCGGATGCATGGCGGTCTCAGTACCGGGCCCAAGACTCCCGAAGGACGCGACCGGATCCGCGAGTCGAACCGGCGGCGAGCCCGTTGGACCGACGGAGAGCCGCGCTAGACCCCTGCAACGTCTTTCGACACGCTGCCGCCCGGCGTGTCCATCCGCATACCCCATTGACCCCGTTATGCCATTCTGATATACTGAAACTGACAGTCTGATTCTGCAACACGCGGGGCGTCCCGTGAGCGTGGAATCGCCGGATTCGTGCTCAAACCGACCGCCTGACTCTGGATCAGCAGGTTCTAGGTTCGAGCCCTAGTCCGGCAGCCATCTCATCGTCCCCCTCCCAACCCGCTTACGCCAGCCAGGGAATGAGCTCGCGCTCCGCCTGGCTCAGCTCGTCGAACATGCGTCGGATCTCCTCCAACGAACACACGGCGGCAGTGAGCGGATCCAGCATGACGGCCTGCAAGGCCTTGCGCCGATCACGCTCGATGAACGCCTCGACGGCCATGCCCTGCGACGCAATGTTGGACACGTTGAGCGCTGCGAGCTGCGACGGTATCGATCCGACTATGCACGGGCGGATGCCGGTCCGGTCAACGAGGCATGGCACCTCGACGCAACACCCCTGAGGCAGATTCGCGATGCATCCGTCGTTGGCGACGTTTCCGTTGATGCGTCCCGGCACGTCGGTCCAGACCGACTTGATGATGAACGAGGCGTACTCGTGCGACCCGACCAGGCTGATCGGATCCCTCCCGTCGAGCTGGCGCCGCATGGGCGAGTCCTCAGCCCAGCGTCCGGACCGGCTCGCCTGCGGCTCCGGATCGCGGTGATGCAGGCCGAACTGCTCGATGAGCTCGGGCCGTTTGCGGAAGTAGGGCACGTACTCCGACATGTGCGGCGTCGATTCGGTGACGAAGTAGTCGAAGTGGCGCATGATCTCGAAGCGGACCGTGTCTTTGGCATAGGTGTCCGGGTCGTCCATGGCCCGACGGAGAAGCGGATAGGCATCGGCGCCGCGCCACGTCAGTTCCAGAAACCATGCCATGTGGTTGATGCCGGCCACCCAGTGAGTCATCTCCGCCGGCGGCTTCCCGATGTAACTGGCGAGCTGGCCGAACGTCCCCTGCACGCTGTGGCACAGGCCGACTTTGGCGATCGGCGAGACCTCGTTCATGATCCAGCAGAGCATGGCCATGGGGTTGGTGTAGTTGAGCAGGATGGCACCGGGGCACTGCCGCTCCATATCGGCGAGAATGGCGCACATCTCGGGCGCGGTTCGCCAACCGCGGAAAAGCCCGCCGGGGCCCACCGTGTCGCCGATCTGCTGGCTCACGCCATACTGCTTCGGTATGGCTATCTCATGGTAATAGGGCGCACCGCTGTAGGCCGGTCCTCCCACTGCTATGGCGACGACAACGAAGTCGGCGCCGTCGAGCAGTCGTGTCCGATCCGTCGAGGCTTCGACGGTGACACCGCAGCCATGCATGTCCACCACCTTGCGGACATAGGCGGCCGACAGGTCGAGGCTCTCCTGATCGATGTCCACCAGGCCGATCGTGCCCTCGCGCAGCTCGGGATGGGCCAGAATGTCAATGCTCAGGCGCGCGCCGAAGCCGCTCCCTGCCCCGATGATCACCGTCTTTGGCATCATGTCCTCCATAGCACAGAGGCGCATCGCGACGCTCTGTGAGCTCTTGTGCGCGGGCCTATAAGTGAGCGGCAGGTCCGCCGTACGGCCAGTATTCGCCCCGCAGCCGGCGATTCCATCCGTGCCAGGGCGTTATTTCTGGCTCACCCTACCCCTTGAAACCCGTCAGAGTCACGCCCTGAATGAACGTGCGCTGAGCGATAGCGACTGGAACAGCGGCTCGCCAGCGCCGCGAGCGAGAGACGGTCCTGCGGCGGCAGCGTCCGGCGATCGCACGCCAGGGACACCCTAACGGCGGCGGCGCCTGTCACCGCAGTACGGCACGAGGCTTCTGTCATCGGTCCGGCGAGCCCTGGATCTCGCCGAGCAGCTCCCGGAGCTGGAGGAGCAACAACGGCAGATCGTCCTCCAGGATGCTCCACAGCGTATCGTTGTCCAGACCGAGGTAGCCATGGATGAGGTGGTTGCGCATAGCGATGAGCTGTCGCCAGGGTACCGACGGATGCGCGACACGCGCGGAATCCGGGACGTGAGTCGCGGCTTCTCCGATCAGTTCGATGTTGCGAAGGACGGCATCGTAGACCAGTTCGTTGGACACGAAGGCTCGTTGGTCCATGCCGCGGACATACTCAAGCGCCTTCTCGGCAAAGCGAGAGATGTCCTCGACATAGAAATGCCAGGCGCGTGTCTCGCGCTCAGACACGAATGGCCTCGCGAGCGATGAACGGGCGAAGCTCGGGTCTGAGCGCCTTTTCGGTCACAAGATCAACACGGCAGCCCAGCGCATCCTCAAGATCGAAAAGCACTCCGAAGAATCGACGCGATGTGGCCGGACCCTCGAAATGAACGAGGATGTCAACGTCGCTGTCGGCGCCGGCTTCTCCCCGCGCGACCGAACCGAAGATGGCAAGCTCACGGACGCCGAAGCGCTCCTCGAGCGACGGCTTCAGTCGGGCTAGCCTTGCCATGACGCTGTCACGATCTACCGGCATCGTCGCTCACCCATCCGTCAGCTCCGATCGAGCTCCCTGCACCCGCTGCCGCCGACTGGATAGTCGCATCGGCAATGTCCCGGACCAAGACGATGATCCGCTCGAAACCCGTCTGATCCCCCTCGCCCTTCCCCCTGCGGCAGTGATAGAGGCGCGGCCCAATCACCTGGGATAGTATACCGCCGCCCAAACTCGGCCCCTGATTACCGCGCTAACCCTTGATACCCGTCAGAGTCACGCCCTGAATGAACGTGCGCTGAGCGAAGAAGAAGATCACCACGATGGGAAGCGTCATGACCGTCGAAGCGGCCATGAGCATGGACCACTCGGCCCCATGCTGGCTGACGAATCGCTGGAGGCCGATGGAGAGGGTGTACTGCGCTTCGTCATTGAGGTAGAGCAGAGGCCCGAGGAAGTCATTCCACGCGCCGATAAAGGTGAACAGGCCCACCGTGGCCAGGGCGGGCTTGGCCAGCGGCATGATAACCCTCATCAGAATGGCCCCTTCGGAACAGCCGTCCATGCGCGCGGCATCGCTCAGCTCGCCGGGGATCGTCATGTAGAACTGGCGCAAGAGGAAGATGAAGAACGCGTTGCCGAAGAACGACGGAACGATCAGAGGCAGGATGGTCCCGATCCAGTGGAGCGACTTGAAGATCGTGAACGTGGGCACCATGGTCACCTGTCCGGGCAGGATCATGACAGCCAGCAGCGACAGGAACACGAGGTTGCGCCCGCGCCACTTGATCCGCGCCAGGCTGTAGGCAACCAGCGAGCACGACAGGACCGTGCCAACCACCGTCAACAGGCATATCTTCAGCGTGTTCAGCGTGTACTGCAGGAACGGTACGTACTGCAGGGCCCTCGGGAAGTTGTCCCAGCGCACCGGGCGGGGTATCCACACGGGCGGCATGGCGAGGACCTGCTCGTCGGGCTTCACCGCGGTGCTAACCAGCCAGTAGAAGGGCAGCGCGAAGAGGATGCCGACGCAGATGAGCACAGCATGGGACAGGGCGACGCTGAGAGCCGATCGGCGATGCAGCATCCTACGCACCCTCCCCCGCATAGTAGACCCAGCGGGCTGAGCTGCGCAGCACTAACGCCGTGCATGCCAGCGTGATAAGGAACAGCGCCCACGCCATGGCAGACGCGTAGCCCATCCGAAAGTCGAGGAACGCCCGGTTGAACAGATGGAGCGCGTAGAAGACGGTCGAGTCCTGCGGGCCTCCGCCGGTCATAACGTACGCCTGCGTGAAATACTGGAACGAGCCGATGAGGCCCATGACGAGATTGAAGAGTATCACGGGCGAGAGCATGGGGAGCGTCACATGGCGGAAGCGCTGCAGCGCGCCGGCGCCATCGAGCAGCGCCGCCTCCATGAGAGCCTCGGGCACATCCTGGAGAGCCGCGAGATAGATAACCATGCCGCCCCCCGCGCCCCACAGACCCATCAGGATGAGCGCGGGCTTGGACCAGGCGGGATCCGTCAGCCAGCCCGGCACGTTCGCAACACCGAGCTTCTGCAGGAGCACGTTGATCAGCCCGATCTGGGGGTTCAGCAGCCACAGCCATAGGATCGACGTGGCCACGATGGGCGTAATCGAGGGCAGGTAGTAGAGTGTGCGGTAGAACGCCATGCCTCGCAACCGCTGATTGAGCAGCAGCGCAATGCCCAGCGATGCCACGAGGCCGACCGGCAGACCGAATGCCACCATATCCAGCGTGTTCCAAAGCGACTTCCAGAACAGATCATCCTCGAGCAGCATCGTGCGGTAGTTGTCGAGGCCGACCCACTTCGGGCCGCGGATCGCGTCGTATTCGCAGAAGCTGAAGTAGAGCGACGCCGCGATGGGATAGGCGATGAACACCGTGAACCCTATCAGCCACGGCGCGGCAAAGAGCAGTCCGTTGCGCAGATCGCGGCGGGCCTGGCACGAAGGGCGCCGATGGGACAGATGAGACTCATGGATCCCATTCGTCCCAACTGTCCCACCGGTCCCATGCTCCGTCGTCATCTAGCCAGCTCCCTCTCGGCTCGTTTGAGCTCCTTCTCCATGCGACGCTGGAGGCTGTCGAGCAACTCCTGCGGGTCTTTGCCGCCGAGTGTGGCGGCTTCCTCGGCGCGGCCTATCTCGCGGGCATAGGTCGGCCAGATCGGTATGGGGGGAGGCCCGAATGAGTTGACGCCCTGGGCGAGCCCCACCGCGAACCGGCGGAGCGGGTCACGCTGGAAAGACGGCCTGTTTCCCGCCTCGATGAGCGGAGGCACGTTGCCGATCTCGAGGCAGAATCGCTCGACGGGCCCGGCGCTGGTCAGCCAGTTGAGAAAGGTGAAGGCGGCATCCTTGTTGCGGCAGGCTTCCGGAATGACGAACACGCTGCCGCCGCTCGCCGTCGTGTTGGGTCTGCCTCCGGGCGGATAGGGCAGCGGAAACCAGCCCCAATCGAGATTGGGCGCGTAGCGGCGAATGTACTGCTCGGCCCACTCGCCTGTAAACCACATGGCGGTCTTGCCGACAAAGAACGGGCCGTTGGCGGTCTCCGTGCTGCCGAAGGTGGTCTGAAACGCCTCCATCTTGCGGATATCGTACCGCTGCGAGTACGATGCCATCCAGCGGAGCGCCGCCACATTGCGGGGATCGTTCGCCGTGATCCGGTTCGTATCGGGGTCATACCAGCGACCGCCGAACACGTAAGCCCATGTGCCCAGACCGCCGGGCCGGAAGCCGTACCGCAGGAAGTTGCCCTGAGCGTCATAGCGGGTGCATGCCAGAGCGGCCCGATCCAGCTCCTCGATCGTTCGCGGCGGCTTGTCGGGGTCGAGTCCCGCCTCGCGGAAGATGGCCCGGTTGTAGGCGATGAAGCACGTGTTGGTCGTCGCCGCAAGCCCATAGACCCTGCCCTGTACCCGAAGCATGCGCGCCACTCCCGGCGTAAACTCGCGCTCCAGATCGCGCCCGACGCGCTTCAGATAGTCATCGAGGGGCGTCAGCACGCCGCGACGCGCATAGCCCGCCAGCTCGTCGGCCCAGACCGTTGACATGACATCGGGTGTCGCTCCGCCCGCGAAGGCGATCCGCACCTTCTGATAGCCCGAGTTGCCGAACTGCGACAGGATGCGCACGCGCAGATCCGGATGGGTCCTGTTGAACTCCTCCACCAGCCTGCGCTGGATGTCGAATTCATGCCCCGACCAGCCGGTCCAATAGACGATCTCCGTTGGACCATGGTGAGGGACACGAGCGCAGCCGGGAAGGATCAGCGCGATCGCAACCAGGAGCGGCACGAGCCGGACAGGTCGGGTGGGTCTCCCAGGCCTCAGGCACCCTCTGTGATTGGCGGTCTGCCGACCCTGCATAACCGTCGCTACAGCCGTCCGTCGAGTATCCGACGACAACGCGCCAGACTGGTACAGTGTGCCTGAACTGTGTCTGGATTGATCTCCGCAAGCAGAGCGAAGGCGCGGCGACCCTTTCGGTATGCGTGCTGATGGCCCGTCGTGGCTCGTTCCAGTGCGTCCTGCACCTCCTGTCGCGATCGGCTCTCGAGACCATCTAGAGGCGGCAGCGCCGACTCGTGCAGATCCGCACCGTAACGCTTGCTCAACGACTGCCTGTCGGCGACGATCCACGTCTCCATGCAGGTCACCATCAACAACACGTCGTCGTCCGCGGCGCCCGTAGGGCGTACCCACCGGTCAACCGATGAGAGGTGCTCCCATGCGGCCTCGTTGTCCTGCATCGGCTCTTCGCTGTCCACCCACATTGCCACCCACGCTTCGTCGCGCCGGTCGCTCATCGCCGTGCAGAAGTCCTTGTAGGTCTGGCTCCTTCCGCCGCATGCTACGAGGCGTGGCATGCGGCCCTCGAAACCCATCTTCCGAAGCAGAGACGCAAACGCCTGACGGCACCGAGCGTGCAGGTCCTTTGCATCGCCCCCACCCTCTATGTAGATTCGTGCGCCTACCACCGCGTGCCTCCGATCTCGCCTCTCGTCCAGAGCTGACCGAGCCGGTACTCGCCGAGCCAGTGCGAGAGTTCCGCGGCATCCAGACGCCGCATCGTGGTCTTTCCGTCATGTTTCTCGACAACTACGACGCTCTCAGGATGCTCGGTCAGCGCATCTACCAGCACATCAGAGTGGGTCGTCACCACGATCTGGGTGCGGGCGGACGCCTCGACCATGAGGTCGGCCAGTTTGGGCAGCATGTCCGGGTGCAGCCCCAGTTCGGGTTCCTCGATGCAGACCAGCGGAGGCGGATCGGGATCGCACAGGATGGCAAGCAGACAGATATACCGAAGCGTCCCGTCGGAGAGACGACCCGCCGGAATCGTGAAGTCGCCCTCGGTTAGGAACAGCTCGACCGTGCCGCCGCGCACGCGCACATCGAAGTCATCGAGCCCGTCGTAGAGATCGCGGACTCGCGCGAGCATCGCCCTCTTGGCCTTCGGTTCGCTGCGCACGTGGTTCAGGTATAGACCGAGGTTGGAGAAATCCTCTTCCAGACGATCACCGGGTAGATCGGCAAGCTGCGGGCGGCGGAACCCGGAAGTCCGCCCAAACTGCCATTCCCGGTATATTCGCACTCCGGCATATGCGGCTGCCAGATCCGCCAGCACCGGGTACTGGTCAGGGTCCTTGCGCTGGGTCAGGATCGACTCGTCGGCAGCGACATCCTGTCGTTGGAGGTCGCGCGGCTCGCCATCACTCACCATGATCACGGGATGCCCGTTCTGACATTTATAATAGAAGCGCCGCTTGTCGCATCCCTCATGCGGCTCCGCGCTTTCGATGCGCTCATCGGTGAGCTCGAACCGGAGCCCCGTGTTCCGGAACGCGATTACGTGCCGGACTGGCTGTCGGCCATGCAGGTTAGAGACGACAGCATCAACAGAGGCCAGACCCGTGGGATCGCCTTTCCATATCCACTCGCCGATGCCGCCGGGCGACTCCCGAATGGGCCTGGTCAGTTCCTTCGCTGCCGAGCGCAGAAGCCCGATCGCCTCGATCACGTTGGACTTGCCGGATCCGTTCGGGCCAATCAGCACGTTCAATGGCGCCAA
>JAAYVH010000018.1 GCA_012517255.1 Chthonomonadales bacterium
CGCGCTGCGCCCCTGGCCGTCGAGAGCGCCGATCGAAGCGCGGCGGATGCCTCCGGGCCCGGGATCCTCTCGAGGGCATAGCGCGCCGCATCCGCCGTCCGAGCATCCCCCGCCAACATGCGCTGCAGCGCCGGCACGCTTCGTGCCGAGCCCATGCTCGACAGGAGCTTGCACGCCTCTTGCTTGCCGCCGAACGTGGCCGACACATCGGACAGCACTCCGATCAGCTTGACCTCGATGGCCCCCAGCCTTTGCGCGGAACCGCGAGCGGCCACGATCTCCTTCTGAATGGCGGCCAACGAGGCGCGCTCCTGGAAGTCGTACCGGCGGAGCGCCTGATAGGGATCGTCCTGCGCCCATGCCTGCAGACCCGCTGTGATCATGAACGACAGGACGACGGCGACGATGGTGTTACGACACTTCATGATTGTCATCTCCTGATCCGGCCTACAGACGCCACGGCGCGCGCATCGGCGTCGAGAGCAGGCGCGATGCCGCCGCGTCGTTGAGAATCTGTTCGGTCTCGGGGTTCCAGCGGATCTTGCGGCCCACGATCATGGCGATCTGCCCGAGATGCCCGATCGAAGCCGAACGGTGGGCCGTCTCCGCCGGGGTCGTCGTCGGCCGCCGCGTTTTCACACAGTCGAGGAACTCGCGCTGATGGCCCGGGCTGCGGAAGAGCTGAATCTCGTCGGGACCGATCCGCTCCCGCAACAGGCTCTTGGGGTTGGCGTCTATACCGCCGCGGTCGACCCATACCCACCGGCCGTCGGCCCCGATCCACTTGGTGCCGCCTCGAATGCCCTGATTGCCGCCGTTGGCCACATGCATCTCCACGCCGCCGCGATAGATGGCGACGAAGTAGTAGCGTGTCGCAGCGTCCCAGATGCCGGATGTCGGGTACTCGCCGGTTCCCTCTATCTCGATGGGACCCGTGTTGTCCCATCCCATTCCCCAATGGGCGATGTCGCCGTGGTGACCGATCCAGTCCATGAGCTGCCCGCCGCCGTAATCCAGTTGCCAGCGCCAGTTCCAATGGGTCCGATTGTCACAGTAGGGCTGCCATCGCGAGGGACCTACCCAGAAGTCGTAGTCGAGTTCTGGCGGCGGATCCTTGAACTGAACCGGCCCGGTTGGGCTGCCGGTGGGCAGTCCGACTTCGATGCGAACCACCTTGCCGATCCTTCCGTTGCGCACCAGCTCGCAGGCGAAGCGGAAGTTCCCCGCCGAGCGCTGCCAACTACCCGTCTGCCAGATGCGGCCGTTGCGCTTCTGGGCGTTCGCCATGGCCCGACCCTCCGCCAGGCAATGGGAGATCGGCTTCTCGCCATAGACATCCAGTCCGGCGTCCATCGCCATCACCGCGGGTATGGCGTGCCAGTGGTCGGGCGTGGCCAGAGACAGCACGTCGAGGTCGCCGCGCGCGAGCAGTTCGCGGAAATCGGCGTATGCCGCACAGGCCTCGTTGCCATAGTGCCGGTTAACCGCCGCACGCGCGTTGTTCAAATGGTTGCGGTCCACATCGCACACGGCAACTACCTGCGTGTCCGGCTGGCCCAGGAACGCGCCCAGGTTCCCCATGCCCATGCCGCCCATGCCCACGCAGCCGATCGTTATCCGATTGCTTGGCGCGATGCGACCTCCCCGGCCAAGCGCCGAAGCCGGCACGATATGGAACAGCCCCAGTCCTGCGCCCGTCGCCGCAGCTCGCTTGAGCAGGGTTCGGCGATCGAGCGCGTTATCCCCTTGCATTCATCCACCTCCCGTGGCAAAGCGCCACTCGCAAGGTCTGTTCGCGCGCCCGCGGAAGAGTTCCTGCCCTCCGGTTGCATTCGCCCGACGCACGTGCCATAACATTGCAGACTCGGTGTCCCCCGAGCCAGGGCTGAACCATCCGCTCGGTCATGAAAGGAGACTGCCATGACGACGTTCGTGATGATCGGCAACTACACCGGAGGGTCGATCGGCTGCATCAGCGCGCAGCGGACCGATGAAGCCAAGAGCATCCTCGCGTCGTGCGGGGGCAAGCTCGTGACGGGCTACGCCACGCTCGGCGAGAGCGACGTGGTCTTGATCTGCGAGCTCCCCAACACGGAAGCGGCCATCAAGGCATCCATTGCCCTCACCAAAGCGCTCGGCATCTCGTTCCGGACGGCGCCCGCGGTGCCGGTGGACGTGTTCGATAAGCTCGTCGGCGAGTAGAACCGCCCGGAGGTCCGATCGGGTCAGACGAACATAGCACGCAGCGCCGCCGCCAGGCCGAATAATACGGCGCCGGTCAGAATCGCCCACGTACAGGAGAGGCGTCGAGGTGCGCGCAGGGCAGGCGTAACGCGAGGGCCCAGTTGGGCCGGCATCTCGCCGGTTCGCTCCCGCGCGATCAGATTGCGCACGTCAGGGGGCATCTCGTCGAGCGAGCGGTATTCCCGACCGTTGATGACGTAGCGCGTCTCCGTTCGGACCTTGATCTCGGAGACGCCCCGGTCCTGTACGGCGTCCGGTATGCCGTCCCGGTCGCTATCCTCGAAGCGCAGCATTGCCTGCTCGTAGGCGAACCGAACGTCGGGCGGCATGTGCTCAACCGAGTCGTATGCCACGTCGTTGAAGATGATCCGCGTGCTCATGGTTCTCGGGTCCTGCGCCCTGTAGGACGCCTGGTTTCGCGTATCCCCGCGCCATTGTACTCCCTGATGCTCATTTCGGCCACGGGAATCGAAACGGCCACCCCCTTGGGAGGGCGGCCGTCTCGTCGCGCGCTCTGCGAGGTCTACTGCTTCGCGCGATGCCGGTACCGCAGCAGCCCCATGCCTCCCAGAAGCAGCAGCGCGGGAAGCTGGATCAGCGCGGGCTCGGGGGTGTGATGGA
>JAAYVH010000143.1 GCA_012517255.1 Chthonomonadales bacterium
CGCAAAGCAGCCGCCACCGTATTGCGCGATATGCCGAACTCCCGAGCAATGGCCCTGCCGGACCACCCTCGAACCGACAAACTGCGAATGCTATGCCAGACTCCCAAAGTAACCACCTCCCTGCCTCCCTGGTTGCTCACACGCAACCAGGTGGCTCTACGGGTGGCTCAGTTTTCAGTGAGACTCATGGCTCAGTTTTCATTGAGAATCCGCACCATGATGGCCCGGGCTGCACTCCGACAGTCGTCGGGGACCGCCTCTATGCGTTGGGAGTGAGCGGCGATGTTGTCTGCCTGCAGGCGTCGGATGGCAAGCTGTTGTGGCGGAAGAGCCTGGTGGGTGACTTCGGGGGCGCAGTACCCCAGTGGGGATACCATGAATCGCCGCTCGTAGATGGCGACAGAGTCATCGTGACGCCGGGAGGCAAAGACGCCACGCTGGTAGCGCTCGATCGCTCGAGCGGTGCGACCGTGTGGAAGGCACAGGTACCTGATGGCGACAACGCGGCCTATGCGTCGGCCATTGTCGCTGAGGTCGGCGACCGGCGGCAGTACATTCAGTTCCTGGCGCGTGGCGTGGTGGGGATTTCGGCCACGGGCGGCAAGTTCCTCTGGCGCTACGATGGGCCGGCCAACTCCTGGGGCATCAACTGCAGCGCGCCTCTGTTTCACGACAACGCCGTGTTCGCGGCGTCGGCCTACAACCACGGCGGCGGGCTGGCCGAGATCAAGCCCGTTTCAGGCGGGGGCTTCACCGCCACCCAGGTCTACTTCACCCCGAAAATGCGCAGCCACCATGGAGGGATGGTGCTCGTCAACGACCACCTTTACGGCTTCGACGAGATGTACCTCACGTGCATCGAGTTCAAGACCGGCACGGTGAAGTGGGCTGACCGAAGTGTCGGGAAGGGCTCGGTCACGTACGCAGACGGGCATCTGTATGCGCGCTCCGAGCGCGGGCCGATCGCATTGGTGGAGGCCACGCCCGAGCAGTACATCGAGAAGGGTCGCTTCGATCAGCCCGACCGGACGAACAAGCCCGCATGGGCCTATCCGGTCGTTGCAGGCGGTCGCCTGTACCTTCGCGATCAGGACACTCTTCTCTGCTACAACGTGCGGGCCGCAAAGCCGTAGGCCTCAGCACGATGGCTCTCGCTCTCGTATCTCGCTCATGTAAACGCTTGCATTCGCTCGCGCCGTGTGATATGCTGAGCCGCAGCCATGGCCACACTCGGACTACGCTTCACGTTCCTGCACACGGGCGAGACCGCCGACGCGATCCTGCGCATGGACGATGCTCCGGTGACCTGTCAGTCGCTATGGAATCGTTTGCCGGTGGCAGGCGTGTGCCATCACGCCTCCTATTCGGGCAGCGAGGGCGTGCTGATCCTGCCCGATCCGCTGCGCATCGCCCCTGAGAACGCCACCCATGAGGTGACCCAGGGCGACATCGGCTTCACATGGTTCGCGCCAGGCGATGCCTACGGCGTAGACCGCGAGTTCGCCGAAATCTGCTGGTTCTACGATTGGGATGCGCGGCCTTCCATGCACGAGGGTCCGGCTCCCGTCAATTTGTTCGCTCGCTTCGTCGGCGAACCTGAGGACTTCTACGCGCGCTGCCGGATGATGCGCCGATCCGGGGTGACGGGTCTGCTCATCGAGCGGCGCGGGGGACCGGATCGCGGATGTGTAGTCCCCTACCGCGATCCCGCAGACGAGGCGCCGTTGCGCCCGCGGCCTGCGATGATGGACCGTTGCCTGATCTCCATCGCCAGTGACGGCGACCGGTGCCGCGTCCTGTGGACCGACAAAGGCGGCCTCGCCGCAAGGATAGGGCCCGACCTGGGGCCTGGGGACAACGGCAGCGTTGCGCTCGGCCTCGACGGTGCGGTGTGGGCCGCCGTCGGCAGCGATAGGTCCGGGCCGATACGCATCCTGTCGAGCCGCGACGGCGGCTGCACGTGGACGGAGATCCCTAACCTCCTGTACGGCGCGCATCCTGCCCTTGCCATCATGCCCGACGGTGACCTGGCCCTGGTCTATGAGACCGACCGGGGCATCGTCGGCTTGCGCTCAGGGGATGGCCGAGCCCCGTGGCGGGAGATGCGGACCGGCATTGAGGAGCGCGACGCCACGTTGCCCGTGTGCCTGCCCTGCTCCGATAACCGCCTGATCTGCGCTTTCGCGCTGGCGGAAGCTTCCCGCCCCAATCATCTCACGGTCATCGAGAGCTGAACGCAACACGTTCAAGGAGCGTCCTGATGTCCATAGCCCACGCCGATCAGATGCGCATGCTTGCCGATGCCTTCGTCGCGTGGCAAACGCCCTACGGCAGGCCCGATCCGACGACCTGCCCGTTCGTCACGAAGCACCCGTGCATCACCACCCACTATCACAGCCCCACGTTCATGGCCATCGGACTGTACGCAGCCTATGACGCGCTGGCGGTGATCGAGTACAAAGCTGCCGCAGATCGGTATGTGGCCTTCTACCTCGCCGCCATGCGTGACCCTCCCACGGGCGGTCAGCGCTGGGACTATCAGGCATTCCCGTTTGAGTACGGCATGGCGCTGTCGGCCTACGGAGCGTTCCGCCGCCACAACGCAGACGAGATGTGTTTCGACGGAACCGCCGCCGCCCTCTACGAGTGGCTCACGCGATGGCGATGGGGTCGAGGCAGCTACTTCCGCAACAGCTACGGCAGCGCCAAAGACGGCGTCGAAGACACCGCCAACTCGGACGACAACTGCCACATGGGCCGGGGTCTCGTTGCCTACTATGCCATCGAGCCCAGAGCCGATGTCCTCGCCGATGCCGAGGGGTTGGCGCTCTACTATCTGACCGAGGTCGAGCCGGGAACCTACAAGGGCTGCTGGTCATCCAAGCTCGGAACCTGGGTCGTCGCGCCGACCATCGTGACCGGCATCGAGCACTTCGGCAAGACGCCCTCGTGCGAAATGGGCTGGGGTTTTTCGTCCGTCGGCGTCATTGACTTTCTGACGACGCTCGCGGCTCAGACGCGGCGGGCTGAGCTCCAACGGGGCATAGCCGAGAAATGCGCGGCCTCTATGCGATGGCACTTCGACGCCTGTCAGTTCGACGATGGCGCGTGCGGAATGAGCGGACGCGATGACAAGTGGGTCGGTCAGACGGCAGGGGCGATCCTGTCCTATCTTCGTACGCGCGACGCCGGACTTCTGAGCGACGCGGACGTCCGCGCCTATCGCGTCAATGCGGCGCGCGCGAGGGACTGGTTGCTGGCGAACTTGACGCCGGAAGTCCTTGTTACCGGAGGCTATCAGCGAGTCACCGGCTTCTCGGAGCCGCGCCCGCCCGAGAATCAGGCATGGATGCTCGGCTGGACCCTCGAACTGCTTCCGCGCCTCGACGACCTGTGAACGGGCTCGTAGCCATCCTTGCATTCGCAGGCGCCGTCGCGGCGATGGCCTCGTTGGTTGGCGCCGTCCAGTCGGCCAGCGCGCCCAAGCCCGCGTACCGTGTCGGCTTCACCGCCGTTCCGCCGGGTCCGGTCACCGACAAGGTGCGCGTCGAGCTCCGCCTTGGCCTGCGCAACACGGGCAAGACACCCGTGAAAGCCCGCATTCTGTTTCACGCCGACCGGCGCATACCCTCGCGCCTCATCGCCGAGCAGACGATCACGCTGCCTGCGGGCAGTTCGAGCATGGTATCGGCCTGGTGGCCGACGCAGGGCAAGGTCGGGTCTCACCGGTTGCTCTGTCGGGTGGAATGCGCCGGCTCGACGCGGGACATTGCGTGGCCCATCGAGGTGATCGCATGCCCGACGCGGTCGCTGCCCTACTTTCAGGGCGCGTGGATCGACGGATACGGCGGCATGGACGCTGCGACGCTGGGCGCCGAAGCGGTTGAGAAGGAGCTTCGGCGCGGCGTTGATGCCATGCATCGGCTCGGCGTTCGCGTCCTCATCTACACCTATCCGGAGTGGTATGGCAAGTTCTACTACCCCAGCAAGCTGGAGTTCTTCGACCGTGACATACAGGCGACGGCGCGCGGGTCCTCATGCATTGCCGACGCCGTCGGCGCCGTCATGGACCAGGCCGAGAAGAACGGCCAGCATGTGATCGTCGGCCTGGGCCGCAACGGCGACCTCCATCTGCTCTGGGAGTTCGATAGACCGGACTGGCAGGAGCGGAACAAGCATGCCATCGAGGTCGCTCAGAAGGTAGCCGCCGAGCTATGGGGCCGGTACGGCCGGCGCAAATCGTTCTACGGCTGGTACCTGACCCATGAGATGAACGATCTTGCCCGATCGGCAGCCTACTACGATCCTGTCGCGCGGTTCTGCAAGGGCCTCGCACGCGAGAAGCCGGTCCTCATCGCGCCGGCCGGCACCCCGATCTGGACGACAGAAGCAATCCGCGGGACCAGCGTGGACATCTTCGCGCCGCAGGACGCCGTCGGCGCGGGCTACATGCCCTATGTCTACACCTACGATCCGGCCAAGCGGATCGCCGAGCTGGACAGGATCTACGCCGGATACAGCCGGGTCTTCGCAGGATCCGACAAGCACCTGTGGACCGATCTCGAGATATGGGAGATGGACGGGAAGTCCGGCTACTCCAACAGCTATCCGCCCACCATGGACCGGGTGCGACAGCAGATAGCCGCCCAGGCGCCGCATGTGGATGTGCTCACGGCATACACGTACTTCGGCTTCATGCAGCACCCGGGCGCCGCGCCCATCGAGCGCGATGCACGGGCCATCAAACTGTACGGCGACTATGTCGCCTATCTGAAGGAGCTGCCTCCCCGGATGCGACCTCCGGCATTCCGCTAGCCGGAGGCCCCACTAGAGGTTCGGCGCTCTGGTCTCCGTCTCGCCGATCAAGAAGATCATGAGCCCGGCAGTGGCGATCTGCACGATCGCCAGGATGAGCCCGAGCACCCAGCCGAGCAGAAACGCGCTGAGCACATCCAGAAGGCCGAAGAGAATCTGCAGGGCGCACACGAAGTTCACGACCCCGCGAACAGCCTCGATGCGCAAGAGGAGCCCGAGGCCAATCAGCGCCCCAAGCGCGCCGAATGCCGCGCCGACGAGATTCGGCCCGTCTTTGCCGGCAAGCGCCGTGTCGGAGAGGATGCCCCAGGCCCCGTTCAGCACCCAGTAGATGGCGATGAGGTTGTAGACGGGCTTGACCCACGCAGGAGCGCCCGGCATCGTGTCGGCAGAACGCCCTGCGGGGCGCGGTCCGAGACGGACGCTCGGCGGTCCGAGCGTCCGTCCGCAAAACTGACAGCGTTGCGCGCCGTCGGGCAGTGTTGCGTTACAGCCCGGGCACTTCGTCATGGCGCTGCCTCCTTGAGGCCGGCTACTTGCCCTTCTTGAACTTCGCCAGTCTCTGCTCCATGTCAGCGACGTTCTCGGCTGGCCTGCCTGCCTTCCTGGCCATCGCCACGGCCGTCTGCTGGGTCTTGAGCGCTCCAGCCTTGTCACCCGCCTTGTACTGCGCTTGTGCGAGCGTGTCCAGAATGTCCGGATCGTTCCGCTTGGATGCATCGGCCGCCATGGTCGCGATCTGCAAGCCGATCTTCGGGTTGGGCTTCTTGAGCTGCGTGTCGTCGGCTACGATGAACCACGCGAGCTGGTTCAGCGCCATGGGCTCGTTCTTGTAGAAGCGAGTGGCGACCGACAGGGCATACTGCTGCGCCTTCGCCTCATCGATGCGGGCGAGAATGGTGAACCGGCCCATCGCGTAGGCCTGTTCCAGCGACTTGTCCTTCGCGATGGCGGCGTCGAGGACCTTGAGCGCCTCGGCAAACTTGCCGTCGCGCATGAGCGGGCTGATCTGCCGATTCAGCGCCATCTGGGCTTCCTCAGCCTTGCGCTCTTCGTTGCGCTTGGTCTTGAACGCCTCTACGTTCCAGTTGCCGGCCAGGACCTTGTTCAGTGTGGCTTCAAGGTCCGACATCGGGTGGCCGATCCACGCGATCTGGCCCTTGCCATCCACCACAAAGGCGCTGGGAATGCCCCGCTCTCCGGCGGCGCTCATCCACGTCTTGGCCATCGTGCCGTCTGCGTCGTCGGCGGCGACGTTGTAGTCCATCTTGTCGCCCATCTCCTCGACGAACTTGCCGACCTTCTCGAGATACTGCGGATCCCGTTCCCAAACGCTGATACCGGCGAAGGTCACTTTGCCCTGGAACTTATTGGCCAGTTCGGTCAGGTGGGGAATGCTGACGCGGCATGGACCGCACCATGTGGCCCAGAACTCGACGACGTACACTTTGCCGGGCTCAAACTCGGTTACCGGCGTGCCCTTGTACCACTTGGCGACCTTTATAGCGGGAGCCTTGTCGCCGGGACCCAGCGTGGTCTGCGCAAGCGCCCACGGGCCCATTGCCAGCGCGACGCCGATCAGCGCCGCTCTCTTCCATAGCATCGGAGATACCCTCCTTGATGCGGAGCCTGTGGTGCGCTCCACACGATGGTTCATCATACCACCTGCACGGCGCAGGGCTGCTGTTCTGGATCGCTTCGCTGGTGTAGGGCTGCTATTCGGGATCGCCGCGCTGCGCTCGCGATGACGTGGCGCATCGTCGTTCGCCATGGTGCCCGCGATCCAGCGGCCCGTAGGGGCGAATCAACCGCCGAGCGGAACCGCCATGAAGAGGATCGCGGCAGCACGCGGTTGGTTCGCCCGTGTCACGCGTGAGGCTGGCCGTCCGGCTGATACGCCGCTACAGGGCACGCGCGGAGCCCGCCTTGATTTCGACACGGCGCTTCGCGCCGGCTCAATCACCGGCGGGCGATGTCCGTCCGGATGGTGGGCGGTCGTTCGGCC
>JAAYVH010000144.1 GCA_012517255.1 Chthonomonadales bacterium
CATCGCCCGCCTTGATTTCGACACGGCGCTTCGCGCCGGCTCAATCACCGGCGGGCTGCGTGCGCGGGTGTCGTAGGGGCGTATCAGCCGCTGCGGAACTCCGACGCGGTCGGTCTGGTATAGGTCGTGGTAGTCCTACTACAGATGCCACAGGAGATCGTCGGATGGAATGTGAGCTTGCCAACAGGGAATGTGTGCCGTGCCGGGGAGGAGTGCCGCCGCTAGAGGGTGAACAACTTCGTGAGCTGTACGATATGCTCGGCAACGGGTGGAGTCTCGTGGATGATCACCACCTGGAGAAGGAGTTTGCGTTCCCTGACTTTCGCTCTGCGCTTCAGTTCGTGAACCGCGTCGGCGAGCTGGCCGAGGCTGTTGGGCATCATCCCGACATCTACCTCGCTTGGGGCAGGGCGCGCGTCACGCTCTGGACGCACAAGATTGACGGACTGGCCGAAGCCGATTTCGTCTTTGCCGCGAAGGTGGACACGTTGCCGAAAACCGGCTCAGCGAAATGAGAGACTGCCACGATGCTCGATGCTGACACCTCCCTTGTCGGGCAGCTAGCGCTCGTAACCGGCGGTGCGCTGAGGCTCGGTCGCGCCGTCGCCGAGGCTCTGGTCGAGGAGGGCGCCCACGTCGTGGTGCACTACCGCAGCTCGGCACGAGAAGCCGATGAGACGGTTGCGCGCCTCCGAACAAAGGGAAGTGAAGCCTGGGCGCTGCAGGCCGATTTGGAAGACCCCGCCCAGGCAGGGCGTCTCGTCGAGCGGGCCGCCGAGGTCGCCGGCAAGCCGGTGGATATCGTCATCAACTCGGCCAGCATCTTCGATCCCAGTCGGGTGCTCGAGTTCGATGATGCCGAGCTCGCGCGCAACATCCAGATCAATGCGTTTGCGCCGTTGCAGCTCTGCAGAGGACTTGCAGCCCAGAACCGTCCCGGGCAGATCATCAACTTCCTCGACACGCGCATGGTGGACTATGACCGCGAACACGCGGCCTACCATCTCAGCAAGCGCATGCTGCATGCCATCACGCGCATGCTGGCTCTGGAGCTCGCCCCGGACATCCGCGTCAACGCCGTAGCGCCGGGATTGATCCTGCCGCCTCCCGGCAAGGATGAGTCCTACCTTGCGGGGCTCGTGGAGTCGGTGCCCCTCAAGCGTCACGGATCTGCGCAGGATGTCGTCCGCGCCGTCCGCTTCCTGCTGCATAGCGACTTCGTAACCGGTCAGGTCATCTATCTGGACGGCGGCCGGAATCTGAGAGGGAACATGTATGGAGCATGAACCGCTGGATCGCATCTATATCGAGGACCTGCTCTTGCGCTGCATCGTCGGCATCCGCGATTGGGAGCGTCGCGAGCGTCAGAATGTGCACATCAACGTGACGCTGCATGCCGATCTGAGCCGGGCAGCGCAATCCGACGCTATATCGGACACGGTGGACTACGTCAGCGTGAAGAAGCGCATCGTCTCGCTTGTCGAAGGCTCGTCGTTCTACCTCATCGAGACGCTGGCAGAGCGCATCGCCGGCGTCTGCCTCGAGGACGAGCGCGTCAAGCGGGTGGATGTGCGGCTGGAGAAGCCTGGCGCGCTGCGCTACGCACGGTCGGTCGCCATCGAGATCACCCGCTTTCAGCCTGAGGCCGCTTCGGTTGACTGAGACGTTCATCTCGGTGGGCTCGAACATCGCGCCCGAGACCCACGTGCCAGCAGCCCTGCGAGCCCTCATGCGCCATGTGACGGTCTGCGGGATCTCCACCATGTATCGCACGGAGCCGCTCGGACGCCCGGAGCAGGCTTCGTTCGTAAACGGGATCTGGAGCGCTGTGACGGATCGCGACGCCCGATCCCTGAAGTACGACGTTCTGCGCAGCATTGAGACGGCGCTCGGCCGGGTGCGCACGGCAGACGCATACGCCGCGCGGACGATTGACCTTGATATCGTCGTGTTTGGTGACGCTGTCCTCGATGAGGATGGGCTTGTGATCCCGGATCCCGACATTCTGGAGCGCCCGTTTCTGGCGATCCCGCTGCTGGAACTGAAGCCCGACCTACGGTTGCCTGGGAGTGGAGTCGTGCTGGCCCAGCATCCGGTGTGCATGCAGACGGGCGCGATGACGGCGCTGCCCGAACTCACAAAGCAGTTGAAGGAGATTGCGAACCTATGAACCTCGAGCGTGTGGCCGGACTGATCCGGGAGTTGCTCATTGAGATCGGCGAAGACCCCGATCGTGAGGGCCTCGTCAAGACGCCGATGCGGGTGGCCCGGGCCTATGAGTACCTCTGCAGCGGCTACAAAGCTGACCCGGAGCAGGTCATCAACCAGGCTCTGTTCACGTCCACGAGCAACAACATGGTGATTGCGCGCGACATTGAGGTGTACAGCCTCTGCGAGCACCACATGCTGCCGTTCTACGGGCGCTGTCACATCGGCTACATCTCGAAGGGCAAGGTGCTTGGCGTCAGCAAGCTAGCCAGACTTGTCGAGGTCCATGCTCGCCGTCTGCAGATACAGGAGCGCCTGACGCACGACATCGCCCGCGAGATACGGGATGCCACCGATGCCGAGGGTGTCGGCGTCGTAATGGAGTGCAAGCACATGTGCATGATGATGCGGGGCGTCGAAAAGCAGAACTCCGTCATGCAGACGTCGTCGGTCCTGGGCAGCTTCCATGACGACGCGCCGACCCGCGCCGAGTTCCTTACGATCATTGGGCGACGGATTGACTGGTAGTCCCGCTCTGGTCGCAGAGGGCGTCGGGCTGACCTATGCGGGCGGCATCGAGGCGCTGCGGAATGTTGACCTCACCGTCGCCGACGGGCAGTTCGTCAGCATCGTGGGGCCATCGGGCTGCGGCAAGTCAACGTTCCTGAAAGCCGTTGCCGGGCTCATTCCGATCACGCATGGCACGCTGACACTGCGCGGTGACAGCGACCGTCGCGCCGACGTGGCGTTCGTATTCCAGTCACCGACGCTGTTGACCTGGCGCACGGTGCTCGGTAACGTCGAGCTGCCCAATGAGCTTCGGGGCGGTGGTCGTTCGACCGCGCGGTCCCATGCGCGTGAGCTGCTTGCGCTGGTCGGACTGGCCGACTTCGCCGACCGCTTCCCGTCGGAGCTGTCAGGCGGCATGCAAATGCGCGTGTCGCTGGCTCGAGCGCTGATGACCGATCCCCGCATCATGCTGCTCGACGAGCCGTTCGGCGCGCTCGATGATCTCACGCGGCAGCGCTTGAATGAGGACCTTCACCGCATCTGGTTGCGCGACCGATGGACGGGCCTGTTCGTCACGCACAACGTCTCGGAGGCCGTGTACCTGAGCGATCGCGTGGTTGTGATGAGCAGTCGGCCCGGTCAGATCGTTGCCGACGTGCCCATCGAGCTGAGCATTCCGCGAACTCCCGACCATCGGTCGGATCCGGGCTTCGCCGCGTACGTGCGCGAGATTGGCGCGCGTCTTCGCGAGGAGGTCTGACCATGGCCGCGCGTGCCTCGGCGTTAGTCAGGTCTGCGCTGCCGCCGCTGACGCTGTTCCTGACTGTCGCGGCCCTGTGGCACGGAGCAACGGCCATCCTGAACATACCTGCCTTCGTGCTGCCCGGCCCTGCGGATGTGGCCCGTGAGGCGTTCGCCAACGGCGCGCGATTGGTCTCTGCCACGGGGCTCACCGCCGTCGCGGCTCTCTCGGGGTTCTGTGCCAGTCTGGTGATCGGGTGTCTCATCGGCTTCGCCTTTTCGCAGTGGCCCCTCGTGCGGAGCAGTTGTTACCCGTATGCCATCTTTCTTCAGACAGTGCCCATCGTTGCCATCGCACCGCTCATCATTATCTGGTTCGGAACGGGCCTGCAGAGCGTGATACTGGTGGCGTTCATCGTGAGCTTGTTCCCCATGATCACCAATGCCACGGCGGGGCTCACGACGCTGGATCGCGACCTGCTGGCGCTCTTCCGCCTCTACCATGCCAGCCGATGGCAGACGCTCACCAAACTGCGCCTGCCGGCGGCGGTGCCGTTCGTCATCGCCGGCGCAAAGACGTCGAGCGGCCTGTCGGTCATTGGGGCGATCGTGGGCGAGTTCTTCGCCGGATATGGCGCCGAGCGATACGGTCTCGGCTATCTGATCACGCTGACATCTGGCCAGCTCAAGACCGCCTATCTCTTCTCGGCGGTGCTCTGCTCGACGGCGCTCGGACTCGTCATGTTCGGCGCGATCAGCGCCATCGGCAACGCCGTACTCAATCGGTGGTTCCGGCACCAAACGCACGGATGAGCGGCAGGCGGCGGCGAGCGGCAGCAAGACCGAACCGGCATCGCCGGCCCCGCGACAGGTAGAATCCGCGCATGTCTCTGCATGCCGAGCTGCATCGCCACCTTGGCGGGGCGATCGTTCCGCGCATCTTCTTGCGCTTCCTGCACCGCACAGGTCATCCGCTGGCGGAGCAGTATCCTGAATACGAGGCCTTCGAGGAGTTCTTCACGCGACGGCGGAGCAGTCTGGAGGCATACCTCGAGCTTCACACGCTGGCCGAAAGCGTACAGCAGGAAGAGACGCTGGCCTATTTCGTGTCGAAGCTGGTGCGTGGCGCGTTCGTGTTCGAGTCGATTGCCTATTTGGAGCTTCGCCACACGCCGTATCTGCGAACGGACCCGAGCGCCTCTGAGCAGTGGCGCATCGAGCGCATGCGCGACATCGTCTCCTGCATCGGCCTCGCCGGTCATCAGCCCGAGTATCCGCTGGTTTTTCGGCAGATCCTCTGCATGCACAGCCGATTGCCCTACGAAGTCAACAGAGCCATCGTCGAGCTGGCGGCGGCCATGCCGGAGTATGTGTGCGGGGTTGATCTGGCGGGACCCGATCGGCTCTATGGACCTCGTCTCGGCGAGTTTGTCGAGCTCTTTCAGCGGGCGCGCGCTCTGGGCCTCAAGACGACGGGCCATGTGTTCGAGACGCCCGACGGAGCCTATCCTGAGCTCCTGCCTCTGCTCGACCGGATCGGTCACGGCGTTCAGATACCCCTGCACCACCCTGAGCTGCTGCCACGACTCGCCGCGCGCCGACAGTGCCTCGAAATATGTCCGACGACGTATCTGAAAACGGGGACGCTTCAGAGGCTCGATGAGTTGCGAACGGTCTTCGAGCGATGTGAGCTGGAGGGCGTGGATATCGCGGTCTGTACGGACAACGCCGGGCTGCACAACGTTCGGTTGCCGTTCGAGTTCGAGAACCTCCTGATACAGGACATCATAGACTTTCGCCAGCTTCGGGCCTGTCAGGATGCCGCCTTCCGGCACGCATTCGGCTGGCCGCACAGAGAACCGCCGCGCGATCTGCTGTCGAAGGTGGCCGGCCCCCATGAAGCCCTGGATCACAATGCCCGACGTCACAGTCCGTCGGCCAGAAAGGATGAGTCATGAGCAAACCTACCATCGGCCTGACCGGTCTAGCGGTCATGGGCCAGAATCTGGCGCGCAACATCGCCCGCAACGGTTTCGCCGTCGCCGTGCACAACCGAACCGTCGAGACCACGCACAAGTTCATCGCGGAGCATGGCGATGAGGGCGACTTCGTGGGATGCGACTATCTGCAGTCGTTCGTCGAAGCCATCGAGCGCCCGAGGACCATCATGATGATGGTCAAGGCCGGCAAGCCGGTAGACGACGTCATCGAGGGGCTCAAGCCCTATCTGAGCAAGGGCGATCTGCTCATTGACGGCGGCAACTAGTTCTTCAAGGACACAGCCCGTAGAGCGGCCCAGCTCGAGGCCGAAGGCCTGTTCTACATCGGAACGGGAGTGTCGGGCGGCGAAGAGGGCGCGCTGCATGGGCCTGCGATCATGCCCGGCGGCAAGCGCGAGGCGTATGAGCGGGTAGCGCCCATCCTCACCGCCATCGCAGCGCACGTAGACGGTACGCCGTGCTGTGCCTACATTGGCGAGGGCGGCGCCGGCCACTACGTGAAGATGGTTCACAACGGCATCGAGTACGCCGACATGCAGCTCATTGCCGAGGCCTATGACCTGCTCAAGAACGCCGTCGGCCTTACCAACGAGGAGATAGGAGCCATCTTCTCCCGGTGGAACGAGGGCGAGCTCGGCTCCTACCTCATCGAGATCACGGCGCAGATATTCAGGACCAGAGATCCTGAGACTGGCGGCTTCCTCGTGGACGCGGTGCTCGACCGTGCGGGACAGAAGGGCACCGGCAAGTGGACCTCGGACTCGGCGCTCGAGCTTGGCGTGCCGGTCACCGCTATCACCGAGGCTGTGTTTGCCCGGTACCTCTCGGCGATGAAGGCCGAGCGCGTGGCGGCGTCCAGGGTCTTGACCGGTCCGTCGTCGGCTCTGGGAGGCGCGAAGGATGACTGGGTCAATGCCGTTCGCGACGCCCTGTATGCCAGCAAGGTGATCGCCTATGCCCAGGGCTTCGACCTCATGCGCGTCGCCGACGCTGAGTACGGATGGAACCTCCGGCCCGGAGAGATCGCCACAATCTGGCGAGGCGGCTGCATCATCCGCGCCGTATTCCTGAACCGGATCAAGGAGGCCTACGACGCCGACCCAGGCCTGAGCAACCTCCTGATGGCTCCCTTCTTCCGCGAGATCATCGCGCGGACTCAGGGGAACTGGCGGCGGGTGGTCTCAGCGGCCGTACAGTCGGGGGTGCCGGTTCCTGCGTTCTCGGCGGCGCTGGCGTACTACGACGGCTATCGGCGCGAGCGATTGCCGGCCAATCTGCTGCAGGCACAGCGGGATCTCTTCGGCGCTCACACCTACGAGCGGGTGGATATGCCGGGGGTATTCCATTCGCAGTGGGGATAGATCGCAGGCTGGATAGACCAGACATGCCGGGCTGCCGTCGCTGAACCGGACGACGCCCCAATCGCCGCGTGCAACACGGTACAGGGTTGCCGGCGGAGCATGCCCCGAAAAGAGTTGCGGCCCGTGCCATCCGCGCACGGGCCGCTCGCCTCCCTGGCTTACAGCGTGACGGGCTTGCCTGATGCCTCCGCGCTTCGGTAGGCCGCGTCAATGATCTCCTGAATGGCGAGCAGGTTGGCAATGCTCGTCTTCGGGGTGCGGCCCGTGCGGATGCACTCCAGCACTTCAGGCTGGGTCTTCGTTCGGCCCATGAAGGGGTCCTGTGTGCTCGGATCGGTGTCGGGGTTGTACTTCCGATCCATCGTCCACGGCCGTCCGCCCTTCATCTTGGTCGTGTAGAGCACGGCCGTGTCAATCGCCTTGGCATCGTCGCCGTCGTTGATCGGCCAGACACGCTCCACGAGCAGCGTCGCCTTGCTGCCGATCAGGCGGAAGCCCATGCGCTCGAGGTCCGTGTGCATGGCCCAGGCGGCGTTGATGTTCATGGTGACGCCGTTGTCGAGCTGCGAGTAGACCTGAATGCGGCGCTCCACATCGAACACGCCGTCGGGGTTCTTCTTGCCTCCGCCATAGGGGCCGTAGCCGGGGCAGCCGGGCTCAGCCGTGTCGAACGTGCGGGCCGACACCCAGCCGGGTTTGGGCCACTTCATGATGCCGAGCAGCCAGCCCAGAAGATGGGGCATGAGGTCAATGCCCGGTCCGCCCCCGCTCTTCGCCTTGATGCCGAACCAGTCGCCGTAGAATGGGATTCCGTTGCGGCGCGTCCACCATCCGTCCACGGTCTGCAGTTCACCAAAGGTGCCGCTCGCGAACAGGTCCTCGGCCAGTTCGTAGGTGGGCGTGTAGTTGTTGTTCAGCTGAGCGGCGCCGACCTTGCCGGACTTGGTGCAGGCGGCCGCAATCGCTTTGGCCGCCGCCAGCGTGTTGGCCGCAGGCTTCTCGAGCAGCACATGCATGCCGGCCTCGAAGCAACCCACAGCCGCGGGCTCGTGCAGGAAGTTCGGCAGACAGATGCTCACGACATCAACGCCGGACTTCGCAATGAAGTCCTTCATGTCGAGGTAGAGGTAGCCTTCTTTGGATGGAACCGGCAATCCCGCGCCCGCATATACGCTCTCGACCACCGACCACTTGGCGGGATCGGCGTCGCACACAGCCGTCACCTCGACGCCGGCGCTCTTAAGGGCCAGCCAGCCCTGAAGGTGGAACTTGCCGATGCCACCGTAGCCGATGACCCCGGCTTTCACAACGTCTTTGGATGCTCCCAATGCACTCCTCCTTTGCTCGATGGGACAGATGGGACGAAAGGTACTGTTGGGGCGATCGGCTTCTAGCGCTGAATGCGCGCGCCGCCGCCCTTCGCGAATGCTTGAACCTCTTGCAGCGTGGCCATGGTGGTGTCGCCCGGATAGGTGGTGATCAGCGCTCCGTGGGCCCAGCCGAGCTGAACCGCTTCGATGGGTTCCTGGCCCGTCATCAGTCCGTAGAACAGACCGGATGCGAAGCCGTCGCCTCCTCCCACGCGATCGAGCACGCCAAGCTCGCACGTGGGCGCTCTGTGGAACTCGCCGTTGATCCAGGCGATGGCGCTCCACGTATGCCGATCGCTCGAGTGGACTTCGCGCAGCGTGGTTGCGACAACCTTGATGTTGGGATGCCGCTGGACAACCTCCGCCATCATGGCCTCGAACTTGCGCGTGTCCAGCTTCGACTCCGCCACGATGTTCGGCCCGGGTATGCCGAGCCCGTTCTGGAGATCCTCTTCGTTGCCCACCAGCACGTCTACATGCTCGACGATGCGCCTCAGGGTGGTCTGAGCCGTTTCGAGTCCGCCGGCCACGGTCCACAGCTTTGCCCGAAAGTTCAGATCGAACGACACGACGGCGCCGATGCGCCTGGCGGCCTGCATCGCTTCGATGATCAGTTCGGGAGTTGTGGGCGACAGGGCCGCGAAAATGCCGCCGCTATGGAACCACCGGACGCCGCCGGCGAACACCTCGTTCCAGTCGAAATCGCCGGGCTTGAGGAGCGCGGCAGCCTCATTGGACCGATTGTAGAAAACCACGGGGGCGCGTACGCCTTTCCCACGGTCGCTGTAGACGGTTGCCATGTTCGGGCCGCGCACGCCGTCATGGACGAACCGCTTGTAGAAAGGCCGGACTCCCATGGCCCTGACGCGCTCGCCGATGAGCCAGCCAACGGGGTAATCCACCATGGCCGTCGCAATCCCCGTGCGCATACCGAAACAGTCGGCCAGGTTAGCGGCAACGTTGAACTCGCCGCCGCTCACATGGATGGCGCACTCGGCGGCTTTCCTGAACGGAATGACGCCCGGATCGAGCCGATGCACCAGCGCTCCCAGCGATACGAGGTCAAGCGAACCCTCCGCAGGGATGTGAAGAGAAGATGCCATGCCTTGCTCCTGATGAAACTCGCGGAACGGCGGACCCGCCCTGTGCAGAATACTAGACCATAACGGCGGCTCTGTCAACGAACGCCGAGACGCGCGGGCATCGAAACGCCTCAGCCCGCGTTTCCGTCCCTGTGATATACTCAGCCCAGCAACCGGAGAGTCGGCCGCCCTGCCGGCGCCTGCAAGGAGAAGCGATCATGTCCGTCGAGGGAGCCCGTCGTCCTGCACCCATGTGGTTGCGGATCACGCGGATTGTCTTTCTGTCTGTGGCGGCGATCGCGATCGTCTTCGGATACCAGCTTGCGAGGCTGTACACCGACTGGGCGTGGTTTGGCGAGATTGGCCATCCCGGCGTTTTCGCGACGATCCTCGGGGCCCGGCTGTCGCTGTTCTTCGGCTTCGGCGTTCTCTTCTTTCTCGTCTTCTATTTCAATGTGTGGCTGGCGGGGAGGATCAACGCCCAGAAGGCGCGCCCGCGCTATATGGACCCCGAGCGCGAGATCTACGCCCAGATCGCCCGCGCAGCGACGCGCTGGCTTGGCGTCGGAGGGGCGATCTTTCTGGCGTTTTTGGTCGGCGGCAACGCGAGCGTCCACTGGTCCGAATACCTCCAGTACACGCGCTCCGTACCGTTTGGAGTGAAGGACCCCGTCTTCGGACGCGACATCGGCTTCTACGTGTTCCGGTTGCCTTTCCTCGGCTTTCTGCAGAGCTGGCTGCTGTTCACGTTCGGCGCCGCTGCGATCGGCGCAGCCATCATCCACTATGGTGAGCGCGCGGCGGATTTCGTCGGCGGATCGCTGGCCGCCATCGCGCCTTCAGTTCGCAAGCATCTCCTTACGCTCGCCGCTCTGTTCGCCTTCGTGTTCGCGTGGGGGCATTGGCTGGCGCGGTACGACGTCCTATGGAGCAACAACGGCGCCTTTGTCGGCGCGGGTTACACCGACGTGAATGCGCGCGTTCCCGGTCAGGTCATCCAGACCATCCTTATGCTGGCGGTAGGCGTCCTGTGTCTGATAAACACGCGAAAAGGACGGCCCTTCGTGCTCCCGGGAGTCGGGCTGATTGTCTGGTTCGCCGGGTCATTCCTTGCGGTCTCGGTATGGCCGGGATTTGTGCAGCGCTTCCGAGTCGTGCCCAACCAGTTCACCGCTGAGAGGCCCTACATCGAGCGCGATATCACGTTCACACGCCGGGCGTATGGGCTCGACAAGGTGAAGGAGGAGGCGGTCCCGACCGTGGCCGACCTCACCGCCGACACCCTTGCCGCCAATCAGGAGACCATCCAGAACATCCGCCTGTGGGACTGGCCGCAGCTCGGCGCCGTGTATGAAGCCAAGCAGGCCCTGCGCCAGTACTATCGTTTCCGTCTGCCCGAGTTCGCGAGTTTCACAACAGGCGAGTTCAACATAGACGTTGATCGGTACCGGCTGGGCAATGAGAATCGACAGGTGATGATTTCGCCGCGCGAGCTGTACACCGACGGACTTCCGCCGCAGGCTCGGACATGGGTCAACATGCGCCTGCAGTACACCCACGGCTACGGCGTGGTCATGAGCCCTGTCAATCGCGTGGACACGGAAGGGCTGCCCGAATACTTCATGGGCCAGATTCCGGTGGAGACGGACAAGCCGGAGCTCAAGCTTCAGCGACCGCAGGTCTACTATGGCGAGCTGGCACGGGACTACGTCTTCGTCAACACCAAGCAGGATGAACTCGACTATCCGGCGCCGGAAGGCAACGTACTGACCCGGTACGCCGGCAAGGGAGGCACGCGTCTGGGCGGATTGCTCAGTCGCACCATCTGGACCATGCGGCTGGGCGACACCAACATGCTGCTCTCGAGTGACCTGACCGCCGACAGCCGGATCCTGTTCCGCCGCAACATCCGGGAGCGGGTGCAGACGCTGGCCCCGTGGCTAAACTGGGACAACGACCCATACATCGTCGTTCATGACGGAGGCCTGGTGTGGATCATGGACGGGTACACGGTGACCGATCGGTACCCGTACGCGAGGCAATCAGAGGTCGGCACCGAGAGCCCGCTGGTAACGCAGCAGTTCAACTACATTCGTAACTCCGTGAAGGCCGTGGTGGACGCCTACGACGGCACTGTGACCTTCTACGCCATGGACGATGACGAGCCGATACTCAAGCTGTGGCGCAAGGTCTTCCCGGGACTGGTGAAGCCCCAGTCTGAGATGCCCGACACGCTGCGGGCTCATCTGCGCTACCCCGAGGACATGTTCCGGATCCAGCGCGACATCTACACCGTGTATCACATGACCGACCCGCGCATCTACTACGGCAAAGAGGATCAATGGGATGTGCCGCCTGATCCCGGTCAGGCTCATGAGGAGACCGGAGGGGGAGTCCGGCGCATGACGCCCTACTATGTGAACATGCGGCTGCCGGGCATGCGACACACGGAGTTCATCTTGATGACGCCGTTCACGCCATCGCGGACTCAGAACATGTCGGGCTGGATGTGCGGCAAGTGCGACCCCGAGGACTACGGCCAACTGTTCGTCTATCGCTTCCCGAAAGGCGTCAATGTCAACGGCCCCCAACAGATCATGGCCCAGATCAACGCCCAGGAGGATATCTCGCGGACGATCACGCTGCTTGGACAGCGTGGCTCGCGCGTCATCTGGGGCAATCTCCTGGCCATTCCGGTGGGCCGGTCCCTGCTGTATGCCCTCCCGCTTTACGTGCAGGCCTCGGGCGGCGCCACCATACCTGAGATCAACCAGGTGGTCCTCGCTACGGGTGATCGGATCGTCATGCGGCCCACTCTGGAGGAAGCGGTCGCCGCTCTCGGAGCCGGGCATGGCAGGAGGCGCGCAGAGAGCGCCGCTCAGGAGGCATCTGCCGCGGCCGGCACCTCCGCTCTGCCGCCGACGGGTGCGCGGCCGTCAACGCCGAAGGATTTGCTGCAGAGGGCTACGCAGGCATACGAGCGGGCACGGGCAAGACAGCGGGACTATGACGCCGCCCTGGACGACCTCGGGAAGGCGCTCAAAGAGCTCGAGCAGCGGACAGCCGGGCCGTAGGCCTATCGTCCGCGCATCATCCGTTCGATTGCGGTTGCTTCGCTTGGCAATGCAGCCGACAGCTTCTCGGCTCCATGTTCGGTGACGAGGTAGTCGTCCTCGATGCGGATGCCGATGCTTTCGGATGGGATATACAGCCCGGGTTCGATGGTGATGACGCTTCCGACGGGCAGCGGCCCGCCGATGCCGACGTCATGCACGTCGAGCCCCAGTCCATGCCCCAGCCCGTGGGTGAAGAACCTGTCCATCGTTAGCATCTCGCCATTGCGGCCTTCCGCCCGAAGCGGGCTCTGGCGGAACTGCTCGCGGGCGAAGCTCTCGAGGTCCGACCACGTCGTCTTGCCTGCCGTGACACGTTTGGCGCAGGCGTCCTGGACGCTCAGGATCAGGTCGTAGAGCGCCCTCTGGCGCGGCGAGAACCGCCCGCCCACGGGGAACGTCCGCGTCAGGTCCGCCGTGTAATAGTTGATCTCGGCGCCAATGTCCACCACAACCGTTTCGCCCTTCTGGACGAGCCGGGATGTCGGATCGTTGTGGATGTTGACGGAGTTGGGACCGGCGCCGATCACTGCCGGGAAACCCTCGCGCATGGCTCCGGCCTGCCGGAAACCGAGCAGGGTGTAGCCCTCGATGGCGAGCTCGGAGACGCCGGGGCGGATCGAGCGCGCCGCCTGCATGAACCCGGCAATGGTTGCCCCAATGGCCTCACGAAGGTTGGCGATCTCGCCTGCCGACTTCACGATCCTGAGGCGCGCGATCAGCGGCCGTACGTCGAGCACCTCAGCGTCGGGGTTGATGCCTTTGATGCGATCTTGCGTCTGTCCGGAAGGCTGGAAACGCGAGCGTTCGCCCACCGGGCCGACGATGTAGATCTTCCTGGCGCGCTCGACGGAGGGGCGCAAGGTATCCCACATCTCCATCGTGGACCGCGTCGCCACGATACCGGTTCGCTGCCCCTCGGCTTCGGCGGATGAGCGGCCAGGGGCGAAGAGTATCTCCGTGTGGCCAACGGGGTCGCCGTCGGGTAAGAGCGCCAGCGATGCGCCCGGAGCCTCGCTGCCCGTTAGATAGACGATCTCATTGGCCGCGCGATAGCGCATGCGATCATCCTGCGGTCGCCCCGAGGTGATCAGCACGATCGCGTCGCCTGCTGCTTGCCGCAACTGAGCGCGGCGCGATGCGAACTCGTCGAGGGTTTGGCCCAGCAGCGTCGGCGCGTTCGGCCGAACCGAAGCGGAGATGACAGCCGCCGACGCAATGGTCAGGACAGCCGCTGCGGCGACTGCCCCTGCCCGGCGCGATACAGGTCTCATATGCGTTCCCTGAATGTGGTTGGATGCTAGATCGGGCACTGCGCAACGCCGCCGTCAACGAGCAAGGACACGCCGGTGATGTATGAGGCGCGCTCCGATGCGAGGAAGGCGACCGCTGCGCCGATCTCGGCCGGGTCGGCAAGCCGCCCGACGGGGACGGACTGGGCAACGTGATCGAGCGCTTCATCGGGAGTGATGCCGCGCGCAGTGGCCCTGACTGCTGCGAGGTGCCGCGCCCGTTCGGTCAACGTGTTGCCCGGCAAGACAGCGTTGACCAGAATGCCCGAGCGCGCGAGCTGGTTAGACTGCGTGCGTGTCAATGCAGACAGGCCTGTGCGCAGCGTGGTGGAGATCGTCAGATCGTCTGCCGGGTGCTTGGCCACGAGAGACGTCAGGTGGATGATCCGCCCCCAATGGCGTCGCTGCATGTCGGGAATCACGAGGCGGCTGAGACGCACGACGTTCATGAGCGTGCTCTGGAAACCGGCCTCCCATTGCTCGTCGGTGAGTGCTGTGAAGAGCGCCGCAGGCGGTCCGCCGGTGTTCGTGACGAGAATGTCCACGGCGCCGAGAGCCGCCACGGTCGCCGCATGCCACCGGTCAATGTCGCCTGACCGTGAAACGTCGGCAACCTGCGCGAACACGCGGCCATTGCCGCCGATGGTTTCGAGCCTGGCCCTGGCGGCCTCGAGCTCCTGACCGCCGCGCGCGCAGATCGAAACGCGACAGCCCTCCTCGGCAAGGGCTGCCGCGACTGCATATCCGATCCCTTTGCTGGCAGCAGCCACCATGGCGACGCGATCGCGAATGCCAAGATCCACGGTTACTGAATGTTGCCTTCCTTGGTCATCCAGACCACGAACTCCTTGAGGCTCGCGAGCTTCAGCGTTTCGCCCTTGGGAGTGACCACGAAGAACGTCGGGGTGGCCTGCACTTCGGCCTCGATGGCGATCTTGCCCGAGCGCGCCTGCCCCTGGAGCACCTTTTCATTGCGCAGGTCGGCGCTGAACTTCATCATGTCCAGCCCCAGGCTCTTGGCGATCTTGATCACCTGATCTACCGCATCGGGATCCGGCAATCCCCGGAAGAGGTTCTGGTTCTTGAACAGCGCTTCATGCATCTCCCAGAAATTGCCCTGCTGCCCGGCGGCTTCGGCGGCCTGCGCCATGATGAGCGCCGCCGTGTGGTTGCCCTGGATCTGGATGCCGTGGAAGACATAGCAGACCTTGTCCTTGTGCTTGGCGAGGACGTTCTTCACCTCCTCGACGGCCGTCGCGCAGAGCGGGCACTGATAGTCGGCGAACTCCACTACCAGATAGGGCGCCTTGGGATCGCCTTTGTGCCAGGCGCCGTCCGGAAACAGATCGGCTCGAGTCACTTTGGCCTTGATCGGGTCCCGAATCTTGGTAACGGCCTGCGGCGTGTTGCGAGCTGCAACAATGGCAGGATAGATTGCCACGGCGGCCAGCGCCACCGCAGCAACGAGAATGCCGACGAACAGCTTGACTTCGCCTGACTTCATGAGATGCTATCACTCCGAGGTGATGATCGCTCCAGCATAAGCGTCAAGAACAAGAGAACCGTGACCACCGATGTCGCCACGCACCATTGGCACCATGCGCGGATGACGTAGGCTTCCAGGTAGGTCAGATAGGCGAATACCCCGACGGCAATAGTCGCCATAAGCCGCTGGATGGTCCGGGCGAGCTTGTGCAGCGTTCCCTCCGTCACGATGGCGCGGTAGAAGCTCAGCGCCGCCATGAGGGCGTACATGGCGAGCCCGAACGCCGCCGTGGGGATATACTCGAGGCCGCGAATGCCGAACCCGCGTGCCGAAGGATGCGCGGCCACCTCGGCGCAACCCGGGATCTCGCCGCAGGTCAGCGCGAGGTAGTTCATGTGGGCCAGCGTCAGGTAGAGCGCGATGGCGCCGCCCAGCAAGGAGAGGATGAAGACGATGCGGTTGGCGATGCGGGGCTCCGGTCTCACGGCGGTCATTATACCGGTAGATACGAGCGCGGCATAGGATCAGCGCCCTCGTCCCTGCTCTGCAGGAGGCTGCGTGCGATCGGGAGGCTGCTGTGCCGGCTTGTCCTCGTCCTCCATCGGCATCGTGTAGACCCCCTTGCGCATCTTGATGCTCTCTTGCCCCTCGCGCGTGTAGATGATCACATCCTCCGGCGTCTCGCC
>JAAYVH010000145.1 GCA_012517255.1 Chthonomonadales bacterium
CATCGCCCGCCTTGATTTCGACACGGCGCTTCGCGCCGGCTCAATCACCGGCGGGCTGCGTGCGCACCCTGTAGCGGCCTATCAGCCGGACGGCCAGCCTCACGCGTGACATGGGCGAACCAACCGCGCGCTGCCGCGTTCCTCTTCGGAATGGTTCCGCTCGGTGGTTGATTCGCCCCTACGGGCTGCCCCAAGGCGCGCACAATGGCAAACGACGATACGCCACGTCATCGCGAGCGAAGCGACGCGATCCCGGGCAGCCCACGCCCCCACGTCATCGCGAGCGAAGCGACGCGCTCCCGAATAGGCGGTTCCATACGGCGGCTGATTCGCCCCTACGAGCTGCCGGGTCGCGTGCACTATGGCAAACGACGATCCGCTCACGTCATCGCGAGCGCAGCGCGGCGATCCCGAGCAGTCCCCGTTGATCACACCTCATGGCGAGTTCGGACGCGGCGTGGCCGCGGTGCGTGCATCAGAAAGCGTAGAGAGCTTTCTTAGCAGCGCAGCGACGCGATCCCGAACGTTTCACCCAGGTCAGCGTGGCGGCGCCGCTGGATGCGATGACCGTAAGCGTTCGGGATTGCCGCGCTTCGCGTCCCCGGTTGGTCATCCCCGCATGCCGTTGGCGGACACCCAGAAGCTCAATGATGTCCCGCCTCCGCGGGAATGACGATCGCGCACGCGGCCGTTCTGCCACTCCATCCAAGCCGACGCCCTGCTCCTGCACCGCTCTGAGTTGACAGCCAGCCTGCGCTCGCTCATAATGTGATGGGACTCACGCCTAATGTCGAGGGTGCAGGGCACGCTGCGCGCCGATCGGCGCACGAAGAATCTCATCAAGCGAGTCCGACCCGGCGATATCGCCGTCATTCATCACGCAGACCTCGATGCGATGGCCGCCCGGTCGCTCGCCGAACACAAGGTAGGCGCCGTGGTGAACGCCACGATGTCCATAACCGGTCGCTATCCGAATCAGGGCCCGGCCTTGCTGGTGTCAGCGGGCATTCCGGTGCTCGATAACGTGGGCGAGGAGTTCTTCGGTGCGGCGTGCCAGCACGATGGAACCATAGCCGCCGTCGAAGGCAACACCGTGCGGCTCGCCAACGGGATCACGGCAGAAGGATGCCTTCTCAACGAAGAACTTGTCCGTCAACAGATGGAGGCTGCCCGAGCCAATCTCAGCTCCGAACTGGATGCCTTCGCCCGCAACACCCTCTCCTATCTGGCTGAGGAGAAGGCGCTCTTGCTCGACCCTGTGGACTTGCCAGAACTGACCACGCCCATCCGCGGGCGTCACGTCCTGGTGGTGGTTCGGGGGGAAGGGTATCGGGAGGACCTGCGGGCCATTCAGGAGTATCTGCGCGATGTGCGCCCCGCGGTGATCGGCGTTGATGGCGGAGCAGACGCCTTGCTTGAAGCAGGGGTCCGACCGGATATTATCTTCGGCGACATGGACAGCGTGAGCGACACAGCCTTGCGCTGCGGCGCCGAGCTTGTGGTCCATGGATACGCGAAGGGAGGCCGGGGTGCGCCTGGCATGCAGCGACTGATGGACCTCGGTTTGCCGGCCAAGGTATTCCACGTCCCCGGGACGAGCGAGGATGCAGCGCTGCTGCTGGCAGACGGTTGCGGAGCATCGGTCATCGTCGCGGTCGGCACGCACTTCTCGCTCATGGACTTTCTCGACAAGGGCCGAGGAGGTATGGCCAGCACGTTTCTCGTTCGGCTGCGCATCGGCTCGAAGCTGGTCGATGCCAAAGGGATCGGCCGCCTGTGGATGCAGCGTCGCCGTCCCGCCGGACTCGAAATACTCGCTATCGTCGTCGCCGCTCTGTTTCCGATCGCCGTCATATCGGTCTACTCGCCGTTCCTGCGAACGTTGCTGAACGCCGCCAGACTGTGGTTCCAGTCAGCTTCGGGAATGCGCTGAAATCCATGGGACCAGGATTCCGCTACCACGTTGCCACGATCGTCGCCGTGTTCATGGCGCTCGGCATCGGCATGATCATCGGCAGCTCGTTCCTGCAAGAGGCGCTTGTCGAGAGGCTGAGGCTGCAGCTCTCGCAACTCAACGAACGGTTCACGAACGAGATCCAGCCTCTGCGCAAAGAGTCGGAGGACAAGGGCAAGGCGATAGCGGCGCTGTCATCGAGGATCACGCAGAAGGCGCTGGACAAGTCGCGCGTCGCCATTGTCGTAACCGGCGACTACGCTGATCTCGTTCCCGACATGTCAGATGCGCTACGGGCGGCTGGCGGTACGGTGCAGTCTATCACCAAGATCGCGCCATCCCTTTCGGTCCGCCTGGAGACTTCGCAAGCCGAGATTGCAGGCGTCATACGCCGCTGGAGGTCCGGGGCGTCTGAAGGCAACGAGGCGCTGTTCCAGACACTCGCCACGGCTATCGCACGGGGAGGCTCCGCCGGAGTGCTGCGGTCGCTCGTGAGCCTCAAGCTGATTGAGACACAGGGAGACTATCGGCGCGCGGTCAACGCCGTAGTCCTGGTGGGAGGTGGACGCGACACCGCCGACCGTCGGTGGGAGACCGTGGACTACCCGTTGATAGACCAGCTATCTGAACTCGGAGTCGTCCTCGTCGGAGCGGAACCGAGCGTCGCCGTTCAGTCGTACATGCCTGCATACCAGGCTAAAGGGCTTAGCACCGTAGACAACGTGGACACGGCTGTCGGGCGGACGGCCCTCGTCTTCCTCGTAAGCGGCGAGAGCGGATCGTACGGTACCAAGGAGACCGCGCGCGACGGACTCATTCCCCCAGGAGCGACGGAGCCATGATCTCTGCCGTGATCCCCGCATACAATGAGGAGGAATACATCGCAGAGACGGTCCGTGCGCTTGCTGAAACCGGCCTGGTTGACGAAATCATCGTGGTGGACGATGCATCCTCTGACCACACCTTCCGGGTTGCATCGGCGACGGGAGCGAAGACCCTCCGTCTGCGACGACGCCGCGGCAAGCGTGCGGCGCAAGACGCAGGGGCCCGCGCCGCACGCGGCAACTACCTGCTGTTTCTTGATGCCGACCTCGGCGCCACCGCAGCCAACGTTGCCCCCCTGCTGGATCCCGTCCTGACGGGCGAATGCGACATGACCATCGGGGTGTTCCCACAGCGCCCCGGTCGGGGCGGGGGTCTGGGTCTTGTTGTCGGCCTTGCCAGGTACGGCATCTTCCGCATCACCGGCAGGGTCATGGAGGCGCCGCTCTCGGGTCAGAGGGCTCTGCGACGCGCGGTATGGGCCAGAGCCCGAGGCGCGGCCAAAGGCTTCGGCAGTGAAGTCGCCCTTACCATAGATGCCATTTGCGCCGGGTACAGCGTCAAGGAAGTGCCTGTGGACATGGACCATCGCGTCACCGGGAATGACGTCGCGGGCTTCCGGCATCGGGCCCGTCAGTTCATCGACGTGTTCGGCGCCCTGTGGGCCAGACGGAAATGGCGATGTCATCAAGCTGGTCGCTCGCGTCAGCCCTCTGCCTGAACGCGGCCGCTACGGCCCTCCTCCTCGCCCTGCTGCCCCCTCGGCTGGCTGCCGCCGGTCTGATGCGGACCAACTTTGCCGGACGGTCCGTAGTCACCGCATGCGGGACGATCCTGATCGTGGGTTCGGCGCCCGGACTGGCCATCCTGGCCCTTTCGCAGCCTCACATCCGGAACACCGCTACGCTGCTGGGCATGCTTCTGCTGGGGTTCGGAGCGCTGGGTTTCGGCGATGATCGCTGGGGTACGCCTGCTGCCAAGGGGCTGCGAGGCCACGTCCGCAAGCTCATCGTTGATCGGACGATCACGTCGGGCCTGGTCAAAGCCGTGGGCGGCATCGTCGTCGCGCTCACTGCGGTCATCGCCCTGCTCCCGGACGATCCGCTTGAGACAGTGGTGGGCGCGGCCATCATCGCACTGTCGGCCAACGCTGTGAACTTGCTCGACCTGCGGCCTGGACGGGCATCCGCCGTATCCCTCGCGGCCTTCATCATATGCATGACGGCTCTTTGGAGCAAGGGATCGCTGACCGAACTGGCCAGCCTCGGCGCCGTCGCCACATCGGCTCTGATCCTCTACTTCCCCGATTCCCGAGCCCGACTGATGCTGGGTGACACGGGCAGCAATGCGCTCGGCGCATGCGTGGGGGCGGCTCTGCTGCTCGCTTTCCCTCACAGTATCGCGCGCTATGTCTGCCTGGCGTCGCTCATCGCACTGCACGCCCTCGCGGAGCGCTGGTCGCTGTCCGCGATCATCGAGGCCAGTCCTGTCCTCCGCTTCCTGGACAGGCTTACGGGCGTGCGGTCGTGCGAGACGACACGGCCATCCCGGTCATGAGGTAGAATGTGCATACCGGGCCCGTAGCCTAGTGGTCAAGGCAGTCGGCTCATAACTGATTGATCGTAGGTTCGAATCCTACCGGGCCCATCGTCAACGGGCTGCGCACATGGCGCGGCCCGAGTCTATTTCCGACCGATCAGCGCCGTCCGTACCGGAGGCGGGTATGGCACGTTCCGGCCCTTGATGCTGTGCCACAGTATCCGGTTCAGTTCGTCCTCGTTGATCCGGTCATACTCGCTCCAATCCATGGCGGCGGATCGTGCAGCGCCGTACGCATTCGAGGGGTTCCTGGCCTCGAGATCCACGCGCGCCGGCAGAGCCGTGTAGGGCCGTTGATCTGGCCGATCGGTGAAGCAGGCATGCATGGGTGTCGCCACGGCGTCATGCTGGTTCAGCGGGGGCAGCCCCAGAATGAGCTCCATCGTGCGCAACATCGAGGTGGTCGAGTACATGGTGCTTTCGACATGGTGTCGCTTCGCGTAGGGGCTGATCACCAGTCCGACAGTACGATGGGAATCCACATGATCCGGGCCGTTCTGAGCATCGTCCTCAATCACGAAAATCGCGAACTGAGGCCATAGCGTGCTCTTGCTGACCGCTTCGACTATGCGCCCGAGCGCCAGATCGTTCGACGCCACCATGGCTCTGGGCGTGTAGGACCCTGGCCTTGTTCCGTTGGTGTGGTTTTCCCCCAGAGACATCACCATGAAGCGTGGCATGGTGCCGTTTCGCTCGAACTCTCGGAACTCACGTATGAAGATGTCGGCGCGTTCCGTGTCTCGGCCCGGTGGCGCCGATCCGGGGCCTGCCTTGCCAACGTACGCCAGACTGTGGTGCCCCTCGAGCGTGGCGTGACCGGCGTACTCGCCGTACGATCGGTAGCTGATGCCACGGGCTTTGCACGCCTCCCAGATGAAGCCTGTTGCCGAGTCGCCCATGCCTGCACGGTCAGGAAGGGCTCCCTTGGCGGAATACCGAAGAACCCACGACCGCTGGGTGTGGTCAGTGGCATAGGCCATGGTGCTCCACGGATGGCCGTCCGCCGACACCTCGCCGGTGCAGTACAGGTTGTCCAGCAAGACGAACTCCTCTGCAAGCGCGTGCTGGTTGGGGGTGACTTCCCGCCCAAACAGACAGAGATTCGGGTCGCCATTGCCGCTGGGTATGTCGCCGAACACCTGATCGTACGTACGGTTCTCCTTGATGATGTAGAGCACGTAGCGAATGGGCGTGCGGCCTCCTTCGCGTGTCGGAATAGCCGATGGCCCCTTCGCGACTTGCTCCCGCATCGCCGTCCGAGGATCGGGCGCAAGCGAGATCACTCTCCGCGTTAGCTCGGCAAGCTTGCGATCGTCTGGCGCGTCGAAGAACGACAGCAGGCCGCTGAGCTGCGTTCCGATGTAGTCGAAGCCGGCCGGCACGACCGGGTTGATGGGTAGACGAGCCGGGTTAGGGCGAGTACCGGTGCCTTTCCCCGAGCCAACCAGTATGCGCCCGTTTGGCGCCGCCAGAATGGCGCTGGGATACCAGCCCGTGGGTATGAAGCCGAGCACGCGTGATCGGCCGGATCGTCGGATGTCCACGACGCACACATTGTTGCTGTCGGCATTGGCCACATACAGCCGCCCGCCAGCAATCGCCAGCGCGTTGGGAGTGTGCCCGCGCAGGCTACGCGGATTCATGGCTGTCCGGATGCGCTCGATTCTGGCGCCGCTTCGAGAGTCGAGTACGTCCACAGCATCCTCGTTGCCGCAAGCGACAAAGAGCCGTGCGCCGTCGTCTCGGATCAGGCTGTTGGGGTGCGAGCCCACAGGCCATCGCGCCGTTACCACCGGCGAGCGGGGGTTGGCCACGCGGACGCGGACGACCTCGGCCGATCCCCAGAGCGCGACATAAAGGTCGGCTCCGCCGTCGCCGAGCACGCAGGCAACGGGGTGCCGACCGGTCTCTACGCTGGCGATCGTCTCGCGCGACCCTAGATCCACCACATACAGCCGGTCGTCCGCCATGTTCAACACGTAGAGGATTCGCCCATCCTCCGACACCGCCAGACCGCTGATACTTGCCGCGGCGATCGGCGGTCCAGCCAACCTGACTCCCTCACGCCGCTCCCACCTGTCACCTGCTCGCTCGAAACAGTAGACGTCGCTCTGAGGGTTTCCGCCCCCGCCTGAGAGGTAGAAGCGCGACGCGTCGGGAGACCAGGCAACTCCGGACCACGCCCGGGCGACCGGGATCCGGCTAACGCGCTGGCCCGTAGCCATGTCCAGCACATGAACGGCGTGGGCGCCAAAGCCGCAGTTGGGAATGGCGGCCAGCTTCCCGTCAGGGCTGACAGCGCCTCCCAGAGGCATGTCGCCGGACGTGATGTGCTGTCCATAGGGCTGTATGCGCCAGCCTGTATGCAGGAGTGAAGCGCTCCTGTCCTGTCCTGGTACACGGATGGTTGCTCCCGTCTGCGGATGCCTGACCCAGGACCAGCGCATACCGGCCGACAGGCCAATGCCGCCCAGCGCGACGAGCGCTATCGCCGCCGCCACCGACCACAGCAGGCGTCTCATGCCGACTCCTCGGGCGACGTTCATAGCGGCTGTATAGGTTTGTCGCGCTTTCCTGAACATACGAGCGCTGTACTGCCCTAGAGTTTGAAGTCAATGATGGCGCTGACACCCACTCCTTCGACGCGGGCGAGCCCCTTCTGGGGCGTCTTGGTGTTGATCGGCACGAGCGCGCGCAGACGCACGCCGCCTATGGCTCGGAAACGTCCCTCGAGCTGAGCCACGGCCTCCACCTTGTCGACCAGCCGCTCGGGGCCCGCCACCTGTGCCGCACCGATGTGCCCCCCGTCACCGATGGACAGGATCGGCACGACCTTCGTAGCCTGGGTGCTGCTGGCGTTCTTCTGGCCCGTCAACTGGTTGATGGCGTTGTTGATCTCTTTCCCGAACTTGCTCACCGCCACGGCAATGGCCCCGCCCTTGATGACGCTGCCGAGTTGAGCCCCGGCCACGCCCCCGACGACAAGACACGCAGCGACTAGAGCGCCGATGCGCCAGACTGCTGATCGTCTCATTTCCTCACCTCACTCTTTCGAACTGGTGGCGCAGCCACCCGAATCCATCCTGCAAAAGATCGGGGCTCCTGTCCAGGACGACAACAGGAGCCCCGCACCGTCTGTACGACAGGTCTGGAAACTAGAACTTGACCGAGACCTGCGTCGTGAAGGTGTTGTAGTTGTAGCCAGTTCCGCTGCCAGCGCCGCCGGTAAGGAAGCCCTTGCCGTTCCACTGGCCAATCTGGTAACCCAGCTTGATCTTGGTCGTGTCGTTCAGCTCATAGCCCGTGCCGAGCGTGATGTAATGCTCGACCGGATGCACCTTGCCGTAAGTCTCGCGGCTCATGGTAGCGAGCTTCCAGTACACGCCTTCCCAGTCCACCGAGGTCTCGAACGCATCCGAGATCGCCCAGCGGAGCCCGACCTGGACGCGATGAATCTCGTCGTCCTTGCCAAGCGTGCCGGCCGAAGCCCAGTTGCGTGCCGAGGTCAGGAAGTCGCCGCCGGCGCTCATGGCGAACGCAGGCGAGAACTCGTAGTCCAGCTTGACCATCGGGCCCTGGATGTTGGTCGGGTTGATCCAGTTGCCCAAGCGGCCCCAGTAACCGGGAGCGTAGAACATCGGATCAATGTACTTGTAACCTGCGGTGAGACC
>JAAYVH010000146.1 GCA_012517255.1 Chthonomonadales bacterium
AGGGTGTAGCGTCCGGGGTCGGGCCAGAAGTCGAGGAGATGGAACTCCTTGCTCGCCGTATCGGCGGAATACAGGTCCAGGGGACCGCCTAGCTTGACGCCGTTCAGGTAGGCCTGATAGGCGCCGAAATCGTAGGAGGTGGTCAGATTGAGGAGCAGGCGCAGCGGCACCTTCTCCTTCACCTCAAAGGGCACCTCGAACCATGCACCCTCGGCCGCCTCTGGCCTGTAGAGTACCTGAGGGCCTTCATAGAACGGCAGTTGCTGGGTCTGGGCAGGGCCCTGGCCTCGGCGCTGTTCATCGAGGTGATCGCGGGCATAGGCGATGACGCGCTCGAGGCTCGGCAGTCTGCGGTCCTTGCCCTCCGGCGCTCGCGCTTCGAACGTGGGCGTGCCGGTTTGATACCAGAAGGCCACGCTCGCATAGTCATCCTCGCGCTCGTTCCAGCTCATGCTCCGATGCTCGGGGTTCTCGTCGGGCGAGATCCACCCCCAGTGCTCAAACGTGACCTTGATGCCTTTCTCGAACACGATGGGGTCGGCGATGTGCCACCGATAGGCGCTCGTGTGGCCGCCCACGATTCCCCACTGATCGAAGTAGGGCACGCCGAAGTAGGGCGTGCTCGTCTTCTTGAGCCCCCACGCCGAGAGGAAGTAGTCCTCGGTGCCCGTGCCCCATATGGACGGTTTCGCCTCGCCGTCCACGTAGATCTTCTCGTCGCCCTCGCCGAACCAGCTCGGGCTCCGCGTGCGGACGGCGAGGACCGTTCCGACGTAGTGCCCCTTGCCGGTGGTCTCCAGCGCGACGTAGTCCTTGCCCTTCTGCACAGGGTACTCCTGCCGGTACTGGGCGTAGAAGTAGGGAGTGTCCTTCGGCAGTTGTTTCAGCTTGATCCAGTCTATGTTGTAGTAGAGCAGGTTGATGGACCGGTCGCCCTGATTGACGATCTCGACGCGCGCCGACTTGCAGAACGGCATCCTCCAGAAGCAGTTGTAGGAGTCGGCGTCCTCGACGATGACCGGCAGGCTGATCACCTCGCTGCGCTTGCCGAAGCAGTTGGCGAAGAAGTCGCCGAGCGGCGCCTCGACGCCGGGCCGCGGGTTGCCGTCCCAGTAGATGCGCAGCAGCATGTCCTGATGCGTCGCCGAGCCCTGACGCGCCCATCCCTGCGGCTCGGGGCCGAGGAACGTGAACCACATGTGGGTGATCATGCCGGGGCCCTTCACATCCATGCAGACGTGGGTCTTGCCCGGCTCGACGCGGAAGTTGTCGTAGTTGCTCCGCTCGGTGGTATCGCCCAGCGGATCGGCCTTCGGGTCGTACTTACCGTCGGCGCCCAGACGGAACGATGAGGTGGCGCGCATGCTGCGGCCCTGTTGCGGCCTGGCCAGTCCGGCCAGCGGGTCATCGGCGTGAGCGCCGGCTGCCGCGAGGGCGAGCGCAGCCGCTGCAATGGCCACCGAGATGCGGGAAACGAGCATGGCGATTCCTTTCATGGCGAGACCTCAGGCAAGCCTGTCGTCGTCGAACCGTGATGTGCCATCACCGGTCGGCCTGCAGCGCTCCGTCGGTCAAGCGATAGAACGCGGCCCCTGCGGGCTGAGAGGCGCGGAGGAAATCCACGGTCTCCGGATGGCAGGTGAGGTACAGCACCTGATGTCCGAGGGCGAATCGCGCGATCAGGTCGGCGGCACGTCGTGCGTGGTGCGGATCGAAGTTGGCGAACACATCGTCCATGACCACGGGCAGTGGCTCGGTGCTGGCCGAGTAATCCTCGATGTAGCCGAGGCGCAGACAGAGGTAGATCTGTTCGAGCAGGCCACGGTTCCATGCGAGCCTCGCCTTCGGGGTACCGTCGGCGGCTTCAGCCTCCAGCTCATTGCTCTCCAGGCGCCGGAGGATGCGCGTGTAGGATCCACCGGTGACATGATGCAGATGCTCGCCTGCCCGGCGGATAACGGCCGGTTGGCGCTCTCGCTCGAACTTGGTGCGCGCTTCGTCGAGAAGCTCGACGCAGATGCGCCGAATGGCCCATTCCTCCAGCGCGCGTTCGGCGTCGGTGACGTGCCCGGCGATGGCTCGTCCGACGCTCTCGATCTCTTCGGAGGCCTCGAGAGCGCGCATCTCGGCCTTGATCTCGCCGTCGCGCGTCCGCAGCTGATCGGCACGTTCACGGGCCGCGCGATGGGCGTCACGGGCGGCATCAACCGCCTGGACGAGGGCAGTCTCGTCGGTCGCCGCCAGCGTCTCTTCCAGCGCCCGACAGCGCTCTTCGGAGCCTGCGCGAGCGGCCAGTCTGGCTGCGGCGGCGTCCACGCGCCTTCGGGCTTCCTGAAGGGTGCGCCAGGCCGCCGCATGCCGCAGGAAGGCCTCCTCATCGGCATCGCCGGTCTCGGCGATCACCGCCTCTACCGCCTTGCGGGCTTCATCGGCG
>JAAYVH010000019.1 GCA_012517255.1 Chthonomonadales bacterium
CGAGAACGTGATCTGCGAGGGCAGAGCGATGACGTGGTCCGAGGCAGTCGAGTATGCGAGGATAGCCGACGCGCGATTGGCCGCAGCCTGCGGCGGCCCAACGGTAGCGATTGGCTTTTGACGGTCTCTTGACGCCATGTTCTGTAGAGTGCGAGCATCAACTACCTGACTCGCGCGCCCCGTGACGGCCGCGCGGGCCATCTACAGAAAGGGGCGATACGCACATGCTCTACAGGGAGATCCGCGCTTGCGCATTTGCGGTGGCGCTTGCCATTGGCCTCGCGGGGTGCGGCGGAGGAACCAGCTCCAACGGCGGAGGAGGGGGAGGAGGGCCCGAGACGGCCATCCGGGGCCGCGTCACGGATGCCGCCACGGGCGATGGCGTTGCAGGCGCGACCGTAGCGGTTGCCGGGCGGTCGGTCACGTCGGGCGCCGACGGATCCTACACACTGACAGGCGCGACGGTAGGCGACTCGGTGTTGGTGAGGGTCTCCGGCGGACCGACCTACATGCCGGGCATCCAGGTCGTGCCCGTGGATGCCGGCGAGACCACTGAAGTAAACGTCGCTCTCCGTGCCGCCGAGAAGGTCGAGACCATTGACACGACGGCGCCTAACACGGTGACCGGGCCGAGGGGCTCGTTGGTCGAGATACCGGCAGGCGCCGTCGTCAACGCATCGGGCACAGCCGTCCCATCGGCTGTGATCCGGTTCGGAACACTCGTGACAACAGATTCGAACTTCGCCGTCGCGTTTCCGGGCCAGTTCATGGGCAAGACAAGCGCGGGAGCCACTCCGGAGCCCGTGCTGGTGCACGGCCTGCTCTCGGTGGACATGACGGATGCCGCGGGGGCGCCGCTGAAGTTGGCAGCCGGCCAGACCGCCCGGATCCGTTTCGCAGTGGACCCCGATCCCGGTGGCGTCCTGGATCACCTCGCGCTCGATGATGCAACGGGCATCTGGGTGAGGGAAGGTACGGCGTCGCGGGTAGCGCCCGGGGTCTACGAGACCCAGGTCAGCCACTTCTCGGGGCACGGCGGCGGCAGTTTCGGCGGCTTCGGTTCGATCCTCTACAATGTCAAGGATATCGGCGGCGCCAACGTCGCGGGCGCGCGGATACTGGCTACCTCGACAGGCCGCATGGCGTGGGGTCGCAGCGACGCCAACGGCAACTTCGTCTACCTCTACCCGCTGGCGACGACGCTGGGGTTCGGCGGGAGGGCGTGGAAGGGCAGCCTCTACGTTGGCCGGTCCTATCTCTTCGACGGCAAGATCAACATGGTGATCACGGACCACTCGGGCCCGGCCGGCACTATGCGGTTTCACGTCATCGGCCATTACTCGGAGCCGCTCGTCGGAGCGACCGTGGATGTCTCGACGCCCGAAGAGCCCGGCGCTTACGTGCGCAAGGTCACCACCGACGCAACGGGCACGGCAACGCTGACAGGCATTCCCAACGGCGTGTACCTGTTCGCAATCGTCGACTACTCGGACTCATACGGCTCATGGCGGGCCGGATGGGGAGGCTGGCGCAGGGACGACCACACGATTCAGCTCAACCCGCCGTTGTAGGCCGGGCCGCGTTGGTCGGCGCCTTGGGAACGGGGGACGGTCCACCACATCCCTGACCTTGCCAGCCGGCCCGCGACCCGGGCGCCGACGAAGGACAACGCCGTGCCGTCCGCGAATTCAGCGCAATGAGCATTCCCCTGGCCATCGGGATCGTCGCGGCAGCCACTGTGCACGTGGCGAGCGAAATGAAGCTGGTGTCCAAGGAGGTGTTCCTCCGCCCCGACCCTCCCCTCCCCCGATCGCGGGGGGAGGTGAGGGTGGGGGCGGAGGGCCGCCCGGTCGCGACCGGCTTCATCACCTATATAGACGCCCGGAAGCCCATCCTCATGCACTGCTATGGGCGTGTGCAGTATTCGGACGGCTACGACGACTACGCCGTCAGCATCAGCGCCGACAATGGCCGCACGTGGTCGGAGCCGGAGGTCCGTTGGAAGAGCGTGTCCACTCCCGACGGTCCGATCCGCTACGGCGAGCCCGCCGCGTTCTTCGATGCTCGTCGCGGCAAGTTGATCGTGCTGACCGACCGGGCACTCTATCCCAAGAACAGGCTGAACCTGGACCGCGAGAACACCCTGGTGCTCGACATCTACGACACCAAGACGCGGACGTGGTCTCAGCGGCGTGATCTTGTCTTCCCCGGGCAGCGCTCGCCTGCTGTCAGCTTCTCGTTTCCACTGAAGACGCGCGACGGTCGCATCGTCTTTCCCGGCATGCGCAAGACGCTCGGTCGCGACGGCAAGCCGCTGCACTACCGGGGCCTCCCGCACACCGTTGATGAAGTTGTCAGCATCATCGGCCAGTATAGACAGAACGGAGAGATCGCCTGGCATCTCGGCAATCCCCTGAGGATCGCCCCCGAGCTAAGCTCACGGGGCCTTAACGAGAACGCGCTCACGGAGCTGCCGGACGGGCGCATCGCAGCCGTCTGCCGCGGCGCCAACAACGGGCTCGAGGGTAAGCCTGGCTACAAGTGGCAGGCTTTCTCGGCGGACGGCGGCGAGAACTGGTCGGCTTCGTCTGGTACCACGGCTGGAATGACGGCTGCGATCCCCAGCATGCCGTGCCCGGTTACGAGCAGAACCTGGTCAACCTCATCCGCGATATCCGCAAGGACCTGAAGGCGCCCCGTCTGCCCGTCGTGATCGGCGAGCTGACCGGCGCCTGGGTGAATGCCGAGGGGCAGTGGGCAGCCGTCCGAACGGCCCAGCGGAATGCCGCGCTGCGGCCGGAAGTCGGCAAGCGCGTGCTGTTCGTCGAGACCCACGATTTCGTGCGCAAACCGGAGGACTCTCCCTGTCCGACCCATGGCCACCACGAGTTCGCCAATGCCGAGACCTACCTCCTCGTCGGCGATGCGCTGGGCGAGGGCATGAAGAGACTGCTGAGGACTAGATAGCGGTCCCGGTGCCGCGCCGTTCTGACGCATGAGGCAGGAATCGCCATTCTGCATAGCGAATCTGGCACGGACGATCCGGGCCAAGCAGCTCGCATCTTCGGAGGAACAGAGTGAAACCCATCGCACTACAGACGTACACCCTGCGCGACGCGTTCGATCGCGACTTCCACGGCACCCTCAAGGCCGTGGCCGACATCGGCTACAAAGCCGTGGAGATCTCCGGCGCCTACGGCCAGACGCCCGAGCAGATCGCCAAGGCCGTTGCCGACCTCGGCATGGTAGTCTGCAGCAACCACGGCCGGCTGCCCACGCCTGAGACGCTCGACGAGATCATCGCGTATCAGCGGGGCATCGGCTCCACCCGCCTTGTGGGGGGCTTCGGTCCCGACGACCTCAAGACCGTTGACGCATGCAAAGCAGCGGCAGCCAGGCTCCAGGCGGCGGCGGAGATGCTCGCGCCCCATGGCATCTCGGTGCATGTCCACAACCACTACTGGGAGTTCCACCGCGTCGAAGACGGTCGCTATGCGCTGGATGTCATGCTCGAAGCCGCGCCGTCGGTCATGAGCCAGCTCGACCTCTACTGGGTGGCGTTCGGCAAGGCCGATCCCGTCGAGGTCCTCGGCCGCATCGGCAAGCGCGTGGTGCTCGCCCATGTCAAAGACGGCATGCTCGGCGACAAGCCCCATTTCAAGGCCCTCGGAACGGGCGAGGTGGACCTGCCCGCCGCCATCGGCGCGCTTGATCCGGCGGTCACCGAGTGGCTCATCGTCGAGCAGGATCAGTCCGACGGCGACATGCTGGAGGATGTAAGGACGAGCTACCTCTATCTCACGTCGAAGGGGCTTGCGCAGGGCAATCGCTAGAGCCCGTCTCGGCCAGCGTGGCGGTCGGGCTGGAAAGGGTGAAACGCGCGGGGCCATTTCCGGAACTCTGCGGCAGAAGACGCCGCTGTTCTTAACATTGCCCGTGCGTGATGGTATGATTTTGGCACTGTCGGAACACTGGCGGAGGGCATGGGGCATGAGACTCAGAATCCTCGTGGTCTTCATGGCTGTTGCTGTACTTGTTTTCCTGATGGCCGGAGGCGCTTCAGCGGCG
>JAAYVH010000147.1 GCA_012517255.1 Chthonomonadales bacterium
TATCAGCCGGACGGCCTGTGTCGCGAGCATATGGGCAGAGGTCGCAACCGGCTGGCACGCCCTTGTTCCGACGATCAAAGGGGCCAACGATCGGCGTGGTCGAACCAACCGCGCGCTGGCCGCCTTTCCCTTCGCGGTGGTTCCGTTCGGCGGTTGATTCGCCCCTACGGGCATTGTGCGGCGCGCGATCCCAGGCCCTGCGGGCCAAACAGAACAATCCCGGCCCTTCAGGCCGAACGGCCCTCCATCCGGACGAACGACCGCCCGCCGGTGATTGAGCCGGCGCGAAGCGCCGTGTCGAAATCAAGGCGGGCTGCATGTGCGCCCCGTAGGGGCGTATCAGCCGGACGGCCAGTGGTGCGAGCATATGGGCAGAGGTTGCAGCCGGCTGGTACGCCCTCGTCCGACGATCAAAGGGGCCAACGATCCGCCCACGTCATCGCGAGCGTAGCGACGCGATCCCGAGGCAGGCCGAGAGACCGGACGCGGCGACGATTGAACGCGGCCTGAAGGGCAACCATAGGGATGAACATCGCCCGCCTTGATTTCGACACGGCGCTTCGCGCCGGCTCAATCACCGGCGGGCTGAAAGCTCTCTACGCTTTCTCATCCACCCACCGCGGTCACGCCCCGCCCGAACTCGCGACGACGTTCGCAGGGCAATACGACACGACCCGGGAGACGCCGGGCTCCTGCATGGTGACGCCGTACCACCGGGGGGCGCTCTCCATGGTGGTCGGGTTGTGGGTGATGATGAGAAACTGGGTATCGCGTGCGAAGTCGGTGACGAGCTCGGTGAACTTCTCGACGTTGGGGCCGTCGAGGGGCGCGTCTACTTCGTCGAGCAGCACAAACGGGCTCGGCCGGACGGCGAGGAAGCTGAAGAGCAGCGCGACCGCGGTGAGCGCCCTTTCGCCCCCCGAAAGGAGCGCGAGTCCGGATGCGCGCTTGCCCGGCGGCTGGGCAACCACCTCGATGCCCGTTTCGAGCAGATCGTCGGGGTCCGTGAGGATGAGGCGGGTCTGGCCACCCCCGAAGAGTCGCTGGAAGAGGCGACTGAACTCGGCGGCGACAGCATCGAACGTCTCCATGAACACCTGGCGCGTGCTTCGGTCAATCTCGGCGATCGTCTCTCGCAGCGACGCCGATGCCGTCTGCAGGTCACTGCGCTGGGCTTCGAGGAACTCGTACCGTTCGGACAGACGGCGGAACTCCTCGGCAGCGCCAGTGTTGACATCGCCCATGGCGCGCAACTCGCGCCGCAGGCGCACGATCTCGTTGACGGTGTCGCGGTCCATGTCGCCCGGATCGGGCGCAGCGAGCGCTTCTTCCATGGTCATGCCGTAGTCGTCGGCGAGCCGCTGGGCATGCTGCGCCAGTCGGACCTCCAGTCGCGCGATGCGCAGCTCCTCTTCATGCAGGTTGTCCATGGTCACCCGCCGTCGGTCGGTGGTCTCCTTGATGGCGGCCGTGAGCGAGAAGCTCTCCTCCAGTCGGCGTTGCCGCTCCTCGCGCCACCGGGAGTGGACCTCCTCACACTCCGCGAGCCGGGCACGCGCGGTCGCAACGTCGGCTTCGAGCTGCAGACGCCTCGACTCGGCTTCGGCCAGCAACCGCGCGGCAGCTTCACGCTGGGCCTGCTTTGCGATGCGCGAGGCGCGCGCCTCCTCCATCGAGCGCTCGGTCCGTGCAAGCGCTGCCCGAGCCGCACGGACCTGCTCGGAGAGGCGACCGACCTCGACATCGAGCGCAGCGACCCTCCGTCGAGCGTCATCGCACGTTCGCGCCGCGGCATCGGCTCGGGCTTGCATGCGGGCGAGGTCGTCGTCCATGGCAGTGTCATCATCGTTGACGGCGGCCAGCGACGCTCGCCATTGGGTCTCCTCTTCGCGGAGCCGTTCACGCGCCTGCTCCACCCGATGCGTCTCGGCGGCGAGGTCCTCGCCGCGCGCCCTGGCCGAAGCGAGCTCCCGTTCGGCGGAGGCGGCGTCACGGCGCGCTTCGATGAGCGCGGACACGCTCTGCGCCACTTGCTCGGCGATCCGCTCGGACTCTGATCGAGCCTGCTTGAGGCCGGCTTGGGCGGCCGCGATGCAAGCGTCGGCGCTCGCCATCTGCGCCGCGAGATCGGCGGAGGCTCGCTTCAGGTCGTCGATCTCGCCCTTGCGGCTGACGAGATGCGCTGCACGGGCAGGCATGGAGCCGCCGGTCAGGGCGCCGCCCGGCGTGAGAGTGTCGCCGTCCAGCGTGACGAGCCTGCGCCATCCCTGCAGCTTGCGCGCCGCAGCGGCGGCAGCATCGAGGTCCTCGAAGACCACTACACGCCCGAGCAGTAGACGGACCGCCGGTTCGATCGTTCGATCGAAGGAGACGAGTTCGGAGGCGATGCCGACAGCGCCGCGCACGCGCGCGACCTCGGCGTGTCGAAGCGGCGGCGGCGGTTCGAGCAGGTTCAACGGCAGAAAGGTGGCGCGGCCCTTGCGCTCGGCCTTGAGCCACGCCACGGCGTCACGGGCCTCCTGATCGTCGGAACAGATCAACGACTGGGCATCGGAACCGAGGGCGACCTCCATGGCAAGACGAAGCCGCTCAGGCACGGTGAGCGCATCGGCGACGGTGGAGAACTCACCCGTCAGGGCGCCCGCTCGCACGGCATGCAACACGCTCCGAACGCCCTGATAGAGCCCTTCACCGGAGGCGTGGATCTCCTCGAGTGTCTTCAGCCGCGCGGCGGTCTCGACCGCCTTGCGGCGAAGGGCGTCGGCCGCCGCGGCCGCCTGCGCCCGCTCGTCCTCAGCTCGGCGCACCTGATCCTCGACAGCCTCCTGCTGGGCCCGGAGACGCTGCAGCTTGCCGTCACGCTCCGCCACCTGCTCGCACGCTGCAGCATGCGCCTGCCGGGCCTGCTCGAGCATCCGGGAGTGCGCGGCGATCTCCTGCGCGATCTCGACAAGCCGACGGTCGGCCTCGGCAATGCGGGCTGAACATGCCGCCAGGGCAGCCTCGCGCGATGCTCGCTCCGCCAACAGACGGCGCTGCTGCTGGGCCCGGTCGCGGCTCTCTTGCGCGGCTTCGGCGACGGCAAGCTCGGCCTGTTCCAGAGCCCGCCGGGCCTCCGCCAGCAGCTCCCGCCGCTCATGTTCGGCCTTCTCCAGCCGCTGAAGCCCAGCATGGTCCTTCTGCGCCGCAGTCTCAGCCGCCTGCTCGGAGGCGATCAGGTTTCGGATGTCATCATCGAGCCCGGCGGCCGTCGTTTCGGCGCTCCGTGCCCGCTCATCGTTGAGCTGCAGTTCGTGGACGGCCCGCTCCACGCTCGTCATGGCTCCTTGACGCGAGATGCCGGCTGCCTCAAGTTCGGCCTCGGCCTCGTTGAGCCGTTCGCGGACCTGGAGACTCTGACGCTCCATGGCCGCCAGCCGATCGTCGGCTTCGCGAACGGTGGCGATGTCGGCATCGCGCTCACGCCGTGCGGCGAACAGCTCGTAGTCGGCGCGCTGGATCTCGCTGACCAGCACGCCGACCTCAATCTGGCGGAGCCGCTGAGTCAGTGAGAGGTACCGCTCGGCGATCTCAGCCTGATGCCGCAGCGGCTCGCGCTGGCGCTCGAGCTCGTGGACGATGTCGTTGATGCGGATCAGATTGGCTTCGGCTGTCTCCAGCTTGCGGAGGGCTTCGCGCTTGCGCGCGCGATACTTCTGCACGCCGGCAGCCTCCTCAAAGAGCTCGCGCCGATCCTCGGGCCGTGCCGACAGGACCGCGTCCACCTCGCTCTGACTGATGAACGAATAGGCTCCGCGGCCCATGCCCGTATCGAGAAACAGGTCCACGATGCCCTTGAGTCGGCACTGCGTGCCGTTGATCGCGTAGCGGCTCTCGCCCGAGCGGTAGATGCGACGGGCGATCTCGATCTCGGCGAACTCGACGGGGATGGAGTGGTCGCAGTTGTCTATGGTCAGCCGCACCTCGGCCATGCCGAGGGGCTTGCGGCGATCGGAGCCGGTGAAGATGAAGTCGCGGGTCTCGCTCCCTCGCAGCAGTCGGGGATTCTGTTCGCCGAGCACCCACAGCAGGGCGTCGGCTATGTTGCTCTTGCCGCAGCCATTGGGGCCAACCACGGCCGTGACGCCGTCGCCGAGCTCAATCTCTGTCTTGTCTGCGAAGGTCTTGAACCCGGCAAGCGTTAGCCGTCTTAGTTTCACCGGTGCGCCCGAGAGGAGAGTAGTGGCGATTATACCCGCCTCACCGCCCAGGGCGCGTCGCGAAACGCCGTACGCACGGGTACCGTAGTGAGAGCGTTCGGAAGGACGTCTGGCGGATGCCGGCAGGGCTCCGGCGTCTTGCAGATGAGGGGAGGAATATGCGGAGTCTGCACCGCGCTCTGCGGTATGTGATCCCGTACTGGCGATGGCAGGTGGCCGCGCTGCTGTGCGCCCTGCTGGTTACCGCATCCGAGTTCGTGTGGCCGTGGATGAACAAGGTTCTCATCGACCAGGTGCTGTGGCCCGGCGGCGGCGACGCGGCTCATCGCGTATCCGCCCTCAATCTCCTCGTGGTCGTGACGGTGAGCGCGATGATAGCGGGTACGCTGCTCGGTCTCGCGCGATCGTATATGTTCGCGCGAGTGAGCGAACGAGCGGCGGCCGACCTTCGCCGCGACCTGTTCCGGCATGTGCATGCGCTCCCCATGGCCTTCTATGATCGGCGCAAGACGGGCGGCGTGATGTCGGTGGTGCAGAACGACGTGGAAGCGCTGCAGGGGCTCTACGCGGCGACGCTGGTGGAGGTGCTGACCAACATACTCATGGTCTTCGTCGCGTCCGGCCTCCTCATCTGGCGCAGTCCCACGCTTGCCGCCATTGGACTGCCGGTGCCGGTTGCGTTCGCCGTGGCTCTCGCGCTGTTCGGCCGTCCCTTGCGCAATGCCGGTCGGCGCGTGCGCGACGACACTGGCGCCGTTCAGGAGGTGCTGCAGGAGAGCATCGCCGGCGTGCGCGAGGTCCGCATATTCGGCAGGGCTGCGGCCGCGCTGGCTCGGTATATGGATCGCGTCATGCCGCTGGTATCGTCGCGTATCCGTCAGGCGGTCATGGGCACCGCCAACGGTGCGCTCGCACGGCTCATCGCCATGGGCGGCATGACCGTGGTGCTGTCCGTCGGGGCACGCATGGCCATCGCCGGCTCCATGTCGGCGGGCGACGTCGTGCTTTTCCTGACGGTGCTCGGCATGCTGTTCGGCCCTGCCAGCGCTTTCGTGAACCTGTATGCAGGCATAGCCGTGGCCATGGGCGCCGCCGACCGTATCTTCGAGTTCTGCGATGCTCCCGCCGAAGCGCAAGCCTCTGCCCCGACTCCGCTTCCGCCGCGCGATGCGGCGCAGGATACCCCTGCCGTCTCCTTCACGGATGTGGGCTTCCGCTACGATGCTGAGGGACCCGACGTCCTCTGCGGCATCAATCTCGAAGTCCGGCGCGGTGAGGTCATCGCGCTGGTAGGTCCGAGCGGCTCCGGCAAGACGACGCTGGTGTCCTTGATACCGCGACTCTATGATGTGACCGCCGGAGCAGTGCTCGTGCATGGGCTGGATGTGCGCTCGCTGGACCTCATGGACCTGCGCTCCCGCATCGCTTTCGTGCCGCAGGAGCCCTATCTCTTCGGGACCACCGTCGCCGAGAACATCCGGTTCGGCAAGGATGGCGTATCAGACGACGAAGTACTGGGGGCCGCTCGCGCTGCCAACGCGCATGCGTTCATCGAGGCTTTGCCCGAGGGCTACGCGACGCAGGTCGGCGAGCGCGGGACGCGCCTATCGGTCGGACAGAAGCAGCGCATCGCCATCGCCAGGGCCATCCTTCGGGATCCTGAGCTCCTCATCCTCGACGAAGCAACGTCGGCGCAGGACTCCGAGTCCGAACGGCTCGTTCAGGAGGCCGTGGCGCGTCTGATGCAGGGTCGAACGGCATTCGTCATCGCCCATCGCCTCTCTACCGTCCACCGCGCCGACCGCATTGTCGTCCTCGACTCGGGCCGCATCACCGAGATCGGTCGCCATGAGGAGCTCGTCCGGAGCAACGGCCTGTACGCGAGGCTCCACTCCATGCAGTTCGGGATGGCCCGCGCGACATCTCCGTAAGGCGGCTCCCTGTCGCCCGGGAATTGCAGTGGTGCGGCGCGAAGCGCCCACGGTATCGCCGTCGCGTCTCGCGACGCCAGTGCCGCGATCGGCCTGGACTGTCCGGGATCGCGTCGCTTTGCTCGCGATGACGTGGCGCATCGTCGTTTGCCATGGTGCCCGCGATCCGAAGGCCCGTAGGGGCGAATCAACCGCCGAATCGAACCGCCTGTTCGGGATCGCGTCGCTTTGCTCGCGATGACGTGGCGGTCCGTCGTCAGCCGTTGTGTACAAGGTCCGACGGCCCGTAGGGGCGAATCAACCGCCGAGCGGAACCAACACGAAGAGGGACGCGGCAACGCGGGGTTGGTTCGCCCATGCCACGCGTGACGCTGGTCGTCCGGCTGATACGCCGCTACAGGGTGCGCACGCAGCCCGCCTTGATTTCGACACGGCGCTTCGCGCCAGCTCAA
>JAAYVH010000148.1 GCA_012517255.1 Chthonomonadales bacterium
AGCACTTCGGGCTTAAAGAACACCGGAGTCAGGTAGTGCGGTGCGTGGGGGTTCTTGCCGAAGCAGTTGGCGAGCCTGTCCTCCTCACAGGTGAAGCGCACCGGCCGGCCGTTCTGATCCTCACCGATGATGAACTCTGGGTACACCTCTTCCGTTCGATCCCAAGGCCAGATGCCGCTCTGTTCTTGGGGTGGCGGAGGCAGGATTCGCTTAGCCAGGAGGCGCGACAGCAACCGCCTTTCGGGCATCCGGCTCTCGCCAACATGGAACTCCACGAAGTTGAGCTCGTCCTCGACGTCGTCAGGTTCGTTCATGTCCTCGAACGACTCGAGCGGCTCGTCGGTCTCGACGAACACGGCGGAGTCGGTGAATAGCAGTAGGTCGAGCTGGCGCGCGGCCTGGTAACGGCGCAGGATCGGCGTGCGAACGCTGATTCGTTCGTCCTCGAACTTGATCGCAAGATCCTTCTCGCCGTCATCCCCGATCGCGTAGTAATTCCCAGAAGTAGGGTCCAGCCAGAGATGCATGAGCAACCTGAACTCCTCCGAGATCAGGAATGTGTCAGGCGCGGCTCCATAGAACGACTGCTCGAGGATCAGTGGCTCAACCTCTGGGCCCTCGGAGTTGCGGTAGTAGGTCGTCACCCACTTTCCGTCTTCGTGGTGCTGGGAAAAGCCGGGGCCACCCTCCCCTGGCTTCAGATCCCACTCGCCACGCGACAGGACCTCGGGGCGATGAGAGGGCTGCGAGAAGGCTGCGAACCGTCCTCCGTTGCTTCCGTCCTCGTGGTGCCAGTTGTCGCGAACGATCGTCCATGGCCCATCGCCGTTCTCCAAGCTCAGCTTGCGCTGACCAGTCTGTGCGAGCGCCTTGGCAGCCTCATCTCGATCAAGCTTCTTGCTCACTACCACGCCTCCCCACCTGCGCCCGGCGGCGACTAGTACCGCAACGCTGCACTAGTCACTGGACGCTTTGGAATGATCGCAACACTGTGCCCTGCCCGGGTCGCTGCCACGTAGAGCTTGGCACGGGCTTCACCCTCCGGGCGTGGGCCTGCTGATCCTCGATGATCGGTGAATGGCACGGGTAAGGCTCCTCCCCGCCTGGGCGGCGCGAGTCCGCTGGTCAAGCTCCGAGGCTAACGCTAGCGATGCTCTCGGACAGGGGGCACCCTTCAACACAGGCCGATCGTGCGATTGAGTCTAGACAGGCGCGGACTCTGTCCTGGTTCGCCGTGGCCCCTGTGTGATCCCCACCTGGAATCGCCCCAAGAGTGGTACAGAAGTCCCCGAGGGCCGCGCAACGGTCTCGTGACGCACGGTTCCGATACGCATCGCCGGCAGGGTGCGGGGGTGACAGTGTGCGCAGACGTCCGCACGAGCCTGCCGTGCTTAGGACGCGGTGAGGGTGCACGACACCGAAAGCCGCCCTGACCGGGAATATAATCCCTAGCCAGAGTGGCTTTCCGCTGGTCGGGGTGACAGGATTTGAAGCGCCTGCAGCGAACGCTGGGTTTAGGACTTCGCGCTCCGCTCGATCATGTCCGACACGTTGCCAGCGATCGCGGCGAGGTAGTCCATTTCGGCACGCTGATACCGCAGCGCCATCTTGGGCGACGTGTGCCCTGAGATCGCTTGCACTGCACGCAGGTTGCCGCCGGAGAGCCGATAGGTCCAGGTGAGGCCGGTGACACGGGTGCCGTGGTATATGTAGCCGCCGTCGCCAGTGAGGAGTTCACGGATGCGTTGTGACTCGTCGCTTTCCGGCTCGCCGGTCTGCATGGGGTGAAGCTCTGCGTCGGTCTCCATCTGGTCGGCCACCTTGCGGCAAGCCCGCTTGAACGTCCGCAGCCAGTCCGCCGATTTCACTGGGCCGCCGTCCTGGGTGCGCCGGAAGAGCAGCCCGGTGCGTCCCAGCTGGGCGTGGTCACGCAGGTGCGATCGAACGTCCTCCACGAGGGCGGCAGGGATCGCCAGCCGTTAAGAGGTGTGGAAGCCGATGGTGACCGTGTTGCGAAGGGAGACCGCGATGTCCGACGCTACGACGGGGCTTGGGGAACCACAGGTGACCCAGTGGGCGCTCGACAGAACATCGGTGTGAGCCGGCGCCGGACGCGCGAGGCCGTGGACAGTGCCACGCCCTCGGTGGCCGAGGGGACCCAAGGTGGACGATGCCGTCGCGACGTGCGGCAACTGAGCGAGTGATACCACAGTGGTACCATAGATTCATGGCTATGACACTGCGCCTGGAACCCGAGGACGAGAAGGCGCTCGCCTTGCTGGCCGAGGTCGACGGCGTGAGCAAGC
>JAAYVH010000149.1 GCA_012517255.1 Chthonomonadales bacterium
CTGATCTTCCACGTCAGCTACCTCGGCGGCGACATGCCGACCTTTGCGCTCAACTTCTCGCGTCCGGGCGCCCAGGTGCTGCTGCAGTACTACCTGTTCCTTCGGCTGGGCCATGAGGGCTATCGACGGGTGCAGCGCGCGGCGCGCGATGTCGCCACCTACCTGTCCGGGCAGATCGCGAAGATGCCTGCCTTCGAACTGTGGAATGACGGCTCCGACATACCCGTCTTCGCCTGGCGGTTGCGCGCCGGGCACACCACCAATTGGACGCTGTACGACCTGTCGGACCGGCTGCGGATGAGCGGCTGGCTGGTGCCCGCCTATCCGATGCCCGACGACCTGAGCAACCTCACGGTGCAGCGAATCGTCGTCCGCAATGGGTTCAGCCGTGATCTGGCGGACGCGTTCCTCGCCGATCTCAAGGCCGCGGTCGCCTACCTCGATGCCCTGGACGGCCCGATCCCTGCCACCCGGCAGCATCCGGGCTTCCACCACTAAGTCCTGTTCCGAAAGCGGGGCCGCGTGGAGGTGTCTGCCGGTCTGCCGGTGTCGTCATCGTCGCCCGATGAGTGCGCGGCCCTGATCGGTCGGCGTGCACCCCCCGGCTCGGCAGTTCGCTCGCCGTTCGTACAGTCCGCTCGCCGTCGGTACAGTTCGCTCGCCGTCCGTACAGTCCGCTCGCCGTCGGTACCAAACGCTCGCCGTAGAGCAGTTCGCTTCCGTTGCAATGCGAGCGAACTCACTTACGGCGAGCGTTCAGGGGTTGGCGGACGAACTCGCGCACCGCGCGCGCCACCGTCCATCTCGCAATCGTCGGCGAATGACTCAAGCGACGTTCGTCACACTCTCGGCGCTGGTGCGGGGCCAACCATCCGGGTGTTGCAGGGACCGTTGACGGCACATCTGCGCGGTTGAGGCGAACCCCACCGCCGCGACAACTCGACCGTGCCTGCACGTGACCGGACTCGCATGACGTACCGTCGGACCATGGTTGATCCTGCAGCTTGGAGCACGGAACTGGAAAGCTTGGAGCCGGCGGCCTGGCCGGGATATCTGGGCCAGCACTCGGGCCTGCCCGGCCCGCGGGCGAACCTTCCGCTGGCTGCCGCAGCGGCGATTGCCGCTGACGAGTCGGTGATCGACGAACTGCTGCGTGACGGCGGCGAATACCAGACGATGTGCGCGGCCGCCGCCCTGGGTCGCCGCAGCTCCGAGCCCGCGGTCGAAGCACGAGCACGCGCCCTGGCCACGGACGAACGCTGGCGGGTGCGTGAAGGCGTCGCGATCGGGTTGCAGCTGCTGGGCGATGTCAACCCTGCGGTTGTGCCGCCGATCGTGCTGCGCTGGGCGGACGACCCGGACCCGCTGGTCCAACGTGCCGCTGCTGCCGCGATCTGTGAGCCGCGACTGCTGCGCACGCCCGAGGCGGCGGCAGTTGCGATCGAGGTCTGCCGACGGGCAACGGATCACCTAATCGCGTTTGAGACACAGCGCCGCAAGCAGGACGACGCGCGGACGCTGCGCCAAGCGCTTGCCTACTGCTGGAGCGTGGCGATCGCCGCCGATCCGGCGCCGGGTCTTGCCGTCTTCGGCGCCCTCGACACCTCCGATCCTGATGTCGCCTGGATCGTGAACCAGAACCGGCGCAAGAAGCGGCTGTCACGGTTGCTGTGAGCCCCGGAGACCGAGGAGACAGCCACCAGCTTCCCGCCGGAGACCACCAGTTTCCTCGTGCGGAATCCGCGAGGAACTTCTTCTTGCTCTCGCCCATGCTGTCCCAGCTGCCGGAATCGATGATGCCCGGCGAGATGGCGTTGACGCGGATCGGTACGAGCTCGCGAGCCAGTTGCTGGACCGCGAACGCCACTGCCCCGTTGGTGATGCCCGTCGTGCCACTGCTACGGCGATTCCGGGCGCACGATTCCAATCATTTCCGCCTTCATCGTGTGGGCTTACCGGCGCGTTCGGCCCAGGCGCGGGCGGTCTCGGCGAGCAGCGGGTGCCACGGGCTCGGGGCTATCCCGAACACGTCGCTGGTCTCCGATCCGTCGGCGATGAACGGCGCATCGAACTGGTACAAGACTCCGCTCACTTCGCGCAGCAACGGGATGGTGATGGCGCCGGTTCGGAGCAGCCAGCCAGGCACCTGCCGCACGCGGGGTTCAACGGCCCCGACCTGCTCGGCCAACCCCCGCAGCACCTCGCGCACCGTGGCGGGTGGGTTCGACGGCGCGATCCACGCCGAGCCCCAGGCTCGCTCGTCGAGCCCGAGCACCGCAAGTGTCGCCGCGACATCATCGATCGCCGTCCAGGTGTGGGGCTGGTCGGGGTCGGCGAGCACGGTTGCGGTCTTGCCCTGGAGCGTCGCATCGGCGTAGCGCGCCAGCAGGCCGCTGCTGATCGGCAGCGTAGGGCCGATGTAGTCGGACGAACGCAGCTCAGTAACACGCACCCGCCCCGACTCGTGCGCCGCCAGCGCCTGTTGCCACATGCGCGCCCGCAGCGCGCCCTTGTGATCGCTGGGCTGCAACGGCGTCCGCCGAGTCATCGGCGCATCGACCCGACCGTATCCGTAGAGATTGCTCGCCGTCGTCAACACGGCACCGCTGCGTTCGGCCGCGCTCAAGATCGATGCCGCCAGTGGCGGCCACAGCTTCTCCCACTGCGTGTACGAGCCGGGATTCGCGCAGTTGTACAGCACCGATGCCCCGGTCACACGGCTGGTGAGCGCGGCGATGTCGGATGCGTCCACCGCGATCGGTTCCGCCCCCGGTATCCCCGGGTCGCGACCCGAGCGGGTGAGCACGCGCACGCGATGCCCGTCGCGGACGAGCCGCTCGGCCAGTGCGCTGCCCACGGGCCCCGCGCCCACGATCACGTGCAGATCCGACGATGCAGTCATACTCGATTGTCTCTCGAAGACCACCGATCGCAGACCTCGATGCCCGCGAAGTCGACCAGCCGTCTTTCGCGGTGCCGCCTGGTCAGCCGGTAGGGCACCGGATTCCCGGGTTCCGTAGAGCTCGGGATACTCCCAAGAGCGGCGCCGATCGTCGTCAGCACTCCGGCGCATGTTCGCCTTAAGCAAGTCATCTTGACACTCCTCGTTGCGTCAAGTTAACTTGCTTACGTGAGGGAAGACAGATCACACCAACTGAGCGAGATCGCAGACGGTCTCGCGTCCGTGGTGGCGCTGCGTCAGCGCGCAGACCAACTCGAGGCCGCCGAGGTCGAACGCGCCATGCGCTCCGGCTGGACCTGGTCACAGGTGGCCGAAGCGCTGGGAGTGACCCGCCAGGCCGTTCACCAAAAACACGCCAAACGCCTGACCGAAGCAGGCGTTGACCTGAGGAGACGCCATGTTTGACCGACTGACCGATGATGCCCGATGGGTCGTGCGCCGCGGGCAGGACCACGCCCGCGCAACCGGAGCCACCGCCATCGAGTCCGAGCATCTGCTCCTGGCCGTCAGCGAACGCGAAGACACCCGCGCGCAGCGGGTACTTGTCGATGCTGGCCTGACCACCACCCGGCTGCGGCGGCTCATGGATCAAGAGCGCGAGCGGAGCCTGCGCTTCGCCGGGATCGAACCAAGCCCGATTCCGGTGTCACCCTCGGAGGCGAAACTGCCGCTGGCAACCTCCGCCAAGAACGTGCTGCGCCGTGCGGTCGCCCGCGCGGCACAAGGCCCCAGCAAGGGCATCGACTCCGCGGGGCTGCTGCGCGGCATCTTGGACCAAGAGGCGGGCACCGTCCCGCGGCTGCTCGCGCTGGCGGAGATCGACAGGTCCGAACTGCTGACCGCCCTGGGAGCCGACGCCGCACGATGATGTGCGCCGGTCCGACGATCGTGGGTATCGGTGGCTGCAAGGCTGGCGGCTAAACCTACCCGCGATGAGCGACTCGGCACCCAACGGCCGTCGCCGGGAGTCAGAACCCTTCGTAGCTGGCCGGGTCTTGGCCGTACGTGCGCCCATCCGGACGACCGAGTGCCGTCAGTGCGGCGACCTCGTCCGGGCTGAGCTCCAGATCAACCGCTTCGAGGTTCTCGATCTGGCGCGCCTCGGATGAGGCCTTGGGCAGCGGGATCGCGCCACGCGCCATTGCCCAGACGAGGACGACCTGGCCGGGCGTGGCCTCGTGGTCGCGGGCGATGCCGGTGATCACCGGGTGCCGGAGCAGGTCGTTGCCGCGGCCGAGGGGACTCCACGCCTCGGTGAGGATGCCGTGCTCGGCATGGTAGGCGAGCGCGTCGGTCTGCGGGAAGAACGGATGGAGTTCGATCTGATTGACCGACGGCAGCACACCGGTCTCGGCCTGCAGGCGCTCGAGGTGCTCGGGCAGGAAGTTGCACACGCCGATGGCTTTGACCAGGCCGCTCTCGCGCGCGTCGAGGAGGGCGCGCCATGCATCCACATACCTGTCGACCCTCGGATTCGGCCAGTGGATCAGGTAGAGGTCGAGGTCGAGGTAGTCCAGGCCGGTGCGATGGACGCTCTCCTCGATGGTGACTCGCGCCTCGTCGTAGGCATGGTGGCGGCCGGGAAGCTTGGAGGTGACGACGAGTTCGGCCCGATCGTGGCCGGAGGCGCGCACGCCCCGCCCGGCGGCACCCTCATTCTCGTAGTTGAATGCCGAATCGAGCAGCGCGTAGCCGTGGTCGTTCGCCCGTGCGATCGTGTCGGCGCCGGCGGCGCCATTGAGTCGACAGGTACCGAAGCCGATGACGGGCAAGGTCAGCCCGTCGTGGGCAGTCACCGCGGGAATCGCGGTCATGGTCGTCCTTCCTGGATTGGTTCCTGACCGGCTCGGCGCTGGGTCCTATTGGCTTCGCATCGGCCGATCACTATATACTGTGCATCGTGTCCACTAATAATCAGGGGGAAGGGGGTCGCCGCGGCAGACCGCGCGACGCCGCGCTCAGGCAGCGCATCCTCGCCGCGGCCGCCGAGCTGGCCACTCGCGAGGGCGTCGATGTCGGCTTCGACCGGATCGCTCGCGCCGCCGGCGCGAGCCGCACCACGCTCTATCGCTGGTGGTCCAGCCCCCACGAGCTGCTACTCGACGCCTTGCTGGAGGCCGTGCAGTTCTCGCATGAGACCGAAGGCCCCGGCGCAGCCATCGAGACGCTCCGCGCACAGGTTGCCATGGCCGGCCGGGTGCTGTCCGACCCGGTCACCGGCGGGGCGCTGCGGGCGCTGGCGGCAGGAGCGCTCGTCGACGAGGACGCGCAGCGCCGGTTTCAGGAGCACTGGCTGACCCCGCGCCGAGATGCCGCACGCCTGCTCATCGTCCAGGGCATGGCGGAGGGAAGCATCCTCAAGCGGGACCCCGACTTTGTGGTCGACGTGCTGTTCGCGCCGATCTACCACCGCGTGTACTTCACCGGCCAGCCGGTCGACGAGGAGCTCTTCGACGAGCTGATCCGGCTCATCGCAGTTCCGGGCCAGTAGCTCGGCCCTGGTGCCCGGGCCCGCTCCGATAGCCCTGATGCTTGGGCTGTGGATGTCGCCATCCGGCGCGCATTCGGCGATCTCCCGCTGCCCTCGTCCCGCTTGTCCATGACCAGGACGTGGGTCCTCAGACCCGGTCTCGTGCAGCAGCGCGGGACTTCGTCAGCGCTCCTCGCGCTGGAACGCGCTCCACACCGCGGCGATGTCATCGCGCCCCATTCCGGCGTCGACCGCGTCCGAGTAGAGCTCGTCGAGTGCATCGAGCAGGGCATAGGAGATCCCCGGCGTCTCCTCGCGCGAGCCGGACGTCCTTCAAGATCCCCTCCACCTCGAACTGGAGGACGAATCGGCGGGCAAGCACCTCTCGACCCTTGAGCTGCGCGTAGGCGCTGTCGGGGGCGGTGCCATCGAGCGCCCGCAGGAGCAAGGCCGGCTCGACGCCGAGCCGTTCCGCGATCGTCAGCGACTGGCCGATCCCCGCGGTGATCGTCGCGATCCACGCATTCGCGGCCAGTTTGAGCGCGGAGGCCGCGGGCACGGCATCGCCGACCCGGACGATCCTCGAGGAAACGGCGTCCAGCACAGGCTTCAGAGCCTCGATGTCGGGGGCCGCCCGGCAACGAGCTCGGTCAGCGTGCCGGCCGCAGGATCCTTGGTGCCGAGCATCGGGGCGTCGACGAAGCCCACCCCGGCCTGCTCGGCCATCGTCGCGAACTCGCGTGCGGCGACCGTCCCAACCGTGGACGACTGCATCCAGATCAGCCCATCACCATGGGCGGGAAGCGCCTGCGTCATCACCGACCGGACGGCGTCCGCGTCGAACAGCATCGTCACCACCGTATCGACGGCCGCAACCGCGTCGGCTGCAGAATCCGCGACATGGAAGCCCCGAGCCCGGAAGGGCTCGGCCCGCGAGGCGGTGCGATTCCAAAGCCATACCTCGAGGCCGGCCGCGTGCAGGCGCTCAGCCATAGCACCGCCCATCGTCCCGAGTCCCAGTACGGCGACCTTGTCGATCATGCCGTCCATCTCCACTTCTTCGCCTCAGAAGTATTAGTGTACTCGTTGTCCAGAAATTAATCCGGCTCGCCCGGAGACGCCGATTCTGCCGGTGCACCGCCTGACGCAGGCGGTTCCAGCGATCCTGGGTAGGGGTATCTGCGGGGGGTGCGGACAACCCGACCCACGATCGCTGGAACCGAGGGCAGGCCGCTACCAGCCGGTCGAGCATGCCGACGATAGATCGATCGCTTGTGGTCCCAGGGGCCCGCGCTACGCGCGGCGGGACGTCTTCGACGCCCCGGCTTGCTGACGCTCGCCCCCTAGTCAACATTCGTCGCTACGTCGGAAACGCCCGATCGACCTTGGCGTCTCCTCCTCCGCTCCTCATGTGCTCCTGAAAGACAAGCTCAATCGGCTCGGAAGAGTAAGCAAGCTTCCTCTTCACTCGCCTCAATCGCTTGTGCCCCCGATGGGATTCGAACCCATACTGGAGCGGGTTTAAGCCGCCTGCCTCTACCGTTGGGCTACGAGGGCTCGTTCAGCGGGGAAGTTGATGACCCTGGCCATCGCGCACCATCGACAAAACGACGCCATCGAGA
>JAAYVH010000150.1 GCA_012517255.1 Chthonomonadales bacterium
GGGTCCTCAAGGATAGGACAGGCTCGAGGTGTGGCACATTCTGGCCGGGCGGCGCCGCGGGCATCAGGCCATACAGCGCCATCCCGGGCCGAACCATATCCAAATGGGTCTCGGGATACAGCAGGGTTCCTGCGCTGTTGGCGGCGTGGAGCATCGGCGCGTAGTCCAGGATCGAAGAGACTACGCTCTGGCTCTTCTTGAGGGCTGCGGTCTGGCGGAGGGTGCCGTGCGCGTCCGCCTCGGCATCGGGGAAGTGCGTCATAAGACCTTCGAGCCGTATGCAGGGAGACGCAGCAATCCGGCGCGCTAGATCCGGCAAATGGCCAGGCAGTACGCCGGAACGCCCCATCCCCGTGTCCAGCTCAACGTGAACGTCAACCACGGAGCGCCGGGAGCCGGCGACTCGGTTCAGGACCGGCAACAGCATCGCGTCACTCAAGACGGGCGTCACCTTGCACTCGAGGATCGGCTCCACTTCCTCCGGCAAGATGGGTGACAGCACCAGTATCCGGCACGCCGGACACGCCGACCTCACCGCGCGGGCTTCGTCAACGGTCGCGACGCCGAACCACAGGGCGCCGCAATGGCGATGGAGTGCTCCGACCACCGCGTGCGAGCCGTGCCCGTAGGCGTCTGCCTTGACGATCGCCATGACGCGGGTCGTTGGTGGAACCCACGACGTCAGTGCGCGGTAGTTACGCACAATGGCCTCGAGGTCAACCTCCGCCCAGGCACGCTGACCCGACGGTGATGCGGCCCCTTCGGCGATGTCTCTACTGGCCTCTGGCAAATTCCTCGCTTCTTCGCTCGAAAAACCTGTTACATTCCACGATGGAACGCGTCAATAAGATTGCAGCTCGGTTAGGGGGAAACCCCATACCTCCCCTCTTGTGGTGTTGGGATGACTCCGGCGGGTCGTAGGCCGGAGAGCCCGGAGGGTACGGGCCGGTCACGCGGTGTACGCGTGCCGGCCCCTTTTTTCCTTAGAGTTCCTTCCCCCCGCTTGCTACGGTGTCTGCCGTGAATATTCGGGTGCCCAACGTGATCGTCTTCTCTACGGTCTCGCCTTTGAGAATCTTGAGGACCGTCTCGATGGCCTCCTTGCCGCCTGTCGGATACTGGAAGGTCGCGGTCAGCAGACCGTCCTTGACGTAGCGAACACCCTCGTGGGGCAGCGCATCGATGCCGATGAACTTGATGGTCTTCTCGCGCCCTTTTCCTTCCTGCCTCGCGGCCAGGTATGCGCCGTGGGCGCTCGGGTCGTTATGAGCGTAGACGGCGTCGATCTTCGGGAAGCGCGAGAGCGCCGACTTCATCTCCCTCTGGGCATTCGGCTCGAGCCACTGGCAGTCTGCGTCGAAGATAATCTTGATGTTCGAGCCGGCGATGCCCTCCATGAACCCGTTGTGGCGTTCCTGGCCGGGCGTAGACGTCATGAGCCCTTTGAGCTCGACGATCTCGCCCTTGCCACCCAGCAGCTCGACCAGATACTTGCCTGCTTCGCGACCTATCTTCACGTTGTCGGCCCCGATGAAGCAGGTGTACTTGTCGCCTTCAATCTTCCGGTCGAGCACGATCACCGGAATGCCGGCGTCATAGGCCTCGGCCACAGGCTTCGTCAACGGCCGCGCCTCCTTGGGGCTGATGATGATCGCATCCACCTTCTGCTGGATGAACTCACGCACATGGCTCTGCTGCATCTCCGACTTGTTCTGCGCATCCTTGAACAGAACCGTGAACTCGGGATGCGCTTTGGCGGCCTCTTCGATGTCGGTGTCCATCTGGACACGCCACGGCTCGCCGCGATTGCACTGGGACATGCCGATAACGTACTTCTTGCCCGCTTCTGTCCGAGGCTTGCCATCAGGCGGGCTTGCCGCCTTCTTTGCCTGACACCCGGCCAGCACCAGTGCGAGAACCGGTACGGCAACTGCCAATCGTCTCATGCTTAACCTCTTTTCTGACGCTGTATCAGGACCGCTACCACGATGATAACGGCCTGGATGATCATGCGGCGGTCAATCGCCACCGCATTGAGGCTCAAAATCTTGTTGATGTAGGCCATGATCAACACGCCGATCAGTGTGAACATCATGCCGCCCCGACCGCCGGTTAGAGCCGTGCCGCCGATAACCGTGGCAGCGATGGCATCGAGCTCGAACGTGAAACCAGCCTCCGGATCGCCGATGTCCTGTCGGCAGCAGTTAACGATGCCTGCCAGTGCAGCGAACATGCTGCACAGCGCATACGTCTGAAGCTTCACTCGTGCGACGGGTATTCCGGCCAGTCGTGCGGCCTCTTCGTTTCCCCCGATCGCGTAGAGCTTCCTGCCATAGCTCGATTTCTTCACGATCACGGCCATGATGAGAATGCAGATCAGAAACAGGATTGTCGCCGGCTGCATGCCAATGCCAGGGACCGCAGTGGTCATCCACCGAAAGAACTCGGGCGTGTCTTCGGTCAGTCGGTACCAGGGTTGGGCGGCCGGCTGCACCTTGATGCCGCCGGAGACGAGCTTGGCGGCTCCTCTGGCAGCCGTCATCATGGCCAGCGTTGCCACGAACGGCTGGATGCGGAACCGAGCGGCGAGCACGCCGTTCACGAGGCCCGCCACAAGCCCGCACACCACCACGGCAGCAACTGCAGGGGCGATCCCCCATCCGTATCCGATGGTCAGCAAGGCGAAGAGTGTCGCCGAGAAGCCGAGGACCGAGCTCACCGACAGGTCAATGCCGCCGCTCAGTATCACGAGAGTCATGCCCGTGGCCAACAGGCCGTACTCGCAGTACTCAAACAGAATGTCGAGCTGCGTTCGCCATGATAGGAAGATCGGCAGGCCCGTATCGCGAGCCACAGGGGTGTAGAAGCACCCGAGCACGAACACAATCAGCAGCGCGATCACGCCGCGGTAGTTGCCCAGCATGGAGAGCGCGTGCCAGACGCGCCCCCGCACAGAGGCTGTTGCCGGTCGGCTCAGTTCAGCACCTCATCCACGGGAGTTAGCGGTAGCCCGAACTGGTCGGCACTGTCCGGAAACACCACTTTGCCTGCCACGATGTTCAGCCCGTTCTTCAGCGGCGTGTTTTCCCGAGCGGCGTTCTTCCAGCCGTCGCGCGCCAGCCGCTTAACGTACTGCAGAGTCTCGTTGGTAAGAGCGTAGGTTGACGTGCCGGCTACAGCCCCCGGCATATTGGCGACGCAGTAATGCACCACGCCGTCCACGATGTAGGTCGGGTTGCTGTGGGTCGTGGGACGCGTCGTCTCGAAGCAGCCCCCTTGATCAACCGCGACGTCCACAACCACGGCGCCCTTCCGCATGGTGCCGATCATCTCGCGCGTCACCAGGACAGGGGCCCGTGCGCCCCTTCGCAGCACGCTGCCGATGACGAGATCGGCTTCCTTGATGGCCTGACGAACGTTATGCCGATTGGAGAAGATCGTGTTGACGTTGGGAGGCATGATGTCGTCGAGATAACGCAGCCGCTCAAGGTTCACGTCCAGAACGAGCACATCGGCGCCGAAGCCGGCCGCGATCTTGGCGGCGTTTGCTCCGACAACCCCTCCTCCGAGGATGACGACACGCGCGGGAGGAACGCCCGGCACCCCGCTGAGGAGGATGCCGCGGCCCTCCATCGGTCTCTCGAGGAACTTAGCGCCCTCCTGAACCGCCATGCGTCCAGCCACTTCGCTCATCGGAGTCAGGAGCGGCAGCGTGCGGTCTTCAAGCTGGATCGTCTCGTATGCAATGCAGATCGCTCCCGAAGACACCATCGCACGCGTTAGGCTCTCGCTGGCTGCGAAGTGGAAGTACGTGAAGATGGTCTGTCCGCTCCGGATAAGGCCATACTCCTGCTCGAGCGGTTCCTTCACTTTGACAACCATATCGCTTTCGCCGTAGACGGTGCGTGCATTGGGCGCGATGCGAGCCCCGGCTGCCTCGTATTCCGCATCCGCTATGCCGGTGCCCAATCCTGCCTGGGTCTCAACGAGCACGGTATGCCCGTTCTCCGCGAGCACCTCGACCCCCGCAGGCACCATTGCAACGCGGTACTCGTCCGCCTTAATCTCCTTGGGAACTCCGATGATCATGGCGAGTCGCTCCTTGTCCAAGGACAGAGATCACTGGTGATAGTATGACCCCTTTCGACAACGGTCTGTCGGACTCCTCTGCACCAATCGCGCACCGCTGCGTATGAGCCGTGCTACAATCTCAGCGGGCAGAGAGTCGGGTGGCCGCTTCGGATCACGTCCGGAGAGGAAAGTCCGGGCTCCACAGGGCACGATGCCGGATAACGTCCGGGCGGGGCGACCCGACGGAAAGTGGCACAGAAAACACACAGCCGCCACTCAGTCGGAAGGCTGACTGGCGGTAACGGTGAAAAGGCGCGGTAAGAGCGCACCGGCGACCGGGAGACCGGTCGGCCTGTCAAACCCCATCGGGAGCAAGGCTCGATATGGAGGGGATGATGCGGCCCGCGGACCCTCCGGGTGGAGCCGCTAGAGGTTCCGAGCAATCGGGATCCCAGAGAGATGGCCACACAAACACAGAACCCGGCTTACAGACTTTCTGCCCCCGCACATCCGCGCAGATGCAACCGGCGCGCGGCTCATCCGTAGTCCTGACAAGGAGGTTGCCATGGTGATGCCAACGTTGTCGGGTCTTCTAGCGCTGGTCTCGTTCGTATGCTGGCTGCTCGTGCTCATCCACGCCTTCGGCAGGTCGGTCTGGAAAGGTGTTTTCGCCCTTCTATGCGGGATATACTGGCTGATCTACGCCCTGTTCGAGTTCGAACACGAGTACAAATGGATCATAGTCCTGATCGCCCTTCTGGGAGGCGGGGCCGCAACAGCCGCAAGGCTCCTGGGGTAGATGCCGGCGCGCCTGAATCATCCCTCAGGCGGGAGCACGTCATCTGGACGGGCGTTATCGCGACGGGCATCCTCGTGGCAACGGGGTTGTACTCGCGCCATATGATTGCCGGTCTCCCATGCCTCTTTCGTGGGGCGTTCGGCATTCCGTGTCCCGCATGCGGTCTGACGCGCTCCATGGCCGCCCTCTGGCGCGCGGATCTGGTCCTGTCGGCGCGGTATCATCCTATCGGGCTGGTGGTCTTTCTGATCCTCGTTGTCACCGTCATCGGTTCGGCGCTCTATCTCGTCGCGCCGGCCACTCGTCATTGCCTATCGCGTTTGTCGTCCATTGCCGGGCGTCCCGTCGTCGCCCGCATCGCGCTGGCCGTTCTGATTCTGACGTGGCTCTTTCGACTTGGCGATCTCGCCCTGCACGGAGGTGTGTTTCTATGGTGATCCGGACTGGGAGCCGTTTGGCGGCAGCACTACTCGCGGCCATGGCGCTAGCGATGGGACCGGGAGGTTGCTCCCGCACGGAGACCGGTCGGACCGCCGACGGGCGCACATTGGTGTCGGTCTGGCATCCCTGGGGCGGCGCCATGACCCCGCGCATCGAGAAGATCCTTGCCGAGTACGAACGAGTCCATCCGGACGTGAAGCTTCGCGTGCTGTTTACTCCGAACGACCTGTCGAACAACCAGAAGTTCTTCACCAGCGTCGCCGCGGGCAGACCGCCTGACGTGATCTTCGTAGACGGGCCACAGGTGGCCGAATGGGCAGAGCGCGGTGCGCTGCAGACGCTCGACGCATTCGTCAAAGAAGCGGGCATACTCCCGTCGGACTACTTCGATCCATGCTGGCGCCAGAACAGCTATCGCGGCAAGACGTGGGCCATGACCTTCTGCGCCGATCCGAACTTCGCGTTCGTCTGGAACAAGGCGGACTTTCGCAGCACCGGCGTGGATCCCGACAAGCCGCCTGTCACCATCGAGGATCTGGATCGGCTGTGCGAACGCCTGACGAGGATCGAGGGCGGCAACATCACCCGTATCGGCTTCATTCCGTGGGCGCAGTACGGCGGCACCAACTCGCTGTTTACCTGGGGCTGGGCGTTTGGAGGCTCGTTCTACGACGATCAAGCCCGGCGCATCACGGCCAATCATCCGCGCGTCGTGAAGGCGCTGGAATGGATGGTCTCGTATGCGAAGAAGTACGACGTTACGCGCATCACCAGCCTCCAGCAGGGCTTCGGGACGGCCCAACTCGATCCGTTCTACGTGGGCCAGATGTCCATGCGGTGTCTGCATATCAGCGGCATCGAGGATATCAAGCGGTATGCACCCGACCTCGAGTACGGCATGACGTTCATCCCCGCGCCGCCCGACGGCGAAGCGCACTCGTCTTGGGTTGGAGGATGGTGCATGGCCCTTCCCAGCGGGTCGCGCCATCCCAAGGAAGGTTGGGAGCTGATCCGCTGGCTCTGCGCCGACGATGCGGGCACGACCCTGATCGGCCGTGAGATGGGCCTCATGCCCGGGGCTCGGCGCAGTCCGGCCTTTGCCGAGTTGCGGAACGTCCGGGGCTTCGATCAGTTCTACCGAATCCTGTTGGAGACACGCCATCAGCGGCCCGTCATGCCTGTGCAAGCCTACTATATGGGAGCCCTGCAGCGTGCGGTTGATGCCGCCATATACGGCAAGAAGACGCCGCAGAAAGCTCTCGACGATGCGACCGCGGAGACGCAAGCCGAGCTCGATGTGGTGCTCGGGGCATCGCAATAATGCTCGTCTGATCGTAGGCGACACCGGGGCAGCGCGCCCGGTCACGCGGTACAATAGCCGACAATGAACACGACTACCGTCGAACCGCCCTTCCTCGATCTGTCTTCTCCGAGCGCTCAGCCTTCCATCTCCGCAACTGACGACATCCCGAGCTCCGTTGAGATCATTCCGCTCGGCGGGGCCGCGGAGATAGGCAAGAACATGCTGGCCATCCGTTCCGGCCATGACCTGATTGTCATTGACGCGGGCGTCACCTTCCCCGACAACGACCTGCCTGGCGTTGACCTCATCATCCCGGACTTCACCTACCTCGCAGATAACGCCGACGACCTGCGTGCCATAGTCCTGACCCATGGGCATGAGGACCACATCGGCGCGCTCCCCTTCCTGCTGAGGCGCGTTCAGGCGCCGGTATACGGCACGCCTCTCACGATCGGTCTAGCCAGAGAGCGGCTCGATGAGCACGGGCTGCTGGGCTCGGCCGATCTTCGCGTGGTGGAAGCCGGCGGCCGCATCGCGTGCGGGTCCATGAGCGTCGAGCCCATCAGGGTCACGCACTCCATCCCTGACACCGTTAGCCTCGCCATCCACACCCCGGTGGGCAAGATTGTCCATACCGGCGATTTCAAAGTGGATCACACGCCTGTGGATGGACGACCGTTTGACGCCGCGCGCTTTGCGGAGCTTGGCGACGAAGGCGTCATTCTGTTGATCAGTGATACGGTCAACGCGGAGAAGAAGGGCTGGGTGCCGAGCGAGAGCGTCGTGGGGACCGTGTTCGATCAGCATTTCCGCGATGCGCCGGGCCGCGTACTGGTGACCACATTCGCCTCGAACATCCACCGCATCCAGCAGTTCCTCACGGCTGCCGAGCGCCACGGGCGGAAAGCTGTCATCGCAGGGCGCTCGATGATCCGCAACATCCGTGTCGCGCGCGAACTCGGACACCTACGGTATCCCGACGAGCTCATGGTTGCCGTGGACGAAATGGACGACTTGGCCCCTGACGAAATCGCGGTGCTGACGACCGGCAGTCAGGGCGAGCCCCTCGCTGCCCTTTCGCAAATGGCTCGCGACAGTCACAAGATACGCATCCAACCCGGCGACACGGTGATCATGTCGTCCACGCCCATACCGGGCAACGAGGATGCCATCTGGCGGACCGTCAACCGCCTGATTCGCCTTGGGGCGCGCGTGGTGTACGACTTGATCTCGCCGGTTCATGTATCCGGACATGCCAACCAGGAAGAGCTCAAACTCGTCCTGAGTCTCACGCGGCCCCTGTATGTCGTCCCCTTCCATGGCGAACCCAGGATGATGCAGGCGTACACCGACATGGTGGCAGGCATGGGCTTCGACCGCGATCGCGTGATCTGGTTGGACAACGGAAACAGGCTGATCCTGGACGGGGCCGATGCCATGCTGGGCGAGCCCATCCCTGTATCTGGGCGGGTCCTCGTGGACGGTATGTCGGCGGGAGGCGTCACCGACGCCGTGCTTCGTGATCGTCGCCACATGGCGGTTGGAGGCACGGTGATCGTAACCGTGGCGCTGGATGGCGAGACCGGCCACATCCTCGACGGTCCGGAGATCGTGTCACGGGGATTCCTGCATCCTAACGACGCTGAAGGGCTGTTCGAGGAGGCGCGCGACCTCGTAGTCGAGGCGCTCAACGATAGCGCGGGGTCCGACGAGATTGACAGTGACGATCTGCGGGCACTGACTCGCGACACCGTTTCGCGCTTCTTGAGGAAGCGCACCGGCCGTCGGCCCGTTGTCGTGCCGGTTGTCATGGAGGTCTAGCCAGGTGCCTTCGCTGTTCACGCTTGCAGTGCTGTCTGCCGCAGCGCTTGCGGCATCGTTCCTTTCTGCCAGGTCTGCGGCTTGGTCGCAGAGTGCAGGAGGGTCTCTTCACCAGACGGGAGCCATCGTCATGAAACTGAGCGCCGTGCCGTTCACCAAAGTGAAGATAGCGGATCGCTTCTGGGCTCCGCGCATCGAGACCAATCGCAAGGTTTCGATACCGCACATCCTCGACCAGCTCGAGAAGGCCGGCAATATGCGCAACTTTGACCGGGCCGCTCAGGGCAAGCGGGACGGGTATGAGGGGCCTGTCTTCATGGACTCCGATGCCTACAAGGCCCTCGAGGCGGCCTCGTACTCGCTCGCCCAGCATCCGGATCCCGAGCTGAGCGCCCGCGTGGATGCGTTCATCGCCCGCATTGCCGCGGCGCAAATGGAAGACGGCTATCTCAACACGTGGTACCAGGTGAATGCTCCGGACCGGCGTTTCACCAACCTCCGCGACAACCACGAGATCTACTGCGCCGGGCATCTCTTCGAGGCGGCTGTCGCTCATTATCAGGCAACCGGCAAGAGGACGCTCCTGAACGTGGCCACGAGATTCGCGGATCACCTGGATGCGCGATTCGGCGACGGTCCCGGCAAGAAGATCGGTTATGGCGGCCATCCTGAAGCCGAACTGGCGCTGATGAAGCTGTACCGCGTTACGGGGGAGCGGCGGTATTTCGAGCTTGCGCGCCATATGGTGAACAACCGAGGCGTGAAGCTCTTCGCGCGGGAGCATGGGACTCCCCTGGACCGGTACGACGGCGTCTACTGGCAGGACGACGTGCCCATTCGCGAACACCGCGAGATCAAGGGTCACGCGGTGCGGGCCGCCTATCTCATGTCCGGCGTGACCGATGTGGTTGCGGAACAGGACGATCCGGAATTGCGGGCGATGCTTCGCAGGGTATGGCGCAACACAACCGAAAAGCGTATGTACATCACCGGCGGCATCGGCCCGTCTGCCTCCAACGAGGGCTTCACCACCGACTACGATCTGCCCAACCTCACCGCCTATCAGGAGACCTGCGCCTCGATTGCGCTGGCTCAATGGAACCATCGGATGGCTCTGCTGTACGGCGATGCCCGGTATGCCGACCTCGTGGAGCGTTCGCTGTACAACGGGGTGCTTGCCGGCGTGTCGCTGGATGGCAAGCGGTATTTCTACGTCAATCCGCTCGAAAGCCGCGGCAATCACCATCGTCTCGAATGGTACGGATGCGCGTGCTGTCCGCCCAACGTCACCCGAACGCTCGCGTCGCTGGGCGGCTACGCGTATGCAACCTCGAAGAACGCGCTATGGGTGAACCTTTACATCGCAGGCAGCGTGACGGCCGACGTGGCTGGCGTACCGGTGACCCTGAATGTGAAGACCAGATACCCGTGGGAGGGCAAAGTAATCCTGTCCGTGCGACCCGGGCCGAAGAAGGGCTCGAGCCACGCATTCGAACTCCGGCTGCGCGTTCCTGGATGGTGCGAGTTCGCCACAGTGGCGGTCAACGGGCGCAAGAGCACCCGGCTGGATACCGATCGCGGCTACCTTGTCCTCAGCCGAACATGGCGTGACGGAGACACCGTCGAGATGGAGTTCGCGATGCCCGTCGTTCGTATGGAGGCCCACCCTGCGGTGAAGGAGAACGTGGGGCATGTGGCCCTCCAACGTGGTCCCCTCGTCTACTGCATCGAGCAGTGCGACCATGAAGCGCGTGTGCAGGATCTCAGTCTGTCGCTCCAGGCGCCCATCGAAGCGTCATGGAAATCCAGCGCCCTCGGCGGCGTTGTGGTCCTGAAGGCGAAGGCCGAGGCCTCTGACCCGCTCGGCTGGGAACGGCAGCTCTACAGGCCCGTTCAGCAGGCGCAGAGCGTGAACCTGACGGCGATCCCCTACTATGCGTGGGACAACCGACAGGCAGGGCCTATGCGCGTCTGGATTCCCATCGTGCCCCCGTCGGCGCCTGCCGGCGGTCCGGAGATGCACGCGCGCGTGAGCGTATCGTTCCAGAACTCCAACTCACAGCCTGAGGGCATTCATGACGGGATCGAGCAGCTAAAGTCGCGCGATCGAGCCATGCAGCTCTGCCACTGGTGGCCCCACAAGGGCACCGAGGAATGGGCTCAGTACACCTTCCGAAAGCCCATCACGCTCTGTGCCTCTCGGGTGTTCTGGTTCGATGACACCGGCTTTGGCGAATGCCGCTTACCCGAACGGTGGGAGATCCAGTACCGTGATGGCGATCGGTGGATTCCCGTCAAGGCGAAGGGAGCCTACCCGGTCGCCCTCGACGCATGGTGCAGCGTCGAGTTCGAGCCCGTTCGCAGCGACGCGTTCCGGCTCGTGGTGAAGATGCAGAAGGACTGGGCCGCCGGAGTTCACGAATGGCAGGTGACCGAGCTTGACGAAGACGACTAACAGCTCGTTGCGCACCGGCCCCGACCTCATGGCCCGAATCGCTCTGGTGACCGGCGCCGGCCGGGGCATCGGTCGGGCCATCGCCATTGCCCTTGCGTCGTGCGGAGCTGATGTTGCGCTCGGCGCTCGCACGCCGTCGGAGCTTGAGCAGACTGCCTCGGAGATCACGGCGCTCGGTCGTCGCGCCGTCGTGGTGCCAACGGATGTGACAGACCCGGCAGAATGCGTCCGTCTGATAGACACGGCGGTATCGGCGCTGGGTCCTCCCGACATTCTGGTCAACAACGCGGGCGCTGCACGGTTCAAGCCGGTCTGGGACTATGCAGATGACGAGCTGGACTTCCACTACGCGGTGAACTTCCGCAGCATGGCCCTCTGCAGTCGTGAAGCCCTGGCCCACATGCTGCCGAGGCGCCGCGGAACGATCGTCAACATCGCCTCAAGCTCCGGAAAGAAGCCCTACCGCCATCAGGGCCCCTATTGCGCCATGAAGGCCGCGGTCATCTCGTTGAGCAAGGTCATGGCGCTGGAGCTTCGCGAGCATGGCATACGGGTCCACGTGATCTGCCCGGGCGCCGTGGATACCGCCATGGCCGACGCCGTCCACCCCGAGCGCGACCGTACGGGATGGATGCAGCCCCGCGACATCGCACAGGTCGTTCTCGACCTGCTGGCGCTGCCGGATCATCTCACCGTTGATGAGGTGGTTATGCGGAGGTACCTGGCCGAGCCGATGTGACAATCCCGTGCAGGCCACTGTGGGCACGTCACCCGCGCTGCGCGGCGCCAGTCAAGAGGCCCGGGGATGGCTGACCCCGCCCATCACTCCTGCTGGAGCAAGTCCCGAATCTCTCCCGGACGCCTCACCACCTCGCACCGCCAACGGCCGAAGCCGCCATGGGCGCTCACGGCTTCGGCCCACTCCTTAAGGTAGGTCCGCTTGGCCCTGTCCTCTTCGGTGTCCAGCCCCTTAGTTTCCAAGACAAGATAGTCACCGTTCCTGAGGCGCACGATAAAGTCGGGCCGATACTTGCGCACCACGCCGCGATGGACGTACAGCACCTCGAACCCCAGATGGTCGTTCTTGACCCAGGCGTCCACCGCGCTGCTGTCATCCAGTGCAAAAGCATCGGACGCTTCCCATGTGCTGTCGTATACGCAGACGTTTATGTGCGACTTCCTCGTGCGCTCGCACGGCTTCCCCGTGTACCAGGTCCGCAGGCTGCCCAGAATCTGAACGCATAGGGCGTGGTGAATGCGGATCATCGTGCCCCAGGAGGTTAGTGCCGGGTTCGAGGGAGGCGATAGGGACGCGGAGTGGCCACGTCTCGTCTGCTCGCACAAATACGGCGCCTCGCTGCTCCCCCCGCACGCAGGGGGAGGTTAGCTCACCCTCCCGGTGCACGGCGAGGGCCGGGGTGGGGCCAGGGACACTCGTTCCCGCGGAAGGTGTTTCCTCATCCTCCTCCTCATCGAGGACCTTTGAGTCGATGTGCAGAGTGCGCTCCGTATCGCACAGATCGTCGATGTGAACCCTTTTTGTGTCGAAAGCGTGCTTGATCCGAGCGGCGGTGTCGGTTCGATTGCAGACGGTGATCATCACCGGCAGAGCAGGCTGCTTGGTCGCGGCTAGATGGGCATCCGTACGTATTAACTATCTCCACTTCCCAGTTCTCTGATGCCGTCGCACGACCTCAACGACTCTCTTCAGACGCTCTCTAATTCGGCTGCCTAGCCGCTCGAATGGCAGCATCTCAAAGATCTCACGGATGAGTTCCTCGTCCGTACGTAGCAGACCATCGGACATGACCCACTCGGCGATCTGCCGCAATTCGCGGTCACTGTACTGGTCGATCGTCTCGTACTTCGGCACGTGCGGCCGTGGCCCGCGCTGCCGCGCGGCTGGTTGCTGCTGAGCCTGCCTCATGGGCTGGGCCCCGCCCGTAGCTTGCGGGGGGCGGGTATCGACGTCCGACAAATCCGCCAAGCGAACAGCCTCCTCGTATGCCGCAATCGCGCGCTCAATCTCCTGCTCGCGGTGGTAGAACCAGTCGGTCGACCAGATGCGGTGGAACCGCCAGCCCAGCCGCTGGAGATGGGCTTGCCTGAGCCGATCGCGGTCCCGCGCGGTGGCGCACGAATGATAAGACGCTCCATCGCATTCGATCGCGAGGACCGGCCGGCCCGGCCTCTCCGGATGCATGGCGACCAGATCGATGCGATAGCGAGACGCGCCAAACTGCGGTCGCGTCTTGACGCCCCGGGACTCCAATGCATCGCGGACATCGGCCTCAAATGCGTTGAGACTAACTTCTCCCGCACACTCGGCCTCAGGGAGGCGCGTGCCCCCACTAGCAGCGTACTCCAGATACGCCTTGAGCAGTTTCACGCCCCGACTCCCGGAGCGGTCTAGATCGATCTCGTCGTGTGAGAAGGAACTGATGACGCACATCCGGCGCTTCGCCCGAGTGATGGCCACGTTCAGGCGGCGGTAACCGACGTCCTGAGTGAGCGGACCAAAGCGGTGCGGCAGATCGCCGTTCGCCGTTTTGCCATAGCCGATCGACAAGATGATGGCATCACGCTCATCGCCCTGCACGGTCTCCAGGTTCTTGACAAAGAAACGCTCTTCGCGGTGCGGTGCAAAGAAATCCGACAGATCGGGCCGGAGGTCGAGGGCGCGGTCCAGAGCAGCCTGTATGCGGTTCATGTGCTTGATGCCCATTGTGATAACACCGAGGGACTCGTGCGGCCGCGTTGCCGCGTGCAGGATCACCTGACGCACAACCTCCTCGACTTCCTGCGATGCACTTTCCTCCTGTCCACCTAACGCTGGGTCGTGCGGGACGAGAATGTGCCGAATTGCCTCCTGACCACGTGCGCTCGGAAAGGTTACGAGGCGTCCCGTGTACACGTGGGCGTTGCTGAACGTAATGAGCCGCTCGTCCTCGCTACGGTAGTGCCACTCCAAGAGCCAGTTCGGCAGGAAGGCTTCGAGCGTGTCGAGCAAGCTCTCAAACCCACCAATCGCGGCCACAGGCTTGTCCGTCTCATCGCCATCGGTGATTTCGTCCTCGCCCTCGACAGCCGTCGCAAAGAACGTTGTGGGTGGCAGCTGGTGCCGATCCCCGGCAACCACCACTTGCTCTGCACGGTAGAGTGCCGGGATCGCCTCTTCTTGAAGGATCTGGCTCGCCTCGTCGAAGACCACGATGTCGAAATGCCGCTTGCTGCCATCTAGCAGTTGGCTAACCGACAGCGGGCTCGCCACCCAGCAGGGTGCGATCCGCATGAGAACGTCAGGCGCACGGACCAGCAATTCACGCAGCGGAATGTGCCGTGACTTCTTGGCCACCTCTCTCCGAACCAGGTCTGCCTGATCGAAGTACCGGTTCATCCCCTCGATCGCACGTTCTGCATGGAGTCTGCGCACGCGCTGGGCAGCAAGGCGTACGCGGTCAAGATCCAACCGCTTGAACTCCTCGATAACCTGTTCGTGGGCGCGGCCGTTGAACGACGCAAGAGCTGGATCGGATGCCAACGCTTACTCGAGCGCCGAGTAAAGCCAGATGTACTCGAACTGCGCCAACCAGTGCTCGGCAGCGACACCATGATTGCGAAGATCATCGACAAAACCGCCGAGTCCCGCCTTGCGGAAATGCGATCGAAGACGGCGGATGTCTGGCAAGCGGAATGGGGTCTGTCGGTCGCCGGCGAGCGCCCGCAACCGTGAGGCCGCGGCCGAAAGCTGCATGCCGTAAAATGGTCCTGCTTCCGTCATGGCCCCAAGTTTCTTGGTCGCTTCATCGAGGGCGTCCAACGCAACACTGAGTTCGATTTCAGCATCCGCCTCAACAGGCACGGCTGAGGGTGGGGCAAGGGCTTGCCAACGGCGGAGAATATCCTCGGCCTGCAACGCCTCCTGTCGCAACGTTGCGGGCGGTGCTGGCACGGAGCGCAATGCGCGCAGGCGTTTGCGCGCGGCGCGGTACGCCGGGTTGCTCAGGAACGCCCAGATGCGGGCGACCCATCCGGCCGTCCCGGGCTCGAGCGCCCTTGCCAAGTCGCCAGGCTTTGATGAGAAAAGCTCGGCACTGTACTGCCGGCGAATGCTTCGCGCATTTCGGAGAATGGCCAGCAACGCAGCAACCTCACTGAGCGTATTCGGAGGCCGAACGCCAAGCTGGTTCACTACCTGGTCGAGAAGTCGCTTGAACTCGGGCCAGAGGTCATTGGCTGCTTTGGTGGCCAGGTCTACGGCTTCCTGTGCGCGGCGACCGTCCCTGATATCCGCGTTGTTCCACGGCGAGGGATCAGTGGCGAGGAACAGAGTCGGATTGGCGGCAGCCTCACGGATCCACTGCGTTACCTCGCTTGCACGCTCAGCGGTGAGCGCGGCCAGCGTATCTCCACGGAGTCGAAGCGCGGACTTCGCCGCTGCCGGCAGGCGGAGCAGTCTGCCAACAATCTGGTTTACAGAAAGTCCAGTCGGCTGGCGAATCTGGTTCACACGACGCGCGTGTTCGCTCAATTGCTTGCGCCGAACCTCTAGTTCGCGGTGGACCGACTCAACATCCTCAGCGGGCAGCGTATTACGTATCTGCTCCAATGCGTGCGCAAGCCGCGCCATCACTTCCTTTCGCGACACGGACGCGCCGTGTAGATCGAGCACCAGATGACCGAGCCCCACATCCGGATGAGTCAGCCGCTTGATGACTGCATCCAGCGCCGCCCGCTTCTCCGCGACAAAGAGCACGCGGCGCCCCTCAGCTACACATTGCGCGATAAGGTTGGCGATCGTCTGGCTCTTGCCGGTTCCCGGCGGCCCCTGTACGACACCGTTCTGCCCTTTGCCGACAAGCACGATGGCGCGGTGTTGCGTGGAGTCCGCATCAAGCACCAGGTAGTCGTCGGACGCGGGGCGCTCGTCGAGTTGGGCTGGCTCGATGTCGATCGCCGCCTGGGCCAGCTTCTGTCGTGAGAGCAAATGGCCGGCAACGGCGGCAACGATGGCGCTCGAAGCTATGGTGTCGCCGTTCCTCTCCAGATCTTCGACCATGGCCATCTTCGCGAACTGAAAGTTGGCCAGGACCACGCGCCGCGTTATCTTGAAGCCCGGTACGCTTGTGGCTGCGGGTTCGATGCGCTCAAACACTTTCTCTGGGTCGATACGCCACTGCCCTGATTCGTCTTCGCCGCCGCACTCGCTCAGCACCGTGGACGCGTTGATGCGGATCGCGTAATTCTCCTCTAGCACATACAGCAGCACCGGGTTTAGTTGTGGCTCGCCGGCGACAGCGAGTCGCAGGTCGTCGCCCGCCCGGCCGCACGCCTCGATGCGGGCCGGTAGCAATAGCACGGGCGCATCGTACGGCCGCCCACCATCGGCGGCGGGCCACGTAGCCATCCCCATGGCCAGGTGGAGCGTCTCGATACCTTTCTCCTCCAGGTTGCTCAACGCCTTGCGCTGGAGCGCTACGAGCGCGCTTCGTACCTTCTGGCGCGCCTCGGCTTCGGCCCCGGTACGCCCGGCGGGGTCAGAGCTCCCCCCATACCGGCCCGCCGAGACCAGCGACTCAATTGCGAGTTTGTCGCCTGCCAGCAGACGGCCCACAGCCTCCGTCTCCGCAGTCAGGTCGAGAGTGCCGACCTTGAGGTCGCGGTAGAAAAGGAGGGAGTTCGCTCGTGAGTGGTCAATGAGCCGGCGGATCCATACACCGCGCGCGGCATCGACGATGCGGCGAATCTGCTGGTTCACGTCTACGGATTGAGTTTCAGTCATCGCGCATTTGGCTACAACCCGATTATCGTTGTGAGATTGACGTTCAAAACACAATTCCCCGCCACGAACACCTCATCCATCAACTCTCGCACGTGATGCCCGTTCTCATCGCTGATCTGCACAAAACACGAACCACTATCCGCTTACAACTCTCTTGCCAGCAGCTGGCGGTCGCGCAAGTAGGTGAGGTCGGAGTAGATGCCGAGTTCCCAGGTGTCGCCGCAGGCGCAAAACTGCGCCGGATCGGCGGTCAGGTCTTCGTCCTTGCGGTCCTTCACGTCGCGCTTGTTGACGAAGGGCTGGAAGTTGGAGCCGTACTGGATGCCGTAGGGCGCGGCCACGAGCGGGTCGTCGGCGTAGGTCTTCTTGCTCTGCCCCGTGTCGGGGTCGGTCTCGGGCGTCACCAGGCCGGCGGGCGGGTTGTTGACGCGCTCCTTGTCCCGATGCTCATAGCTCTCCACCTGCTTCTCGGCGTCCTTGCGTCCTCGGGATGCCATGTTCCATTTCCCGCCCCTGCGAACGACGTGCAGGCATGCCGCCTCCGTGCCTGCCACATTATACACTCGTGGGATGCGGCGCTCGGGCGGAAACGCTCCCGGGACTCGATTTTGCGTGACAAGCCCGGGATGGTGCGCGGGCCCGGGCGGTCGGGGTATCCTCGGCCATGGCAGAACGCGAAACGCGCCTCACCGACCGAGTCGCTTTCCTCATTTCGGCTGCTGCGAGCCCGTTCATCACTGTTTCGGCGTGCGCGCTTGCGGTGATCGCAACGCACACGCCATCGCTTGCCGAGGCGGCTCGCTACGCTCTCCCCTTCCTCGCTCTCACGATCGCTTTGCCCGGCGCGTGGATACTGGTGGGTGTGCGCACGGGGCGCTTCACGGACCCGCACGTGATGCTGAGGGAGCAGCGGGCAGAGCCGTTCATGGTGGCCAATGTGGGCGCTCTCGGTCTGGTTCTGGTCTACGTTGGCCTTCACGCGCCCGTCGCTCTTCAGGCAACGGCCGCGAATATGCTCGCCAACGGCCTCGTGTTCATGCTGATTACGCGCTTCTGGAAGGTCAGCATCCATGCCGCTGCCTACGCCGCCTCGGTGCTTGTGGCGAGCGTACTCGTTCATCCTTCGGTCGCGTGGCTAGGGCTGGGCTTCCCGCTGGTGGTTTGGTCACGACTGCGCCGGCAGCGCCACAGCCTCGCGCAGGCCCTGGTAGCCGCGGCCATGGTGACTGCGAGCACGGTCGTGGTACTGAGTGCGTTCGGACTCCTCGGCATGCGCGGCATGTAGCGAACCAGCGCTCGAAGGCGGCGGCTGCAGCAGGCGCGAGACCTGCGCTATGAACCAGGTACGGGCACCAGTCTGATGGCGCGCAGGTTGAGCGCGGCCATCCGGGCCAATCTCAGACAGCGAAGCTGGAGCGTCACCTCCCCGCGCGGCAGGCGGACCACGCCTGCATCGGTGGGCCTGTAGTCCGTCCAACCGGACGTTGGTCGGGTGACGAAGCGCGTCTCCTGCCTGCCCGCCAGCACGCTCATGATGCTCCCTTCCTGACCCGGCGGCACCCCGGCGTCGAGCTCGACGCGGTACCGACCCGCAGCAGGAACCTCGAACCTCCACTCGGCCCAGTCCGTTGGGGTCATCCAGCACCCGAGGTCGTCATAGGCCGGCTGATAGCACAACTGCACGCCATGGAGCGCCGCAGATGAGGCTGAGAGACGCAGACTCCCGTCAGGCTCGTGCACGGCGCCGTGCCGCCTCTCCATTGGCCTATCGAGCTCTACCCGGATGACCGTCACTGCAGGATCGCAACGGTCGGCTGGCAGGTCGAAGCGCAGGCGGTCGTCCTGCACGGTCCATGGCAGGGGTCTGCCGTCGCGTAGCAACCGCGCCGAGCGCACACGGGCGCCGGGCAGGCTCACATCGACGGGCCCGTTTGGCACGCCGAACACGTGCGCGTACAGGCGGTTGCCCCTAGCGGTCACCGCTCCATCGGGATACGCACTGCGCGGGCCTGCAAGGGTGCCGTAGATGGCCTCCCCGTTGACCCGCAACCATGCGCCGATGGCTTCCAGCCGCTCAACGGACTCGGGCTGGATCGAGCCATCCGGTCCGGGGCCAACGTTCAGCAGGAAGTTGCCGCCTCCGCCCGCGATGCGGCAGAGGTTCCGGATGAGCTGTTGGGAGGACTTGATCGCCCGATCCTGCGGGTTGTAGCCCCAGGTGTTGCTGATCGTCATGCACGTCTCCCACGGGCGCGACAGACCGCACGCGGGTATCGTCTGCTCCGGAGTTGCGTAGTCGCCTTCGCCGGGCAGCCGATCGTTCACGATGATGTCGGGCTGCAAACGCCGGATCATGGCGATGAGTCCCGCTGCGTCCCAGTCCGTCGGCGTGTGCTCCCAGCCGCCGTCGAACCAGAGGAGATCTATCTTGCCGTAGTTCGTGAGCAGTTCCCTGATCTGGCCGTGCATGAACTCGACAAAGGCCTGCCAGCGGGACGGATCGGGCGCGATCGTGCCGAACGGCCAGTTGCCGGTCACAGGCCACGATGGATACGCAGGATCATGCCAGTCGCACAAGGAGAAGTAGAACCCGACCTTCAGCCCCGATGCTCGGCAGGCATCCACGACCTCGCGCACGAGATCCCTCCCCACGGGGCTCTGCATGATGCTGTACTGCGAGAGTCTGGTGTCGAACATTGCAAAGCCATCATGGTGCTTCGTCGTGAGCACGAGGTACTTCATGCCTGCGCGCTTGGCCAGACCCGCAAGCTCCGACGCGCGGAACGTGGACGGGTTGAAGCGCCGCATCTGACCCTCGTATTCCGCGCGCGAGTACTGACCGCTGTACATCGGCCACGAGGCTTCCATGCCGATCACCGAGTAGATGCCCCAGTGCACGAACATGCCGAAGCGAGCATCCTGCCACCATCGAAGACGGGCTGAAGCCGCACGACCTGAGCCAGAATCAGATCGCGCAGGCTGTCGAGACCATGGAGTCGGCACGACGCTCGGCAGTCCTATCTTCTGCAGCGGAATGGGCTTGAAGCCGATCTTGCTCAGGGCCGAACCGGGCTTGAGCCGCAGGTCGAGAGCCGCGATATCGGCGAAACCGGGATCGCCCTCGATGACGTTGTCTTCCATGCGCACCGTCTTCTCGTCAAGGCCATCGAACATCTCGATCCACTTGCCGCCCACCGCGACATTCCGGGCGATGACGTTGCCCTTGGCACGACCGGGCTCGTCCGTGAGAAGGTTCACCAACTGCGGATAGCGCACCGAGTAGGGCGGCTGATCGTGGTTCACCTCTTTGAGGCCGTTCATAATGAAGGGGTCGCGACCGTCGAACCAGAAGCTGGCCCAGCCGATGCCCCGCGAGTCCACATGGACGGCCGGCGTGCAGTCGACGAACACGTTGTTTTCGATGGTGTTGTCCCGCCCGCCGCCAATCATGGCAGCACGACCGCCCCGTACGAAGACGTTCCCGTAGATGGTGGTTCCACAGAAGCAGTCGTCCAGGTAGACGGACATGACGTCCACGAAGCCGCCTCCCCCGCCGATGGTGCGCGTGATGTCGTGGAAGTAGTTCCAGCGGATCACGTTGCCTCGCATGGTCATGTTGCGGCCCATGTAGATCGCGCCGGCGTCGCCCGTCTGCAGGCAGACCCGACTGATATCGTTGAGCTCAACGATGTGCTCGTTGCCGCCCATGAGAATGGCGTTATGCGGCGCATCATGGATGGCATTGTTCGCGACGCGGTTACCCACGCCGTTCAGACCGATAGCAGGACGATAGGTGCGGCAGGTCAGGCTGTAGTCGTGGATGTGGTTGCGCAGCACCTGATGCCGCCCCGGGGCAAGGGTCTTCCGGTCGCCGCCTGAAACGCTGATGCCGCTCTCGCCGATGTGATGGATGTGACAATCGGCGATCACGTGATCGGTTCCGCCGTCCACGTTCACGGCGCTTGTACCCAGACACAGGAACTCGCATCGGCGCACCGCGTTGGCAGCGCCGCCCTTGATCATTACGGCCGAGGCGCGCGAGCACTCGAAGCGGATGCCTTCGATGGTCAGGTTGCGTGCGTCCTGCACGGTGATCAGCGGCTCCTCGAGGACAGAGACGACCGCGTCGCCTTTGCGCGGAGGCTCAGGAGGCCAGAAGTACAGCTTGCCGGTGGAGCGATCGAGGTACCACTCGCCGGGCTGGTCGAGCTCTTCGAGCACGTTCAGGAAGTAGAACCGCTTGCCCGGCGTATAGCCGTACTGACCGTGCGGCGGATCCGTCGTCACCGTGCGGGTGGACGGGTCGAGCGCGGCGACATGCTCATAGGTGTCGGCCCAATCGTAGGTCCAGTAGCCGTGCACCCAGATATCGGCGCGATCCTTCCAGCGCTCGGGCGTACCGCCTTCGAACGTGAACGTACCTCCATCCTGTCCATTGGGCGCGGACTTAATGAGGGCCCAGTCGTCATTCGGCCATCTAGCCAGCGTCATGGGCTTGCCGCGGAAAACCAACTCGAGCGCGGCAGGCGTCACGGGTCTGCCGAACCCGCGCCGTGTCAGACTGCCGTAATCCGTTATGCCGACGGCGCGCAGGTCCGCACATACCACGTGTGATCGAGCTTGCTCCTGCAGACGGTCAAGGGCGTCTCCGTTGCTCACGGCCCGCCAGACGTCTATGGCGCGGCCACCTCGCAGGACGGCCGTTTCGCCCTTGTGACTGCGCAAGGTGAGCCGCGAATCCGCCGCATTCATGGCGAATGCGCGCGTCCGCTCATAGACCCCGCCGCGCAGGGTGATGATCACGGCGCCAGTACGCGCTGCAGTCCGCGCAGCCGCTTGAGCACGTTCCAGCGTGGCAAACGGGCCATCAGAACGGTCAGGCTTGGGAGCCGTCAGCCTTCCCGACCACGCATCATTTCCCTGCGGCGACACGAAGAACTCCGCTGCGCTCGCCGCCCCTTCGTGTGCGATCATCAGGCCGATCGCCGCCGCGCATGCCAGTGCACGCGTGTCCTATCCCTTCTATCGCCTTTCGGGCGACGCGCCCGCACGGACCCATTCTTCATCGAACACCGCGTGACGTATGACCGTTCGCTCATCGGTGGTGAACACGACATGCACTCTGCCGTCAGCCGTCTGAATGGCATAGGGATATGCGAAGTCGCCCTTCGCTTCCATGATGTTGCGCCGAAAAGGCCATGTTGTGCCTCCATCCGTCGAGATGGCGACGGTAAGCGGCGTCCGCTCGTTCATGCTGTCATTGTAGATCAGCGCCAGATGGCCGTTACGGAGTCTCAGCAGGTCTACGGCTGCATTGGGGTTGGGCAAGTCCGAGTCCTTGCCTTCGGACCACGTACGGCCGCCGTCGCCCGACTCGGAACGAACGATGTAGCCGTCGGTGACCGGCTCATAGCCCCCGCCGCGACGGCAGAACGCCACCACACGCCCTGGCTCAACCTCGGCGATGGCGGGCTGGATGTTGCCCTTGGTCGACCGAATGATGCCGCTCGGTCGCCATTCGCGGGCCTTGGGGTCCCACCGCAGGAAGCGCGACGTGCTGTCGGCGCCGACCTTCTCAGTGTCGAAGCCGGTTTCGTGGTACACCGGCAGCAGGTAGTCGCCCGTTGACAGAACGATCGGCTTGCCCCGGACCATCATCCCCTCGGCGTCGGACACGACGAAGCTGTCGGACCAGGTGCGCGCTCCGTCCTGAGAGATCTTGCCCTGGATGCGCGATGTTGACCAGGTGTCGCCCCATCGAACCACGTAGAAGAGCCATACGAGACCATCGGGCGCCTGCCAGACAACGGGATTGCCTAGCGATCGGAACGGGTCGTGGGCGATGCGTACGGGCTGGCTCCACCGGGATGAGCCCTTGCGTCGCCTCGCGCCGAAGACGCCCGTGTCCACGGCGTACTCCCCCTCGCCGCCATAGTAGGCGATATAAAGGTCGCCGTTCTGAAGCTCCGCGATGGCAGCCGGGTGTTTGTAGGGCCCTGTCTTGATCTCCGGGCCGAAGACCCGCTCAATCCGGATCGTGCCGATCTCATGGACCGGATCCGTAACTCCTAGCGAAAGCACAGGAAGCATGCCAACCCTCCTCCGTGTTCATCACGGGATTTCGGAGACAGATGGCAACTCTCCTGCTTCTGCACGAGACGCGTTGCCCGGTTGGAGTTCATCGGGGAGCCTTGCGCCTGCTCAATACCAGACGGGCTCATAGTCGTCACTCCCTCGAGAGCCGGAATGCATGAACGGCCTGCGGGGATTGCTGCGGATCGTGTCGACTCGGTCGCGATGTCGTGGCGGACCACTGATCGCCATGAACTGAGCCATCCGAAGGCGTGTCGGGGCGAATCAAGCGCCGATCGACACCACCGTGAAGATGGACACGCCAGCCCGGGGTTGGTTCGCCCTCGCCGACCGGAACCGGGGAGACGCATGTGCCATAGAGGCGGCTTCTCTCGGCCTGAAGGGCCGACAGTATTCAGACCGGCCCACAGGGTCGGGGATAGCGTATCGCGTCTCTTCCCCATCATCGCGGTTAGGTGAAGGGATTGGCTGGCGTCGCGCATCCGGGGAAAATCACCCACCGAGCGGAACGATCGCAAGACGAACGCGGCGCGCGACTGATTCGCCACACCGTTCATCCGCGCTGCCGACCTCCTGCTTCTGCAGGAGACTCCGCGTGTGACGCCGCACTCTTGGTCCAAATCCAACGCTGGAGAAACACATGGTTCGCGCGATGCTGGGCGCATGCTGCCTTGCCGGCATGGTCGCCCTACAGGGAGATACCGCGATGGTTCACCAGATCGAGGCCGTGCCTGACGGATACCACCTGATTGCCTATGACGATTGCGGCGTGCGCGACCGCCAGCCGCACGTCCGCTGCGAAGGCGTTCACACCTATTCCGAGGCTCATGTAGCGGCTGATGAACGGACGCGTTCGGTGGCTTGGGGCTGGAAGGAGGTAGGCGCCCGATTCGACCAACTGCGCCCTGACATCAGCTACGTCATCGCCGTGACCTATGCCAATGAGCCGTTCAATGCTCGGGTGCAAAGCCTCTACGCAGGCGACGTGGCGCTGCACGGTCCGCGAGCGCTGCCGAAGGGCGGATGGGAGCGCTTGGTGTTCATGGTGCCCCATGAGGCCATACAGGATGGCGTGCTCGACCTCCGGTTCCGTCTGGAGGGTCCTGTCAATGTCGTGGTCTCGGCCATCGAGCTCTGGGCTCCTCTTCCGCCTCCGAAGGCGCTGCATCTAACGGATGTGTCGGCCTTGTGGAAGGACCTCGAAGGTCGAGCGCTCGACCTCGCGTGGAATCCAGTTGCAGGAGCCCGCGTCACTCTCCTGCGTCGAGACGCGCCCGACGCGCCAATCGCCGTGACGGAAACTGATGCCGAAGGCATGTTTGTGTTCAAGCGGGATGTTCTCATAGCGCTTCCACGGAATGCCGATCTGCTTCTTCGGGCATCCTCGACCGACGCGTGTGCGGAGAAGACCGTCTCAGCCTCGGACATCTGGTTCGATCCCATACGGTACCGCCCCATTCCTGCAGCAATACATGGCCTCCGGGCGTGCGTCCGGACCCTGGACGGCTCATGGCGCATGCGAGCCGGCGAACCCGCCGCCGCCCGCGGCTTGCCGTTGGGTGACCATGGCTGGCGGCGTTTCAAGGTTCCCGGACAGTGGCTACAGCAGGGTCTGGATGTGCCGCTCACAGAGCCGGTTTCGGTTGCGACGGAGTTCCCTGTGCCTGCCGAGTGGCGGGGCCGCCGCGTGATTCTGCGCTTCGATGCTGTCCATGGCGGCACGCAGTACTGGCTCAACGGCGTGCGCATCGGCTCCTCGGAGAACCTGTTCACGCCGGTCGAATGGGACGTCACCGAGCAGGTTCTCTTCGGCCAGCCCAACAGACTCGACATGGAGATGATCGTCCAGACCGAGTCGGAGCGTCTTGCCCATGCATCCGGCTATGCGTTCCACAGCCTTGGGGGCATACCCCGCTCCGTGCGGATCTTCGCATTGCCCGCCACGCACTTGCGGAGCCTCCGCATCAGCGCTGGTCTCGACCGTTCGTATCAGTCCGGGCTGGTCGAGATCATGGCCGACATAGAAGGTCCTGATGCCGAACGCGCAGTCATTCGGTCAAGAGTCCTGGGGACGGATGGGAGCCACATGTCTCAACCATCTGTCCGCTCCCGTTCGCTGTCCTTCAGCGTGCCTGGAATCCGGCCATGGACGAACGAAACGCCGAACCTCTACACGCTCCAGGTGGAACTGATCGTCGGCTCACGAGTACTGGAACGCATTACGCGCAAGATCGGCTTCCGAACCGTCGAGGTCCGAGGGTCTCAGCTTCTGCTGAACGGCAAGCCTATCAAGTTGGCTGGCGCCTGCCGACATGAGACCGACCCATTGACGGGCAGAGCCGACACAGCGCGCCATGCTCGGCGCGACGTCGTGCTTATGAAGCAGGCCAACCTAAACTACATCCGCACGGCCCACTATCCGCCGACACAGGAGCTGCTAGACGAAGCCGACCGGCAGGGCATGCTCGTTGAGGTCGAGGCGCCGTTCTGCTGGGTCGGCAACGAGGGGTTCTACAGCCTGCGCGCCATCCTGACGCCCACTTCCGCCATGGTGGACTATCACCATTGGCATCCGAGCGTGATCATATGGTCGCTCGCCAACGAGTCGACATTCAACCCCTGTTTCGAGGTGTCAAACCGTCTCGTGAAGGAACTCGATCCCACGCGGCCCACGACGTTCAACAACCCCGCCCCCAAACGCATCTGCGACATTGCCAACGTGCATTACCCCCGTATGCCGTTCGATGACTACGACCGGGATGATCCAAGGCCGCTGCTGCTCGGTGAATACTTCTTCCCCATATGCCATGAGCAGACAGACGTCCGGCGGAATCCGGGGCTCAGGGAGCTCTGGGGCGCAGGTCACAGCGACCCGACGTCCGACTATGGCAAGGCGTGTGCGCGCGAGTTCTCCTGGCCCTATACTCAGCCCGGAGAACCGCCCGGCGCCTGGACGCACATCGTTGAGTCCAGACGCGTCATCGGAGGCGCGATATGGGCCATGCTCGATGAGCCCTTCTACCTACCCGGCGGCAAGCAGGTCGGATACGCCTGGGTCCACGGGTTCTGGGGTCTGGTAGATGGCTGGCGTCGGCCCAAGCCCGAGCACTGGCTGGCCAGGCAGATCTTCAGCCCGGTATGGTTTCCGGTACGACGCCTTCCCTTCACCCCTGGCCAGCAGCATGTCGAGATACCTGTGGAGAACCGGTTCGCATTCACCGATCTCGATCGGCTTGAGTTCCGCGTCCGTTGTGGTCGCCGCCTGAGCGTGCTGCGAACCAGCGGCGCGCCCGGCCACAGGGCGGCGCTGTCCGTGCCCATTCCGTCCGGTGCGAATGCCGGTGACGAGCTTGCCTGCGAGGTCGTGGACGCCGCGGGACGCTCCATCGTGACGGCGACCATGTGGCTGGGTGAGCCAGCGCTCCCACGGCCATGCAAGCCGCAATCGGATGCCGTCGCCGTGCCGGATGCCCCAGAAGCGCTCGGCGACGCCGCCGCGTGGCCGACGTTTCACGTGACGCGGTTCGATTTCGCCGACCTCTGGACTGCGCAGCCGCCATTCGCGGTCCTGCCGGACGGGCGGCCCGAGACCGCTGTTACCCTTCGCGGTACTTCGCTGATCATTCGGCAGAAGTGGCCCGGGTTCGAAGGCGCGGTCATCATGACGCCCGACGCCAGCGGCGCCCAGCGCATCGCCTACGAGTTCGTCAACAATGGCGCGGACTTCTTTGCCCGAGAGATCGGCCTGCGCATACCGCTGAAGGGACACGACTGGACCCTGTCATGGGACCGATGGTGCGAGTGGGGTGACGCTCCCGCCGACAGCATCATGCGTAGGCGCGGTGTTGCCAAACCCTTCCGAGGCAAGTCCCGCTCACGTTCGCCCGAGAGCGTCAGACCACGCTGGCCATGGGATCTCGATGAGACCGAGGAGGGCACTGCCGATTTCCGATCCGTGAAGCTGAACATCTATCAGGCAGCCTTGCAGTCGAGCAATGGCCCCTCGCTGACCGTCTACGGTCACGGCGACGTTCACGTGCGGGCCGCCGTTGAGGGCCGCGCGACCGCTTTCTACCTCCTGAGCCGCTGTGCCATCGGGCCGCTGTTAGTTCGCACCGGCGACACGCTGAAGGGCGACTTCCTGCTGGAGGTCAAGAACGTTCAGGAAGTGCGGAAGGCACGGCGATGACAGCACACACGCCGGAAAGCCGCCGCCGCCGCAGCATTCGGCTCAAAGGATATGATTACGCGCAGGCCGGGGCGTACTTCGTGACGATCTGCACCCAGGATCGGGCTTGTCTGTTCGGCGAGGTCGTCGAGGGCGAGATGCGATTGAACGATGCGGGGCAGATGATCGCGAAATGGTGGACGGAACTGAACCGCAAGTACGCATGCGTCGAGACCGATGCATCCGTCGTCATGCCCAACCATTTCCACGGCATCATCGTAATCACGCACCCCGTAGGGGCAGACCTGCGTGTCTGCCCCGATCCCAATGTGGGCGCACACGCCGATGCGTTATCGGGCGCACACGCCGATGCGTTATCGGGCGCACACGCCGATGCGTTATCGGGCGCACACGCAGGTGCGCCCCTACCGGAAATTGTGCAATGGTTCAAAACGATGACCACGAACGAATACATGCGTCGCGTCAAGAACGACGGTTGGCCGCCATTCCGCGGTCGACTCTGGCAACGCAACTACTACGAACACATCATCCGTGACGACGGGTCTTTGGACCGCATCCGTCAGTACATCCTCGACAACCCCGTGCGCTGGGCCTTTGATCGGGAAAACCCCGTGGCCGCTGCGACGGAATCGGAGGAGGCGTGGGAGAACTGACCGGCCCCAGCATGGAGGTGGCGGTCCTCGCCTCACGGCAATGCGGGACTGCCTTCCCGCCAACTGCCTACAGCCACCGTATCTTCCGGAAGAATGCTGCCAGGCCGACGGCGATGACGCCCATGGCGCCGAGGGCGGCGAAGTAGCCGTAGCGCCATTCGAGCTCGGGCATGTGGCGGAAGTTCATGCCGTAGATGCCCGCAACGAGCGCCAGGGTCATGAGTATGGCCGAGATGCTGGTGAGGGTCTTCATGACCTGGTTCAGACGGTTGCTGATCTGGGCAAGCTGGGCCTCGAGGGCGCTCGTCAGAATGTCCCTGTGCAGGTCCACCTGCTCCAGCAATCGGAGTGTATGGTCGTAGACGTCCTGATAGTAGACCCGCGTGGCGTTGGGCACCAGATCGAGGTCGGCGCGAAGGAGGCTGTTGGCAAGGTCGCGCATGGGAGCCAGGGTCTGCCTGAGTAGGAGCAGGCGACGCTTGAGAACGAGAGCCGGTCCGATGTCGGCCATGGAGCCAGGCGAGAATGCTTCGTCCTCGATGGCGTCGATGGCATCGTCCAGAGCGTCCATGACGGGAAAGTAGCCGTCCACCACCGTATCAAACAGCACGTAGAGCAGGAACGCCGGCTCGTCGGGGATCCTTCCGGGGCGCTGCTGCCAGCGACGGCGGGTCTCGCTCAGCGCCGAGCACTCCCCTCGATGAACGGTGACGAGATAGCGGGGACCGAGGAAGGCATCTATCTCCTGCGCAAAACCCTCGTCGCTCGCCATGTCCTCCACGCCGGGAGCCGCTCCTCGCATGGTTATGAAGAGGTAGCCGTCGTATTCGTCCATCTTCGCGCGCTGGTTCTGCTTGCGCGCGTCTTCCATGGCCAGCGGGTGGAAGCCGAACTGCTCCTCGATCAGGCGGAAGTCATCCTCGGTCGGATCGGTAACGTCCACCCACATCAGGTCGGGACCGTTGTTGAGGTGGTCCTTGATGGTGGCAGGGTCAACTTCACGCACGACGGAGCCCGCACGGCAGATATCCACGTGGATCATGGGGCTATCGCACCGCCAGTTCCTTCGACAGGTCGAGGTACCGCTTGATGCCTTCGGGCGTCACGTTCCACGGAATGTGGTTGCCGATGCACATGAAGTAACCGCCCGTTATCCTGCCCGTCTCCACCATGGACCGCACCATGGCTTCGATCTCGTCGGGATCGTTGCGCGTGAGGATGCGGTTGTCGCCCTCCCCCGCCAGCGTCACGTTTTCGTGCTTGCGGGCGATGGCCTTGAAGTCGGTGTAGGGCTCGGTCACGATCCCTCGGGCGCCGCACGCCAGCACATCGTCGGCGTAGGCGTCCATGTTGCCATCCGACATGAAGATGACCTGCTTGCCCGCGGCCCTGACGATGCTCCAGAACTCCTCGTAGCGCGGGAAGATGTGCTTGCGCATCCACTTCGGCGAGCATACGGGCCCGCGTGTGTTGACGATGTCATCATGGCAGATGACGAAGTTCACCGGCAGACGCGCGAACGAGCGGAACACGCGGCGGTTGATCTCGGCGAACTCCTCCATGACGCGGTCGAAGCGCGGGTCAAGGCATGCTTGCAGGAACAGGTCCCAGCCGAACGTGAGCAGCGGCCACATGAACATGGTGTTGTAGAAGCCCACGGAAGCTGTAGAGCCCTCGGGCGCGCGTTCGCCGTGCTCCGGAGGGAAGTGCCGCCGGTAGGACTCGTAGAGCCGCTCCTCGTCGGAGTAGTCCCGGCTTTCGACCACGGGCACGTCCGTGAAGTCCGCGTGCTCCAATGGCGACCAGGTCAGTACCTCTTCGACATCGCGAAACGTCTTGCCCCAGTCCCAGTGCCAGCTCGTCGTGTCGCCCCATCGTATGGAGTGGCGGCCGCGCTCATCGGTCGTACTGCTATGCTCGCCAAGGTCAAGCTGCGGTCGTGGACGCGGTTCATCGCTCTCGGGTACGTGAAGTCCCAGCTCCGGATACAGTTCCTGCAGCCTCAGGCGACACAGGCGCGGATGCTCGTAGTAGTCAATCCCGGTCAGGTACGTCTCGGCGTCCGGGCACGACCAGTGCTCCCAGTGGGGCATACGCTTCGGGCCCAGGCCCATGAACGCCATGTAACGATCGTCGTAGGTCATCTGTCGCTCCGCCTTCGCAAGATGCTCGTTCAGTTGTTCTTCGCCGGACCCACCCGTTCCTCTGATGGCCCTGCCCGGATGCGCAAGCTCCTGCTCTCCGAGCGGCGCTGGACGGTTCCGACCAGACGTCGGAGTCGCCCCGTCCGACGGCGGGGCGCTCAAACAATGTATAATGGGGTGCTTGGCTCGCACAATCGGAACTGGCTCTATCGGAGGCACCAGCGGGATGGTAGGGGCAAGAGCGAGTTGGACTCAGGCTCGCTGCACAGCGTGCCTGAGGCTGACCGGATGGCGCGAGGCGCGCAATCGCGGCGTCCTCGATGTGGATGACTGCGTGCAGGATATGCTTGCGCACCTCTGGCGCGCA
>JAAYVH010000020.1 GCA_012517255.1 Chthonomonadales bacterium
AACGCCAACATCCATCGCGGGGTGCATACGCTGAGCCAACGCTCAACAGACGCCTATGAGAGCGTCCGCGGCGAGATCCGGTCCTTCCTTAACGCGCGCTATGACCACGAGATCATCTATGTGCGGGGTACCACCGAGGCCATCAACCTCGTCGCGTTCTGCCACGGCAGCCGTGTGCTAAAGCCGAACACCGAGGTTCTCCTCACGGAGATGGAGCACCACTCCAACATCGTTCCGTGGCAGATGGTCTGCGAATGCTCAGGAGCCAAGTTGCGTGTCGTCCCGATCACCGATGACGGCGGACTGCGCATGGATGCCTACGCGGACATGCTATCGGACCGCACGAAGATCGTCGCCGTTACGCACATCTCCAATGCGCTCGGCACCGTGAACCCGGTGAAGCAGATTACTGAGATGGCGCATGCCGTCGGCGCGACGGTTCTCATTGACGGAGCGCAGGCTGTCAGCCACATGCCCGTGGACGTGCAGGCGATCGGCTGTGATTTCTATGCGTTCTCAGGACACAAGACCCTGGGGCCCACAGGCATTGGCGTGCTCTATGGCCGAAGCGACCTTCTCCAGAGCATGCCGCCCTATCAGGGCGGCGGCGATATGATCGAGACGGTCACCTTCGAGAAGACCACCTACAATCAGCTCCCCGCTAAGTTCGAGGCAGGGACGCCGCATATCGCCGGAGCCATCGGATTGGGCGCCGCTTTGAGGTATCTGAATGCGGTCGGCCTGCAGCGGGTAGCCCGATACGAGGCGGATCTCCTCCGGTACGCGACGGAGCGTATCACCGAGGTACCGGGTCTGCGACTGATCGGCAATGCGCCTGACAAGGCTGGAATACTCTCGTTCGTGATGGACGTTGCCCATCCTCACGACATCGGGACGATCCTCGACCTGCACGGGGTGGCCATCAGAACCGGTCATCATTGCGCGATGCCCCTGATGCGTCGTCTGGAGTTGCCGGCGACTGCTCGCGCTTCGCTGGCGCTGTATAACACACGCGAGGACATCGACGCGCTGATCCGCGGATTGCACGCCGTCCGGGAGGTGTTTCACTAATGTCGGAACTTCGTGAGCTGTACCAGGAGATCATTCTGGATCATAACAAGCGGCCGCGCAACTTCAGGGTGCTCGAGTCGGCGGACCATCGCGCGGTCGGCCACAACCCCCTGTGCGGTGACCAGATCAGCGTGTTTGTGGAGCTCGACGGCGACGTTATCCGCGACGTCAGCTTCGAGGGGGCCGGCTGCGCGATTTCCAAGGCCTCGGCGTCCATGATGACAGAGGCCGTGAAAGGCAAGACCCGCGCCGAAGTGCAGCAGTTGTTCGATGAGTTTCACGCCATGGTCACGAGCTCACCCGACACGTTGCCAGACGTTGACAAGATCGGGAAGCTGGCCGCCTTTGCCGGGGTCTGTGAGTTTCCTGCCAGAGTGAAATGCGCCAGTCTGGCGTGGCACACGCTGCAGGCCGCCATTAACGGCGCAAGCCATCCGGTGTCCACGGAATGAACCAGCCGGCATCGTCGGGGCTCGATCCCATGAGCCGCACTATCATCGAAGGCGACGTGATCGAGGTTCTGCGGGGCATCTACGATCCCGAGATACCGGTGAGCATCTACGACATGGGGCTCGTCTATGGCGTCCATGTCGCCGACGACGGTCACGTGCGCGTAGAGATGACGCTGACGGCCCCGGGATGCCCTGTGGCCGTATCCTTGCCGATCGAGGTCGAGGAGAAGGTGGCCAAGGTCAAGGGCGTCACGGGTGCGAGCGTGGAGATCGTATGGGATCCGCCGTGGACGCCAGAGCGGATGAGCGAAGAGGCTCGCCTCGAACTTGGTCTTTTCTGAGCCCGACGCGAGCCTCGGATGTCGCCGCTAGGACGGTGTGACTAGAAGTCGAACTCGTCCACGTTCTCTTTGGTGATCGTGACGCCCGGTATGAGCAGGACGCCGTTGCTGAACGAGACGGCGCCGATGCCTTCGACCTGCTCACCGTCTTCTGGCTGCTTGCCGTCCAGATAGGCGTTCACCACCTTGGCCGTGTAGTAGGTGAGCTTAGCCGGATCCCAGAGCATCAGGCCCGAAACCGCACCGGACTTCAGGTACTGGCGGGTTTCGCTTGGCAGCGCCAGGCCCCAGACCTTGACGGCGCCGATCTTGTTCAGAGAGGTGATGGCTTCGCCGACCGCTGGCGCGCTGGGCGAGTTGGCACAGGCGAACCCAACGATGTCGGGGTCCTTCTGCAGCGCCGCAATGGCCATCGTCCGGGCCTTCTGGTTGTCATCGTCGTTGTAGATGTATGGCTGCACCAGCGTGATCCCGGGATACTTGGCGAACGCCTTCTCCATGCCCTGGACATGCAGGTTCAGGTTGGCTGCGCCACGTCCGCCGCTCACGATCTGGACTTTGCCCTTTTCGCCGATGTCCTTGGCCAGCGCGTCGGCGATATCCTCGCCGATCTTCACATCGTCTGCTGCTGCGACGTAGAAGATCCGTTGCGATGCCGGTGCGTCGGAGTCCCACGTGAAGACCTTCACGCCGGCGTCCATCGCCTTGCGTATCACGGGCACGATAGCATCGGCATCGTTCGGCGAGATGACGATGGCGTCAGTCTTCTCGGCGATGAGCTGCTCGACAATCGCGATCTGCTTGCCTACCTCGGCCTTGTCCGGAGCGAGGTAGTCCACGCGGACTCCCAGCTCCTTGGCGGCCTGCATGGCGCCCCGCTTACACACTTCGCTATAGAGCAGGCCATCCACCTTGAAGACAAAGGCGATGCGGCGCTCTTTGGCCTTCTTCTCTGGGGCGCATCCACACAGCGCGATTACGAGGACCGGAACAAGGATGGCTGTGAGTATGCGAGCCGATCGGTTCATTCCGTGCGTCTCCTTTCTCGCCTGCGCCATCGGTCCACTTCGACGGCAACAAGCAATGCACATCCGAGCACCAGAAGCACCCAGATGTCTCCCTTCCCATAGGCGCGCACGCCGTTGGTGATCACGCCGATGGCGAGCACGCCGAGCGTTGTACCCGTCATAGTACATTGGCCGCCGGTGACCGGAGTCCCTCCCAGCACCACCGCCGTGATTGCGGTCATTTCCGAGAAACGACCGGCATCGGGGATGGCGGTCGCTCCGCGGGCCACCACAATGACAGCGGCAAGACCCGCCAGCAGCCCATTGATGCCGTACACCCACGTCTCAATGCGCTGCGTCGGCTGGCCGCTCAGGAACGCGGCTGTACGTCCGCCCCCGATCGCCAGCACACCACGACCGAAGGACGTGCGGCGAACCACCAGTCCGCCGAGGACGAAGACGCCGGCGGCAACCCACGCCGTATAGGGCATGCCGAACAACGAGCCATATCCGAGCGAGATCAAGCCCTCGGGCAGCTGCGATATGCTGTCGCCCCCGCTCAGCACATAGGCTCCAGCGCGAGCGGCTGCGAACATGGCCAGCGTGGCGACGATGGGGGGAACCGCGAATCGCGCCACGAGAGTGCCTGTTATCAAGCCGCATGCCACGCCGACGCCGATTGATGCGCCGCAGGCAGGCCAGATGCTCCAGCCCATCTCTCCAGCGAGCTTGCCCAGTACGATGGCACACAAGCCCAGAACCGATCCAACCGACACGTCAATCCCGCCGGCTGCTATGACCAGCGTCATTCCTGCAGCCAGTATGGCGATCTCCGACGCGTTGCCGATGATGACGTAGGAGGTTGCTCCGCTGCGGAACGTGGGAAACGTAATCGCAAGCCACGCAGACGCCGCCAGCAAGATGACGGCGACACCGGTTTCGACGGGCAGGCGCGGCTTCACTGACGGCTCTCCACCCGCCGGCGCCATTGCTCCGTGAGCGCTGCCAACACGATCACGCCGCCCGTCACGAGGCCGTATTGCTCGACAGGGACGCCCAACAGGAACAGAGCATTGCGCAACACGACGATGATCATTGCCCCGAACATTGCGCCCAGAATGCTCCCTTCGCCGCCCGTCAGTCTGACGCCCCCGATCACCGTGGCAGCGATCACATCCAGCTCCCATCCGTCAGCGAGATTCCACTGAGCGTTGCCGTTGGCCGCCGCAAGCAAGAGCCCGGCGATGCCGGCGCACAGGCCTGAGATGGCATAGACCCGCCGAAGCACGGCATCGGGCGGAACCCCGGACAATCGCGCGGCCAGCGGGCTCCCGCCGACTGCCAGTATGTGGCGTCCCAGTCGTCCCCTGGCGACCATCAGGGCGATCAGTCCGCCTACGGCGACCATCATGACGAGGGGAGCGGTGCCCTTGCCGATCATCTTGAACGTTTCGGGGAGGATGTTGTAGGGCGCAGCGCCGGTGGCGACATTGGTGAGGCCGCGGTAGAGGAGCAGCGTTGCGAGGGTCACCAGTATGGGGGGCAGCCTGCGATAGGTGATGAGGGAGCCGTTCACGAGACCCGCCACAACGCCCGCCACGAGGCCGCACAGCGACGCAACCAGCCACGGCATGCCACGCATCATCAGAGAGCCGGCCACGCATGCGCTCAGCGCGAGCATGGATCCCACAGATAGATCAATGCCGGCGGTGATGATGACCAGGGCTTGCCCGCACGCCATGATGCCCAGAATGCCCGCGTCCTGAGCGAGAACCGCAAGATTGTCGGGCGTTCGGAACGCAGGATTGACGATGAGCAGCGTCGTTACGGCAACGACAAGCAAGGACAGGGCCGGAAGCTCTCGCCGGGCCGCCAGGGGCAGCAGCGCTTGCGCCTCTACCGCGCCCAGCATCCGGTAGCGCCGATTGTCAGGCCCGGGCTGCAGCGATCGCCTCCACGAAACGCCGGGTCATCGCCGTGACTGCGTCGTACTCGCCGGTCCTGGCGCCGGCTGTAAGGTTGCCCCCGACCCCCACGGCCATACAGCCAGCCGCGATCCATGCCCCGACGTTGTCGAGACTGACACCTCCGGTTGGAACGAGCATCGCTTCGGGGAGGGGACCGCGCACCGCCTTGATGAAGGCCGGTCCGAGAACCTCTCCGGGAAACACTTTGACAGCGTCCGCACCGCACTCCATGCACTCGACGATCTCGCGCACCGTCATCGCCCCCGGCATGGATGCGATGCCATAGCGATGGCAGGTCTCGACAACCTGTGGGTTCAGCATGGGCGACACAACGTATTGGGCGCCGGCAAGAATGGCGATGCGTGCGGTCGCGGGATCGAGCACGGTGCCGGCTCCGATCAGGATCTCTCCTCGCGTGTAGGCGCCCGCCAGCCTCTCGATGACAGCGGCAGCGCCAGGCACGGTGAAGGTAATCTCAATCGCGGCCGCGCCTCCGAGCCGACAGGCCTCCGCAATCCTCAGTGCCTGTTCTGCGTCGGACGCACGCACAACTGCGATGAGACCGGACTCTTCAATGCGTTGAATGACGTTGTGTCGGTTCACATGCCATCTCCCGTCGCTGTTCGTCTATCAGGCGCCTTCGATCGGTGCGCCGTCACCGCTTCACTCTCCCGGACGCCTGGCCCTTCATCAGCGCTTCTACCTCGCCTCGTGAGACGAAGTTCATGTCGCCCTCGACCGAGTGTTTGAGACACGACGCCGCCACTGCGAACGAGACTGCTGTAGCGGGCGTCTGCAGCTCCGGGTGAGTGAGCGCGTATATGAGACCGGCAGCAAACGCATCGCCGCCGCCCACCCTGTCCACGATATTGCGGATCTCATACGGGCGATACCGGCCGTCAGGACCGAGCGGGGCAAAGTTCGCGGTGTCCTCGCGAGCCACGTACAACATACCGCCCCAGTTGTTGTGGCTGGCGGAAACGCTTTGCCGCAGGGTGATGCCGACGTGCGTGACGCTGGGGAACTGGTGCGTCACTTCGCGCGCAACGTCGGCATAGGCGTCGTGTTGGAGACTGCCCCCCTCTACGTCGGCATTGGCTGCGCGAATGCCGAGGACCATCTCCGCGTCCTCTTCGTTGGCGATGACCACCCGGACGTACGGCAGGATGGATCTCATCGTACGTTCTGCAAGATCACGCGCTGAGATCCCCGGATGCCAGTTCCACAGCTTCTTGCGGAAGTTCAGATCACACGAAACCGTCATGCCAGCCTCTGATGCCGCCCTGACGGCCGCCAGCGTCGCATCGGCTGTGTTGCGACTCAGCGCTGGGGTAATGCCGGTGACGTGAAACCATGTCTTGCCGTGCAGGATGGCGTGCCAGTTATATGCCTCCGGCGGCGCGAGCATGATGGACGAACCCGCACGATCGTATGTGACCTCACTCGCGCGCTGATTCGCGCCTGTCTCCAGATAGTAGAGCCCCAGTCGTCCATCGGCTGTGATGACGCGCGACACGTCAACGCCGTGGCCGCGGAGAAAACGAAGACAGGCATCCGCGATGGGATTGCGCGGCAGCGCTGTGACGAATGCGGCGTCGGCCCCCAACCACGCCAACGAAAGCGCGACATTCGCCTCGCCGCCCCCAAAGGTGAACGCGACGTCTCCGGGCAACGCCTGAGCAAGCCGACGATAGCCGTGCGGCGCGATGCGCCCCATGATCTCGCCGAATGTGACGATCGAAGCACCCATTCTATGACGATCCCTGCTCGTGCGGTCCAGCCGCCTCACTGAAACAGGTTGTCGGGCAGGCCCGTGTTAACCTTGAAGTCGCGGTAGACGGTTGACCCGGCAAGCTTGCGATCCGTGTTCTGAACTTCGATCCTCGTCGGGAACCAGATGCCAGGAGACACTTCCTTGACATCGCGGTAGTAGTAGATCGCCTGCAGAGTCCCGTCCTGACGATACGCGTCGCGCTTGCGCACCACGCGCGTCTTGGGATCGATGTACACGATGTGGTGCGACGTGTCTTCATCTCGGTCCTTGTAGGTGACTTCGAACACTCCGACGGGAGTGCCCTCAACCACGCCTTCGCGCACGAACTTGAAGTTCGTGTACGTCAGGAAGTACTCGGACACCAACCCCATGTCCATGAGGGACTTGCGCTTGCCCGGCGAGTTGCCGAAATCCCGACGGGTGTTGAGCCGAAGCTTCGGGATCGATACGATCTGGATCGAGCCGTTGAGGATGTAGACACCCTTGGTGCCCTCGACAGAACCCTCGATCCGGACCTTGTTCGGCTCCTTGTAGCGCATGAGCACGGTCTTGAACCGATAGAGGAACCCGAAGTCCTTGTTGATCTTTCCGAGCTCACGCTGGTCGGCCGAAGCAACAACGCCGGTGACGGTGAAGTCGTCAAGGCGTCGGCACACGTAGTCCTGGATCGAGCGAGGCACCTGCGCCGTGGCAGATGCCGCTGCGATCGCGATGGCTGCGCTTGCCAGAACGCGCACTAATCTCATAGTCATAGACCTCCGTGGCGCATTGGGCGAGGATCCAGCGGTGGGGCTCGCCTTACCCTATCAGACGCACGAACGCTTGAGTTCGTCGCACTTGCTTTAGCCGCCAAGCCGCCTCTTCAGCGCATCCTTAGCGACCTGAAGAGCGTGTGCATGCGTCGAACGCCGGTAGTGCTCATCTAGAGGATAGCACCCCGAGACTATTCCTGCGCGCGGAGCCGTGGTGCAATCGCTGAAAGTCCGACAGATCCGCTTCCGGTCCAGTGGATGTCCCGCCAGGCAGTCAGCGATGATGTCGGGATAGCTCAGCGCCATCCTGCCGATCCCCACGATGTCCGTCCAACCGCTCCTGACAGCGCCTTGAGCGACGTTGGGAAGGTACTCCTGCAGATAGGTATAGCCTGTGCCGACCAGAACGAACTCCGGGTACACCTCCTTGATGTACCGCGCTGCATGCAGCAACCGCGCCACGCCAACCAGCGGGTCTTCGGGCGGCTGGTACCCATCCGACGGAGGATAGAGCGCTGGCCGCTGGATGTGATGGCTATAGTAGGGACTCCCTGCGGTCACGTTGACGAGTGTCAAACCAAGTTCCTGCAGAATGGCGAACACGGCAAGCGGCTCGGATAGATCTATCTCGGTCGGCTGCTCGGGATCGACTCCAAACCCGTAGAGATACGGAACCGCGTCGCAGTAGTCCGACGGGACGCCCGGCCCCAGCTTGCCCGGCGTAGACCGAGACGGGTCGGGCTCATAGGGCACAATGTCGAAGACGCTGACCCGTACAGCGATACCGAGACCCGGCGCCGATGAGCGCACCGCTTCGACAAGCTCCCTCAAGAAGCGGGTCCGGTTCTCCAGCGAGCCTCCATAGGGACCGGGACGAGTGTGGGCGCTCAGCAGCTCATGGCCGAGGTAGCCATGGCAGTGCTTCAGATCCACGAAGTCAAAGCCGCATTGCTGGGCGAGTTTGGCTGCCTCAGCATAGCAGTCGATGAGGCGACGGATTTCGCCATCCGTTATCGTAGGATAGTCGGGACCTATGTTGACCCGGCGATCGAGAATCGGGTGATGATAGGCGATTACAGGCTCTGGTCTATCCCGGTCATTCGGGCGGCTGAAGCGTCCGGAGTGGGTGAGCTGCAGGCCGATCAACGGAGATTGGGCTCGCGATGGGACCCCGTCTGGCGGTCGGTAGCTTTCGGAGGCCGATCGGACGAGTTCTTCGCGCAACTGCGCTATAGCCGCTGATGTCTCGCTCGTTAGCATCAACTGCCGGGGATTTGCCCGCCCGTCGTGGCGAACGGCCACGGCCTCGCATCCCCAGATCAGCCCCGCGCCGGAGGCGCCGAAACGCCGCCACCTCCTTGCCGTGAGCTCGGATGGACGGCCATCCGGAGTCCCGTCCCACCCCTCCATGGGCTGAATGCAGAACCGATTGGACACCGTCCGTCCAAGAATCTGGATGGGCTGCGCCAGCGGGGCACAAGTGCCGACCTCCACCGGATCCTCGCAGGGGATGTCTATCGCAAGACGCTCCAAAGCCCCACGAAACTCCTCGACGCTCCGGAGGGTGGGCACTTTCACGAACTCGACGCTGCTCATCTCGTTTCAGCATCCTTCCTGACGACGCAGCGGAAGCCGAGATTGTGATCTCGCTCCGTCGCCTCCTTCCTGTGACGTCGGGCCGCATGCAGGAAGTCGGCGCCGTAGTTGGACCATGATCCGCCGCGGACTGACCGGAAGCGTGCCTGCTGGGCGTTCGCCGAAGAGCGGTTCTGTGGGTCGGCAGAGTCGGCACACCACTCCCACACATTCCCTGCCATGTCGAGCACGCCGTATGGCGAAGCCCCCTTGGGAAACGCGCCGACGGGTGCCGTCTCAGCATAGCCGTCGTCATAGGCGTCCAGAACGACCCATGTCCGGTACTTCCGCTTCGTCGTGACATCGGCGAAGTTGCCCACACCCTGAGGAGGCGGCCATGTGTTGCCCCAGGCAAAGAAGCGCCCGTCGGCGCCTCGTGCGGCCTTTTCCCATTCCTCTTCCGTCGGCAGGTCCGCTCCGGCCCAGCGCGCGTAGGCCATCGCATCGCTCCACGCCACGTTGACCATCGGGTGATCGTCCTTCCACCCCCAGTTCGGAGGCTCGGGCATCTTTCGCCCGGTCTCTGAACAGAAACGTCGGTACTGGGCCACCGTCACCTCGGTCTTGTAGATCCAGTAGCCGTTGAGCGACACAGTCCGACGGGGACGTTCGTTGGCCAGGAGACCAGGCTGCGATCGCGGGTCGGCGCGAGTGATGGCGGCGATGTCGGCATCGCTGGATCCCATGATGAAAGGGCCCTCGGGAACGAAGACCATCCGGGCGCCATCTCGATCGTTCGTACGCGGCTGTTCCAGACTCTGCGTCGCACCCGACTGCAGGAGTGCGCCTCCAAGCAGCACAAGCCACGGCAACAGCCCGCAGCAGCAGAGCGCTCTGCGATCCGACCACGAGAATCTCATGGCGTAACCTTTCACAACGGAGTCGTAGCCAGTGTTTCCACAGAGACTGTGCTCAGTCCTGCCCGCCACCGTCCCCGCCGGCGCGGGCAGGAAGGACCGCACCGAACGTCGTATCGTTCCGGACAGACGCGAGGCCCTCGTCTTGGCTGAAGGGCCTCAGCAAAGGAGAGTGACATGGCGAGAAAGTACCGCGTGGGTGTCGCGATGATGGTCCATGACCATGTGTGGGGGGAGCTGCAACACTGGAGTGCGCTGTCCAACGTCGAGATAGTCGCGGCGGGAGACCCCAACTCGGATCTCCGAGACCGGATACGCGCGGAGTACAACGTTCCGCGGCTGTACGAGTCCTGGCAGGAGATGATCGAGAAGGAGGATCTCGACATCGTTCAAGCCGCAGCCGAGAACAGCGCGGGCGCAGAGATCGTAGAGGCCTGCGCGGCCAAAGGCATCCACGTGATCAGCGAGAAGCCGATGAGCGCGACCCTGGAACAGGCCAACCGTATGGTGGCTGCTGCCGCGAAGGCTGGGACCCTTCTGATGGTGAACTGGCCCACCGCCTGGGCTGCGAGCATTCAGGAGATGGAGCGGCGCATTCTGGCGGGAGAGATCGGGCAACTCTTCTTCTTCAAGCAGCGGAGCGCTCACAACGGCCCCATGGAGATCGGATGCTCGCGCCACTTCTGGTCGTGGCTGTATGACGAGGAGAAGAACGGAGCCGGCGCGCTGATGGATTACTGCTGCTATTCGGCCAACATGTGTGCGCGGTTCCTGGGCCTGCCTTCGGAGGTCACCGGATTCCGAGGTACGTTCGTCAAGGACTACCCGGTGCCGGACGACAACGCGATCATCGTCATGAAGTACCCCCATGCGTTCGGTGTCGCCGAGGCGTGCTGGACGCAGACCGTCGGATATGCCACTCCGAACCCCGTTGCCTACGGAACGGGCGGGAGCATCGCCGTCGCCGGCAACAAGGTGCTCATCCAACAAGACGGCAAGCAGTTCACCATTGAGGCGCCTCCGACCGTGCCGCCTCGCACGAGCGGCCCCGAATACCTCCTCCACTGCCTGACAACCGGCGAGCAGCCCGAAGGGTTCTGTTCTATGAGCGTGAGCAGAGACGCCCAGGAGATACTCGAAGCCGGCAAGCGCGCTGCCGACACGGGCGTCACCATGCGGCTTCCGCTCGCGTAGAGCGGCTCCCTGGCGCTACTTCACGATCAAGACGGGGCAATGTGCGTGGTGGGACACTTTATCGGACACGCTGCCGAGCAAGAATGACTTGATCGGGGTCATTCCACGACTGCCGAGGACGATGAGATCATAGCCGTCGTCCTCGGCTATCCGCGTGATGACCTCGGCAGGATGGCCGACCTCCGTCAGGGTATCGTAGGCGACGCCAGCCTCTTCCAGAATGCGTCCCGTGCGACGGGCGACGCTGTCTTGAACCTGTTCCATGTAGTCGTTAACGGCGCCCGGATCTATGTCCATGCCCGGCGCGCCTGGGGCGGTCATTTGCAGGAGCGGCGCCGAGAACACATGCAGGACGGTGACCGAAGCTCCCATGGATTTGGCGATTGCGGCGGCAGCCTGGGCTGCACGGAGCGCATAGTCCGAGCCGTCAGAGGCGAGCAGCAGCTTGGTGAACATGGACTCCTCCCTTGGATAGCGGACCGCGTGACAAGGTCATCGGTCGGGCGGCGGCATCAGACGCCGCACTTGAGCCACAAACGCAGCATCGTAGTCATCAAGCGAACCTGCGCTGCGGTAGTGTTGGAGCGCCACGCGATCTGCCCCGATTCTCACGTAAGCATCGGCTATCAAGCAGTGATAGGCAGGATTGTCGGGCGCGATCCGGAGCGCGGACTGGAAGGCCTTGACCGCGTTCTGAGGCTGGCCGGTCTGGAAATACAGGCTTCCCAGGCGAGCGTGGTAGTAGGCGTCGTCCGGCGCCAGTTCTGTTGCGCGTCGCAGAGCTCCGACTGCCTCTGCAATGCGTCCGGCCTGAACGTAGACGTGCCCGAGTTTGTAGTGATAGTAGTGGTTGTCGGGGTCGAGCGCACATGCGGTCTCGAGTTGCGCCGCTGCATGCTCGGTCGTACCCGACTCCGCCAGCGCCTCCGCATACCGGCATCGGTAGTAGGCATCATCGGGTGCCAGCTCCACTGCCTTGCCGTACTCCTCGACTGCAGCGCGCAGGTGGCCGGACTTGCGGAGTCCCTCGGCGGCTCCGAAGTAGCCCGGAGCTCGTCTGCGCGTTGCCGGCGCGGCAGGGCGGCGACGATTGTTCTGTTGTGTAAACGTCGTGTATGCCATCGCAGTGCGGAGTCGGTTGCCTAGAACAGCTTGCGGCTATCGAGCAAGATCGTCACCGGCCCGTCATTCACTAGCTCGACCAGCATGTGTGCGCCGAACTCACCTCTATATACGGGCACGCCGCGCCCCTGTATCTCACTGCACACACGTTCGTAGAGCGGGATCGCGTGATCGGGCGGTGCGGCCTCCGTGAAGCTTGGACGCTTGCCGCGGCGCACATCGCCGTACAGCGTGAACTGCGAGATCACGACGACGCTTCCGCCTGCATCGGCGACCGATAGGTTCATCTTACCATCAGGGTCCGGGAAGATGCGGAGACCCGTTATCTTCTCCGCAATGTACTCGACGTCACCAACGGTATCGCCCGCATGCACGGCAACCAGCGCAACCAGTCCGCAACCGATTGAGGCGATGCACTCGTTGTCCACGGTGACGGATGCGCGCGAAACCCGCTGGATCACAACACGCATGGTCAGTAAGCCGCGTCAGAGCGGCGTTCAGTGATGGGCGCCACCCATGGTCCTTTCGATCGAGATGATATCCGGCATGCGCTGGAGGCCGGCTTCGATCCGGGCAATCTGCTCCAGATCACGGATCTCCGCACAGAGATCAATGGTGGCAGTGTTGTCACGATGACTCCGCGTATTGACCTTGGTGATCATGATTCCTGCCTCGGCGAACGCATCGCCGATATCGCCGATGAGTCCCTTGCGGTCGGCGGCGCGTATGCGAAGCGGAACGCTGAAGACCTGCCCAGGGTTGCCCGAGTAGTCCACAGGCATCACGCGATCCGGCTCGGTCTCCATGAGATGCTGCGCGTTGGGGCATTCCCGACGATGCAGAGCCAGACCCGCGTTGCGCGTCACGTAGCCAACAACGTGGTCCTCGGGGATCGGCATGCAGCATCGTGAGCGCCGGAAGGACACGTTGTCGAGGCCGCCGACCGTGACCCTCAGATGCCTGTCGTCGCTTCGGCCCCTCCGCTCCAGCATCGTGTCGCGATCGGGAAGCTCGCGGTCAGGGGCCAGGCGCTTCAGGACGGTGACGACGCTCAAGCTTCCGTAGCCCAGCGCTGCATACAGGTCGACTTCATTCCGGAGGTTCAACGTCTGTGCGATGGCGGCAAGAGCCTCATCGCGCAGCGCTGAGCGCTCGATGCCGACCCTTTCGGCCTCGCGCTGCAGGATGGCGCGGCCACGCTCGATGTTCTCGTCGAGCATGACGCGCCTGAAGTAGGCTTTGATCTTCGACCGCGCATGAGCCGTCCTGGCCAGCGTCAGCCAGTCGCGCCCGGGGGTGCTGTTAGCCCGCGTGACTACCTCGACGATGTCCCCGTTCCGGAGCGTGTGAGCAAGCGGCACGTACTTGCCGTTCACTCGGGCGCCGATAGCACGGTTGCCGACATCCGAGTGTATGCGGTAAGCGAAGTCAATGATGGTTGCGCCGGCGGGCAGATCCATGACGTCGCCCTTGGGCGTGAATACGAATACCTGGTCGCTGAAAAGGTTCTGGGCCACCTGCCGCAGGAACGTGCCGGAGTCCGGTGCATCCAGCGGCCACTCGAACAACTGGCGCCGGAGCCACGACATGCGCCGATCAAAGACCTCTTGGGCTTTGGCCCCTTCGCCGTGCTCCTTGTAGGCCCAATGCGCAGCGACGCCGAACTCGGCGGTCCGGTGCATATCCCACGTGCGAATCTGCACCTCGACAGGCTTGTTATGTGGACCGATGACCTTCACATGGATGGACTGATAGAGATTGGTCTTGGCTTTGGCAATGTAGTCGGAGTACATCGTTGGGATCGGGGGCCATATGCTGCTGACGATGCCGAGGGCCTGATAGCACTGTTGGCGCGTGTGCACGATCACGCGCAGCGCGACTAGATCGTAGATGTCATCGAAGTCCAGGGCCTGCTGCTGCATCTTCACCCAGATGCTGTAGAGGTGCTTGGGCCGACCAGTGACATGCGCGTCCGGCAGCCCCTCGCGAGCCAGCGTGTCGCTCAGAATGCGTACGGCTTCGTCAACCTCAGACTGGCGTTCTGCCCGCGTCTGGGCCACCATGGCGGCGACTCGTTCGTACTCCTTGGGATAGGCATAGGCGAAAGCAAGGTCCTCGAGCTCCCACTTCATCTGCCAGATCCCAACGCGGTGCGCCAGGGGCGCAAACACCTGTTCCGTTTCGAGGGCGGTCCTGAGCTGATGGTCGGCGGGCATGGCCCAGAGCGTACGCATGTTGTGCAATCGGTCTGCAAGCTTGATGATGACCACGCGCAGGTCCCGAGCCATCGCCATCAGCAGCCGCCTCAGATTGGCAGCTCTCTTTGCCACCGACCGACGCCTTGCCGCCCGCGTTGCCGCAGCGCCGTCGTCCGGGGATGGAGCGGGTGCGGCGCGCTCCGGTTCTCCACTGCCGCCCGCCTCGCTGACTGGCGGCGACTGACCCGGTATGGGCTCATCCGAGAACACGTCGCGGCCAATCGACTTCAGGCTCGTTACGCCGTCGACCAGGCCCGCCACTTCGGCTCCAAACCGCAGTTCGATGTCCTCGAGCTTGACGCCGCAATCCTCCACCGTGTCGTGGAGGAGCGCCGCCATGATCGTGGCCTCGTCCATCTGAAGCTCGGCCAGAATCTGGGCCACAGCAAGCGGGTGCGTGATGAACGGGTCGCCGGTCTTTCGGAGCTGTCCGTCATGCTTCTGATCGGCGAACTGAAACGCCGCGCGCACCCGATCGAGGCTCACGTCCGGGCGATGCTCGGCGACGCTGCGCAGCAGCGTCTCCAGCCTCTGTTCAATCACGGCTCTTGTGGCCGGCGGCTCACGTGGCGGCAACATCGGTGCGTCCTGAGGTGCGGATGTCCTCTAGTCGAATCTGCAGGGTTTCGTAACCATTATAGGCATGGATGCTCGGACGATAGCATATGTCCAGCACATCGCCCGCACGGATTTTGAACGCCTCGGCGGGCGCGTTCCAGAGAACGGCCTCGGTCGAGTCATGGCCGGGCTCTCCGACGTGGAACTTAAGGTGTTGGCTCTGTTTGCCGATCGCCCGAACACTGCGGACCTGTACACCCAGAGCCAGCAACAGGGGTTCTTCGTTGGCATGACCCCACGGCTCAAGCATGCTGAGCTCGTCCATGAGCGATCGTGTCACATCGTACGTCGGCAGCGCTGCGTCTATCTCGAGCGTTGGCCGCAGGTCGGCGCCATCGAGGCGCGCCGATGCCACGGCGACGAACTGCTCCTTGAACTGCTCGAGGTCGGCGGTCGGTATGCTGAAACCCGCCGCGTACGCATGTCCGCCGAACTCATGGAGCAGGGGAGCGCACTCGGACAGCGCCGCGTGAAGATCGAATGCGGGAATGCTGCGTCCTGATCCGCGCCCCATACCTGTTTCGGTGTCGGTGGCCACCAGGAGAGTCGGCCGACCATGACGCTCGCACAGGCGGTTGGCGACCACGCCGATGACCCCCGGATGCCACGACGGATCGTCGAGCACGATGCATGGAGCTCCGTTGTGTCCGGTCTCGCCGAGAGCGGCTTCGGCTTCACTGAGAATACGAGCCTCTTCCTTCCGCCGGTCCATGTTGGCCTGCTCGAGCTCGGCCGCCAACGCGGCAGCTTCGTCGGTATCTGCGGTGAGCAGGAGGTCGAGCGCCTGACGTGGATCTGCGATGCGGCCAACCGCATTGATCCGCGGGCCGAGAACAAAGCCGACCTGATGGCTCGATATGGCTCGACACCCGCCAAGCCCCGCCTGAGCCATGAGGGCGCGCAGCCCTGCGCGGCGCGTGACGCTCAGGCATCCGAGGCCAGCCTTCACGAACACCCTGTTGTCCTCGACAAGGGGCATGATATCCGTTATGGTGCCGATGGCCGCCAGCTCCGAGAATGCAGCGCGGTACTTGGCCACCGGCAGGCTCAGGTACCGCACGATCGCCTCGCCGAGCCGATAGGCAACGCCAACGGCGGCAAGATCCCGGAAGGGGTAACGGGAGTCCGATCGGTGAGGGTTCACGACCGCCACGGCCTTTGGCAACTCCGCGCCGACCTCATGGTGGTCGGTGATGATGACATCGAGACCGGCCCGGCGCGCTTCCTCGACCTCCCTGTGTCTCTGGATCCCGCAGTCCGCCGTTATGATCAGCCGCGCGCCAGCCTCACGCGCGACGTCCACGAAACGGCTGCGCAGATCATAGCCGTCGTGTCGTCGGTGGGGGACATGGACCAGCACGTCTCCGCCCAATCGTTGAAGCAGTCGGGTCCAGAGCGCCGCTGCGGTGATGCCGTCGCCGTCGTAGTCCCCGTGCACATAGATACGCTCGCGTCGGTCCAGAGCTCGAACGATGCGATGGACGGCCGGCACCGCATCGGGCAGCAGCATGGGATCCGGCAATTGGTCATACGACGGATCGAGGAAGCGTCGCGCGTCACGGGGATCGGCGAGACCTCGATGTGCCAGGAGACGCGCTAGGAGACGCGTGCAGCCGAGCTCCCGCTGCAATGCCGGCACATGCGGGCTCTCGGGAGCGATACGCCATACCTTGCTAACGCCTTGGGGCTCCACGCTTCTGCACTCTCCGTCCGAGGTAACCTCTCAGAGCAGGCTCATTCTCTCCTAAGCATCCGTGCGCTCGGCCTGTCGAGCCGCATCGCGACGTTGACGCCGACGCTGTCCCCATGCCGCAAGACGCGCATGAGCGACCCAGCCCAACACCATCCCGACGAGCAACGGCGCTGCCAGAACCTGGTTCAGTCGCAACGCGCCAAATGGGCGCACGGCAACTCGGTGACCATTCATCGCCGCAAATACCGCGACGACCGCGATCAGAACCAGGAAGACGATCCATCGTACCGGGCTACGCCTCGTCCTTGGCGAATCGTTCGTGTCGGCATCGGCCATGAGCGGCATCACTTTCTATATACGGAATGCATCGGCAGCCTGCCAGCCGCGCTCTTCTGCGCTGCACAGGCTGCCGTGATCGTGCACTATCCTCGACACAGCATCCCCACGGGATGCTGGAGTCCGGAATCCTACATACGGCGTTTGCGTTTCCTCGAGCGGGCCTTGTCGGCGGCCGTAGCAGCCGCGCCTGTCTGCCGATCCGAGGCCGATTCCGAATCGCCGACGTCCGGCGATCGTCGTTGCGGCGCAGCCGGTTGCGCCCCACCGCCAGCCGGAGCTGGAGCGGGCCGCGTCGGCTTCGGTGCCGGAGACGCTGATCGCTGGGGCGCCGGCCCGGCTGCCGCCGGGGCCTTCCGATCGGAGAGCCTTCGCCAAACGACAAGCAGCGGACTTGCGTTGAAGATCGACGAATAGGTTCCTGCAAGCACGCCGATGAATAGAGCCGCCACAAACACACGGACAGTCGGCCCTCCCCAGATCAGCAGGGCCGCCAGAGGCATCAAGACCGTCAGCGATGTATTGATGGATCGGGCGAATGTCTGCTCGATACTGCGGTCGGTCACTTCGGCGAACGTCTCCGATCGCGACTTGTGCCGCAGGTTCTCGCGGATCCGATCGAAGATCACGATCGTATCGTGTGTCGAGTAACCAATGACGGTCAGAAGAGCGGTCACGAAGAGACTGTCTACCTGCCACCCGAGCGTATACCCGAGGATGGCGAAAAGCCCCCAGAGCAGCACGGCATCGTGCAATGTCGCACCGATGGCGCAGACGCCGAACTTCAGCCCCTCCAGCACTCCTCCGATGGCGAATCGGATCGTTAAGTAGAGGACGATCAAGACGGCCGAGATCACCAGGGCCGTTATGGCGTTCTTTTTCAGCTCCCGGCTGATCGCACCGCTCACCGACGAGAGCGACTCGACGCGCCCCCCAGCAGATTCGAGCGCCCTGGTCGCGGTCTGTTGCTGTTCCTGCGTCATTCGCGGCGTCGTGACGAAGGCGCGGTTGCCCTCAGCCAGGACAATGCGGGTATCTGCAAAGCCGGCGCGCTGCATCGTTGACCTGATGCTGGAGACGGTTGGCTTCTGATTGAACTGGACGAGCACCTCTGTGCCGCCGGTGAACTCGATGCTGTAGCGCACGCCGCCCATACCCAACCAGAAAACGAGGCCCGGGACGATCATCAGCCCGGAGATCCCGAACCACAACGGAAGCCGCTTCGTGACGTTCAGCTTCGGATGGAGGCCCAGGAAGAGCGGGTAGAGGCGATCGTTCTGTCCGAACTGCGTGCCCGCAAGGATCAGCAGGAACGTTCGCGAACACGTAATGGCCGTGAACATCGAGATCAGAACGCCGATGGCCAGAGTGACGGCGAACCCACGAACCGGTCCGGTGCCGAAGTGGTAGAGGATTGCGCAGGTGATGAGGGTACAGACGTTCGAGTCGAAGATCGCCGTGAAAGCTCGCTTGAAACCGGCCTCGATCGCGGCCCGCATGGACTTGCCCGACAGACGCTCCTCTTTGAACCGCTCGAAGATGAGGATGTTGGCATCAACCGCCATGCCGATCGACAGGATGAAACCTGCGATGCCCGGGACGGTCAACGTTACCCCGGGAAAGCCTAGCCACGAGAGAGAGCCGACAAAAACAGAGTAGGCGAACAGGCTGTAGAGGATCAGCGCAAGATCAGCGAGCAGCCCCGGGAGCTTGTAATACACCGCCATGAAGACCAGGATCATGGCAAGGCCAATGAGGCCCGCGATGAGTGTCTGGTGCATCGCCTGGCGGCCGAGGGTAGCCTCCAACGTCTCCTGCTGTTCGAGCTCCAGGGGAACCGGCAGCGCGCCAGCATTGAGCTGGCTGGCGAGCGTTCGCGCCTGCTCAGGCGAGAACCGCCCGCGAATGACGCCCTGCCCGGGGATTGGTTCCTCAATCACAGGCGCCGATATGAGTCGCTTGTCCAGGAAGATGGCCAGCTTCTTGCCGATGTGAGAGCGCGTAAAGCTCTCGAAATCCCTCTTGGCATCGCCCTTGAACTCGAAGTGGATCACCGTGCCCTGCGGACTGAGCTCAGCACGCGAGTTCGGCTCAAGCTGATCGCCCGTTAGGATCGGGTCCTTGCTGAAGACGCGCGCCTCGAGTTCCTCCTGTGAGATCGGGCCATCGGGACCGGTGATCTTCTCAAAGCCGGTCTCGACGCCGTTGATCTCTTCCGCTTCGTGTCGCCAGTCTCGTTCGAGCTCCTCGACATAGCGAAACTCCAGTCGAGCGGTCGTCTGGATCGCGTCGATGGCCTGCTCCTTGTTGCGAATGCCCGGGAGCTCGACCACGATCTGGTCATGATCGGGCTTGGTGTAGATGACGGGCTCGGCGACGCCGAGGGCATCCACCCGGCTCCGAATGATCCCTGCAGTGGTCTCGAGGTTGTCAGCGCTCCACTTGCCGCTCCTGAGCTCCTCGGTCTTCGCTCGGAGAACGACGCGCATCCCGCCCTGTATGTCCAGACCCAACTTGGGCTTTCGCGTCGCGACCGCATAGATGGAGCCGGCCGTCAGCAAGATGATCAACCAGAAAAAGCGCCAGTGGATATTAGTCACGAGTGCCAGTCCTTCCAGGGGGCTGCCCGATCGCGGCTGCACGAGTGGGCGGGCGCATGACCCGACGAACAGTGCGATGCACGACCAAGGGAAGAAGCGAACCCAGATGCACGTCTGGCTCGCGGCCCCGAATAATCGGAACGCGCCGGTCAACTGCCGGTCGCAAGTGGCGCATTATAGCGCGGGCAGGCGAACAGCGTCAACAGCGGGCTTCTCTGTCAGACGACCCCTGTGAACTTCTGGGGGCCGGGACCGTCTATAAAACACGAATGGCTGGCCGAAGCAAACGATCAGCGGAGGGCCCGATGGTGACGTCCGTGGCTGACAACGACGCCGCGCTGGTAGCACGATGCAAGGATGGCGACGATCGCCAGGCCTTCGATGATATCGTCGTCCGATACAAGGACCGCATCGTCAACTACGTCCGTCGCATGGTCAGCGACCGCGATGACGCGGACGACATCGCGCAGGAGGTGTTTGTACGCGTCTACGCCGGTCTTCGGGGCTTCGAGAACCGCTCCGCCTTGTACACGTGGCTGTTTCGCATTGCCACCAACCTGTGCATTGACTATCGGCGCAGACGCCGCAGACCGGAGCGCCAGCATCTCTCGCTTGACGCCTTGCCGGAACTGACGGCATGCGGAAACAGTGACAAAGGGCGAGGCGACGTCACCACGCCTGAGCAGGCTGCCATCCACTCGGAGCTTTCCTTGATGATCGAACGGGCAATCGGGACTCTGCCCGAACGCCTCCGCGCTGTCGTGCTCCTCCATGATGTGGAGGGCTTGCCCTATGAGGATGTTGCGCGCATCGTCGGCTGTCCACTGGGGACTGTGAAGTCGCGCCTGTTCCATGCGCGCTCGGCGCTGCGCGACACGCTGGGGCCGTATCTGCGAGGCGAGGCGCCCCAGGTCTATGACAAGGACCGATCCGCAATATGAACTGCGGCAGAGCACGCCAACTGGCATCGCTGGAAGTCGATGAGCAGCTCAGCGCTGGTGACCTTGTGTCACTGCGCGAACACCTGGCGGCATGCAGCGCCTGCAGCGCCTTCCACCACGATGTCAAGGTGATAAGGGATGGCGCCCGTGCTCTTTCCAGCATGCCCGCTCCGGACGATTTCCTGCTTGGCGTCAATCGCAAGCTCGTGGAGGCCCGGCTCGTTGCCAATCCGCGCAGGCGTGCAATATTCGGCCCCGCCATCGTGGCGCGAAGCTGGAAGCTTGCGGTCGTCGCTGCGGCGGCCGCTGTGCTGGCCATGCTCGCCACACACACAGACCGAACCGCGCCCGCCGACACGGCCGCTGCCTCCTTCATGATCGAGACAGCCGCCTCTCAGGATCTGACGCTAACGACTGCTAGCCCGCTCGACGACATCAGTATTGCCCGCCTCGCAGGCGCCGTTGAGATGAACAATGAGCGCACCTATCCCGATTGATCGTCGGCAGTATCCGCCAATCGCGCTGGTCGCGGCGATCATGAGCGCGTGGCTCGCCTGCGCCACAGCTCATGCTCAGACTCCTGCGGAGCTTGGACGCGATCTTTCTGTCCGTGAGGTCCGGGCGCTATTGCGGCTCCATCTGACCCTCGGTCAGCGCGTACCGTTCATGGGTGAGCAGACAACGCGACTGATGGGTGACCGAACGGCGGCATCCACCCAGATCGTCAAGCGGGCAGGCAAGGATCGCGAGCGCATCGAGTACCTCTCTCCGCCGAACGTTCGCGGCGAGGTCATACTGCGTGTCGGCCGTCGCCTGCTCCACCTGCGACGCCTGCCGGAACCCCACGTCACAGAGGCCGAGGCGCCATTGGACGGGGCCGAGATGAGGCTGAGGGCGCTGCTCGACTCCGTCATGCGAGGCAGGGTAACCGTGGCGCTGGTGGGTGAGCAACTGGTGGCCGCACGGCGAGCCAAGATCGTAGAGATCCGGCCTTCAGGCCCCGGCCCGGTGAGGCGGCTGTGGATAGATCCGGAGACGGGTGTGCGCTTGCGGCACGAGACGGTGGACGCTCAAGGGATGGTCACATCCACATCGTACTTCACCGCCATTGACTATCAGCCCAACCTCAGCGCGAGGGACTTCATGCCTGAGGCTCTCGAGGCGCTCGTCCGCAAGACCGTCTTGCCCGGGGCGGTGCGAGCAAAGTCCCTGACCGAAGCTCAGGGGAGCCTCTCTTTCCGCATCCGAGTTCCGGAGTTGCCCTCGCCGTTCGAGCTGACCGACATATGGCTGATCGGGCCCAAACGCGCGCGCGGAGTCACGCTCCAGTACAGCGACGGCGTCAACGTCGTGCGCGTATCTCAGCGCAAGGTGTCGGTCGGCGCCGCGCGGGCCGCAATGGCTGCCGGCCGCGCTCCCGTCATCCGCCAGGGGTTCGCGTACTGGATCCACGATGGTGTGCTCTACACCGTATCGGGACCCGTGCAGGCGGCTTTCATCAGAAACGTCCTCCGCTCGCTTCAGTAGGGAGTTAGCCAAGCCGGTCCGCATCGTTGCGTTGCGAACCGGCTCAGCCCCTTATCGGAATGGTCTCAGTCCAGCCGGACCTCTCGCCCATCGGCTGCGCTACGGTAGAGGGCATCCAGGATCGTGATCACGTCCAGCGACTGCTCCGGGGGAACGGGCGAGGGCGCTCCAGACGCCACGGCCTCGGCGAACGCCATGCACTCGAGTGCATGCGGCTCGCCGCCCTCCTTGTTCTGAAGTTGAATGTCGAAGTGCTGTCGCGTGTTGTTGTCGGTCTTGAGGAGTACGTTCGCGGGCCAATGCGCGCCTCCGGCCACTCCGTAGAGCCACATCTGCATGTCTTCACCATGTGTCTTCGGATGGTTCAGCAGCCACGCAACCTCCAGTACCAGCGTCGCGCCGTTGTCGAATCGAACAAAGGCTGCGGCGAACTCCTCGACATCCCAGGACGCAGGAATGGGGCCGCCCCAGTTTGAGAAGGCGCCGGGCAGTCGGCGCAGTTTGTCCTGGGTAACGCCGCTCACAGCGACGGGCTTCGGATGGCCCATCATCCAGAGCGTGAGATCGAGGATGTGAACTCCGATGTCTATGCACGGTCCGCCGCCGCTGTGCCGCTTCTCGACGAACGTGGCTCCCGTGGGCGCGCCCGATCTGCGCAGCATCCAGCTTCGCGCATGGTAGACATCGCCGAGCTGGCCTGCTTCGATCTGGGCCTTGAGCGCACGGGCTGAGCCCTCGAACCGGAAGTGCTGCGCAGTCATCAAGAGCTTGCCGCTCCGGTCACGAGCCGCGATCATCTGGCGTATGTCGTCGGGCGTAGGTGCAAGGGGCTTCTCGCAGATCACGTGCTTGCCGGCATCAAGTGCGGCAATCGTAAGCGGCGCGTGGTACATGTTCGGCGTACAGACATCCACGATGTCGATGTCCGGATCGGCGATCAGCGCGTAGGGGTCATCGTAGAGCCGTGTGACGCCAAGAGCGTCTCCCTGCGCGTGCAGGACCGCTTGATCAATGTCGCCCAGCGCCGCGATCTCAGTGTGTGGGCTCTCGCGCCACCCCGGAAAGTGCGTACGGGCTATTCCCCGAACGCCGATGACGCCGACCTTGAGTGTTCTTGCCATACTGTCCTCTCTGTCTTGAGATAGTTCGTGACGCAGCCCTCAGGCCAGAGCCCCGTCAACCTTGTTGATGGCTCGCGCCATCATGCGAGCGTGTTCGCATGTCATCTTCATGTTGAAGCCGAAGCGCAGGGCGCGATTGAGAATGGAGAGCGTCCGCGGACACATCTCCCGGGAGTAGGATGCTTCCCCCTTGTAAGCAGGATGCGCCCAGGGAGCGGCGAGGGGATGATGGGCGTTCTTGCACAGGATGGAATCCCAGTACCGATAGATGTGCCTGTCGGGGAAGCCATCGTTGTGGGCCGTGCCGCACGGAAGCCCCTCGGCGGTCAACGCTTCGGCAAAGCGGCTAGGGCCGACCTCTTCATGAACGATGATCGCCGCGCTGATGCCGCAGTCGCCGCCCGGGTCGTCCACCGTCTGCCTCGCGTAGCACCGAGGCTCGGCGAGCTCTTCAAGGAACGCTCGCTTGAGGCTGCGCGTGTGATCGAGGATCCCGTCCAGTTTGGAGAGCTGCACACGGGCTATGGCTCCGAGCAGCTCGCTGGGACGGTAGCACTGAGACGAGAAGGGCGAGGTGAGCCATCCGTCCGTCGGAATCGTTTCGCGCATCCACATGGGCAACGCAGGGTCTCCTGCAAAGCACGCGCGCTCGTGCACTTCCAGGTCGTCCGTGAAGACGAGGCCGCCTTCTCCGCACGTGATGATCTTGAAGTAGTTGAGGCTCCATGCTCCGGCGTGACCGAGCGTACCCACAACCGTCCCCTGGTAACGGCCGCCGATGCACTGGCAGCAATCTTCTATCACTTTGAGCCGGTGGCGGCGAGCCACCTCAAGCAACGTCTGCAGACGGCACGGCACTCCCTGCATGTGCACCGGGATGATCGCTCGCGTCGCTGGCGTGATCTTCCGTTCTGCATCCTCAGGATCCAGGCCGAGCGACTCATCTATCTCTGCGATCATCGGTACCGCACCGACGGCGACAACGGCTGCCGGCGTGGCGATATAGGTGTATGCCGGCACGATCACCTCATCGCCGGGTCCGATGCCAAGACCGGCCAAGGCGCATATCAGGGCGCTCGTGCCGGAGTTCACCATCAGCGCGTGGCGAGCGCCTATCCATGCTGCGGCCTCCCGCTCGAACGCTCGCACCTGACTGTCAGGGTGGAAGCGGAATAACTGGCCCGATCGGAGCACGGCTTCTGCCGCCTGAACCTCCCGGTCGTCGATGAGCGACACGCCGGCCCCGCCGCCAGGCCCACCCGGCAGCGGTTCGACGATCGCTTTCGGGCCACCCTCCAGAGCAAGTTTCTCCATCCCGATCCTCCTTGCGGGCCATATGAGGCAAGCCGACCTACGTGTTCAGTTTCGCCGGCCTGGCGGCGGTTCCTGCGTCCCTCGCGGTACTGGTATAATGCGCCCGTTTCCGATGGACCCACTTCCTGCGCCCGGCCCACCTTATCCAAGCGACGTCGTGGTTGAGCTGACCGGCGTCGGAAAGCGATTTGACCGCAAATGGGTGGTCAAGGATATCACCGGGCGGCTGACGTCAGGGTCAGTCCTGGGCATCGCCGGGCCGAACGGCTCCGGCAAGAGCACGCTGGTCAAAATGATCGCGACGCTCCTGCATCCCGATAGGGGCTCGATCTCGATCAGTGCGGACGGCCGCCCCTTGGACTGGCACGAGCGGCGTCGGTACATCGGCTGGGTATCTCCGGACACGGGCCTGTACCGGGCGCTCACAGGAGCGGAGCACGTGCGTTTCTTCGCCCGGCTTCACGGACTCGCCGATAACCCGGAGGCGGTGCTTTCAGCGCTCGATGGCGTCGGCCTCCATGCGCGTCCGGGACTGATCGTCGGCGCTTACAGCTCCGGCATGGCACAGCGGCTCAGGTACGCCTGCGCCACGCTGCATCAGCCGCCCATTCTGCTGCTCGATGAGCCTCACATGGCGCTGGATGCCGAGGGTCTCCGAATGGTTCGGCGCGTGGTTGAGCAGCAACGGCGCCGCGGCGTGTGCATCGTGGCCGGAAACCGCGATGACGAGCTGGCCCTCGCTGACTCGGTGCTGCGGATCGGTTCGGACGGTGCCTGAATCGCCTGCAGACCGAGCGCTTGTGTCCGTGGGATGGATGGATCAGGCGCTGGCTGTATATCGTAAAGACCTGAGGGTCGAGCTCCGCGAGCGTACGGCTCTCGCGTCGCTGGTCCTGTTCGTCCTTACCTCGCTCGTCGTTGTCGGGTTTGCGCTGACGGGCGGTGTCATGGAGCCCGGCGTGGCAGCGTCGCTGCTGTGGGTGGTCATGTTTTTCGCGACGTTCGCGGGACTGGGTCACACGTTTGTCGCCGAGGAGGAGACCGGCACCGCGGCGGGTCTGCGCCTATCCGCATGTCCCGAAGCCATCCTGGCAGGCAAGCTGATGATGAACCTGACCTTGCTGGCAGTCGTGGCGGTAGTTGCAGTACCTCTGTTCGTCGCCATCGCCAAACTGCCCGTTCCGGCAGTGGGTCGGCTGATCGCCGTGGTGGCAGGCGGGGTCTGCGGGCTGGCCTCGGCTGCGACGGTTATCGGCGCGCTGGTGGCCAAGGCTCGGGCGCGAGGCGTCTTGTTCGGCGCGATCGGGTTTCCGATCGTTCTGCCCTTGCTGATGATGACCGCAGTGGCGACGCGCCATGCCATCTCGCCGCTGGCGGGCGACTGGATGTGGCTGCGTGACGCCGGCGGGCTCTTCAGTTACGCAACGATGCTGGTGGCTGCGTCGGTGCTGGTGTTTCCGATCATATGGGAGAGTAACTAGGGCCATGGGCTGGATATGGAAGACGGCAACGGGATTCCTCATGGCAGGAACCGTATGGGGCATGATGGCATACGTGCGGCCGGCGGAGGGTTTCCTTTATCCGGACGGCGCACGGATCATCATCATACACGTGCCGTGCGCCTGGATCAGCGCCGTCGCCTATCTGGTTGCCGCGTGGAATGCTGGTAGGGTGCTCAAGCGCGTGGCCAGGCCGCAGGACGAGACATGGGTGCGACCGGACTGCCTGTGCGAAGCCTCCATGGAGCTGGGTCTGCTGTTCTCGATCCTGACGACTGCCACAGGCAGCATCTTCTCACGTCTTCAGTGGGGCGCATTCTGGAGCTGGGATCCACGGCAGACATCCATCGTGGTGATCATGCTGCTGTTCGCCGCGTATCTTGTACTGAGGTCGTCGGTGACCAATGCAGTCATGCGCGCACGGTTGACATCCGCATATGCGATCATCGCAGTGGTTCCCGGCATGTTCCTGATCTGGGTGTTACCGCGGGTCGTCGCATCGCTGCACGGAGACGCCAACAATGCCGTGATCGGCGGGGGACTGGATTCCCAGTATCGAGCGGTACTGTACGGACTGGCGCTGCCTGCCTTTGTCGGCCTCTACACCTGGCTCATGCAACTGCGCATGCGTCTTTCCATGGCCGAATGGAGGGCTGTTGAGCGCAGTGTTGGCTGAGGCCCGCAAAGCGGCTGGCGTGCACCTTTCGACTGGAGGGTTGGACTGTGAACAATCAGATATGGGTTGTCGCGACGCCATTGATCGTCTGGATGGGAGTGTTCTGCTACACGCTGATCATTGACAGACGGATGCGCGCGATCGAGAACCTCGTGGGGAGCGACGACGCGTGAAGCGCGGTCCGCTGGTGGCGTTCATCGTGCTCGTAGGCGCCGCGGTCCTGACATTCGTCAGCTTCAGCGGCGCGACAGCAAGGCACGTGACCATCGCCGAGGCGATGCGTCTCAACGGGCAGGTTGTGCAGGTACCCGGCCGCATTCTCCACGACACCGTCCGCTATGATCTGCAGGGTGATCGGGGCGAGCTGCGCTTCGACGTCGCGGACATGCAGGGCGGCAGCGAGACGATGACCATCGTCTACTCCGGCGCCAAGCCCGAGAACTTCGCCAACGCCACGAGCGTGGAAGCGATCGGAGCGTACAGCGGCGGGGTTTTCCGCGCTCGGACTCTCCTCGTAAAGTGTCCATCGCGGTATCAAGGCTCAGATCAGAAACAGGCTAGCACGCAGGCCAGTAAGGTCGACAGCGACGGGAACGTCTCGCGTTGATGGAACCCGGGAGAATCGCCGTCATCGTTGGCCTGTGCGCCAGCATTCTGACGTTCGTCGTGTATCTGCGCTTGCTACGGCCCACATCAAGCAAGCTGCTGTGGGGCATAGCAAGATCGAGTCTGGCCATTTCGGCAGCATCGAGCGTGTTCTGCTTCGCCTGGCTCATGCGCCTTGTGGCAACCAAGCAGTTCCAGTATCGCTACGTCTTCGACTACACCTCGGCAGACCTGCACGGGGCCTTCCTGTACTCAGCGACGTGGGCGGGCCAGGAAGGGAGTTTCGCGCTCTGGGCCGCCTTGACCGGGCTGATCGGCCTCCTCGTAGCCTGGCGCGCGCGCGACTGGGAACCGCGCGTCATGCCGGTGTACATGACGAACCTCATCGCGCTCTTCGCCATCATGCACTGGCTCAGTCCGTATGTGGTCATGCCACCGGAGACCGGTCCCAGACCCTCCGATCTGCCTCCGGGAATGCCCTGGCCGCCCCCATGGCCGCCTCAAGACGGCAACGGGCTGAACCCATCGCTGCAGAACATATGGATGGCCATCCATCCGCCAACGATCTTCTTCGGCTTTGCATGTCTCGCGGTACCGTTCTCGTATGCCATCGCGACGCTGCTGTGGCGCAGCTATGACGAGTGGGTCAAGCGCGTCTCGCCCTACGTTCTGCTGACAGTCGGCACGCTCGGAACCGGATTGTTCATGGGCGGCTACTGGGCCTACGAAACGCAGGGATGGCACGGTTTCTGGGCATGGGACCCGGTGGAAAACGCGTCGCTATTCCCATGGCTCGGCGCGCTTGCGCTGGCGCACGGCCTCATCGTTCAGAGAAGCCGCGGCGGGATGACGCGGACGAACCTGTTCCTTGCCATTGCATCGTGGCTGCTCTTTGTCTACGGAACGTTTCTGACGCGGTCGGGCGCACTCGCCAACTTCTCGGTTCATGCCTTCGGCATGCTGGATAACGCCGCGCTGCGCATTCTCGTCATCCTGATCGGCGTCCAGGGCGTGGCGGGTCTCGGGTTGCTGCTGTGGCGCTGGCGCACCATTCGCGGTCAGAAGATGTCCGAGTCGGTCCTGTCACTCGATTCCGCCATGTGGTTCGCCATGGTTCTCATGTGCGTAGCTGCCGCGATCATCACCCTGGGCACCTCGTGGCCCCTCATATCCCGCTGGCCGATCTGGAAGAGCATACCGGCCCTCTCCGCCATCTATGCCGCCGATGGCGTGCGCGTCGAGCCGATCTTCTATAACCGCATCGGGACTGCCCTGGTGCTCCCGACACTCCTGCTCATTGGGCTGACGCCATTTCTCGTATGGGGCCGCACCGACTCAGAACAGCTGCTGAAGCGAATCATGGTCCCTTGGCTCTCGGCCATCGTCGGCGGCGTGGCCCTGCTTGCGTTCGTCCTCCATGAGGCCGCGTCCGGTTTCGAAGCAGGCACGCCGCGGGTGGTGACCGTCGCGGTGGGTACGTTGGGGTTGTTCGCCGCTTTGGCGAGCCTGTGGCTGGCCATCAAGCTGGTTCGCGCACGACCGGTCTATATCGGCGGGTGGCTCGCCCATGCGGGGGTCGGTCTGTTGCTGCTCGGCACGGTGATTACGAACGTGTATGAGAAGACCGCCAGCTATGCCGTCATCGAGGGTAGGGGACCGGTCCGCACGGCGTTCGGCTACAGCCTCGAGTTCCTTGGGTGGACGCACGAAGGCAAGACCGAGGAAGAGGTTCTCAAAGACTGGAAGAGATTCGATCACGCCGTGCGCTTGCGCGTCACGCCAGACCGAGGAGGCGAGCGGAAGGGATACGAGGCGAGGGTGGCGGTGTTCAAATACTGGAACGCGGGTCAGGGCGAGTGGTCGACAATGACGTGGCCCGACATTCGGAAGCAATGGCATCGTGACATCTACCTTGCTGCCGCCGACGATCCCCGCCTTGTCCGACCGATTGCCACGCTGAGCCCCGGCGAGACCTCCACTATTGGGGTGCCCGGACTGGGTCCGACTGGCTATGAGGTCCGCTACGATCGTTTCTACCGATCGTCCACGGGCGCGCAAATGGCAGGCGAAATGGGCGCCGAGATGACGCTCCTGACGCCGGACAAGCGCGAGATAAAGATCCGCCCCGGACTTGCCTTCGATGGAGGGGAGCCTCGCCCGGTTCATGTGGCCATCCCCGAACTCAACGGCGCCGTCATACTTGAGGGCGGCATCCAGCCTGAGACCAAACAGGTGACGGCCGCATTCGAGCTCCCCGGCGCTCCGGCGTCGTGGGTGGTGCCGATCGCCGCCACCAACAAGCCAATGATCAATCTTGTCTGGCTGGGCGTGGTGCTGATCGGCGCAGGATCACTGATCGCCATGACGAGGCGTGCCGGCGAGATGAGGGCGACTGCGAAGACAAGCGCCTAGACTTAGCAGTCCGCAGTTCTGCCCGTACGGGCTGACTCGAGCGCCGCGTTGGTGAACCGAAGCACCGGCCACAGCTCATCTGGCGGGGCGGGGTTGGGCAGTTCGCCGCGGATCATGCCTACGAACTCAGCGTCGGCTCCCAGGGTGCTGGATTCAGGAACGATCTCTACGGGCTTGCCATCCTCGATCCACTTCGGGCGGTAGTTCTCCACGATGAAGTCCATGCGCTCGCAATGGATGTTGATCTGTTCGCGCCATGCGTGCCCATCGCCAATGAAATGGAACGTCATCGGAACCTCGCCGGCGAGCTCTGCGACACCCCACACTCGAATGGGAACGCGAGTCCCAGCGCAGCTTACCGTGGCGGCGACGGTGGCGGGAGACAGGCCCGTTGCCCACATGACCATGTCGAGCTGATGGCCACTTGCATCGTAGAAGAACCCGCCCGGACATCGCTCCGGATCGTGTCGCCACGTTCCGCGGTTCGGAGTGATCCAGTCCTCCGAGTTGTAGACCGTCACTGCCGTGACTCGGCCAAACTCTCCTGAGAGAATCCGCTGCCGCATGGTGCGGTGCGCCGCATCATACCGACGCTGATAGGTCATCGCTACGACGAGACCCGTGGAATCCCTGGCTTCGATGACATCCCGGAGTTCGCTTTCTGACCGGGTGAGCGGCTTCTCGCACAAGACGTGCTTGCCCGCTGCGAGGCTGTCCAGCACCTGGCGCACATGGTGGGTGTCCGGGCTCGCAATGCAGACGGCTTCGAGCGGCGCATCGAGCAGTTCACGATGGTCCGATGCTCGCACGACGTCCGGATGGCTAACGAGGGCTGCGGCATCCTGCAGGCACTGCGGATCAGGATCGGCCAACGCGGCGATCGCCACGCCCGGCAACTCCTGAAGCCGTCGGATATGTCGGCGTCCGTAGTCGCCGCAACCGATGATGCCAAACCGAATGGTTTCTGCGGCCATCGCTCGGTGGTCAGAACCTCTCGGACACGGACTTGGCCTGCATGAAGAGCTGCAGGTAGTCACGACCGCCGGCCTTGCTATCCGTGCCGCTCATATTGAAGCCGCCGAACGGCTGCACGTCCACCAGCGCGCCCGTGCACTTGCGGTTGAAGTAGAGGTTCCCGACATGGAACTCGCGGCGAGCAATCTCCAGGCGCTGGCGGTCCTGCGAGTACACGGCGCCCGTCAAGCCGTACTCTGTGCCGTTGGCGATCTCCAGCGCATGCGCAAAGTCGCGAGCGCGCACGACGGCAAGAACGGGTCCGAAGATCTCCTCTTGAGCAAGGCGCGCACCGGACGCGACGTCCGCGACGATTGTGGGAGGAACGAAGTAGCCAGTGTCCGGCACCGGGCCGCCGCCGAGAACTATGCGGCCCTCAGATGGAGCCAACGCGATGTAGGACTGTATCTTCTCCATGGCTGCCCGATCAATGACCGCGCCGAGATTCGTCGCTCGGTCGGATGGATCGCCAACCCGGAGCTGCGCCGCTCGACCAACCACCCGCTCGAGGAGCTCGTCGTAGACTTCGTCCACCACTATCAGCCTGGAACAGGCGGAGCATTTCTGGCCCTGGTAGCCGAATGCCGACGCAACAATGCCTTCGACGGCGGAATCGAGATCTGCGGTCTCATCCACGACGATGGCGTCCTTACCGCCCATCTCCAGGATCGTGCGCTTCAGCCACATCTGTCCGGGATGAACCACCGCGGCCCGCTGGAATATCCTCACGCCGACATCCTTGGAGCCGGTGAAGGCCACGAAGCGGATCCCTGGATGGTCCACCAGAATGTCGCCGATCTGGGCGCCAGAGCCCGGCAGGAAGTTAACGACACCCGCGGGCATGGATGCGCTTGCGAGGACCTCCATGAACTTGGCAGCGATGACGGGAGCCTGTGAGGCTGGCTTCACAATGACCGTGTTGCCGGACACAGCCGCAGCAACGGTCATGCCGCCCATGATGGCGAGAGGGAAGTTCCACGGCGAGATGACGGCGCCGACTCCCAGCGGGATGTAGTAGACGCAGTTCTCCTCGCCCGGGAACGGCGTTGTGGGATGGGCTCCGTCGAGGCGCATCATCTCCCGGGCATAGAACTCCAGAAAGTCGATGACCTCTGCGACCTCCGCCCACGCCTCGGGCCACGTCTTGCTCACCTCATAGGTCAGCCAGGCCGAGAACTCGAAGGCACGACGGCGGATGATCGTTGCTGCTTTGAGGAGGATCCGCGCGCGTGACGCCGCATCCATGCGCCGCCAATCCGAACCGGAGCGCGAGGCTTCCTCGATGGCGCGCACAGCATCCTCCGGTCGGGCTTTGGCGACACGCCCCACGACCATGTCCGGACTGGCGGGATTCACCGATGTGATCCACTCACCGGTCTCGAACGAGCGTCCACCTACGATAAGAGGCCAGTCACGCCCGAGTTCAGAACGCACAGCGCGGAGGGCAGCCTCCATGGCGTTGGCATGCTCTGATTGACTGAAGTCGAGCATTGGTACGTTAGTGAAGGGAGGAAGCATAGGTGTGAGGTCCTTTCCGATGCGATTATAGCATAGGAGGATTGGGCCAACCCGGCGTCGAAGTGGTTTGGATATGGCGCGTCACCACGACGGGATGATCCTTGCGCTGGACGTTGGTACCACCGGTTTGAAGGCCACGTTGTTCAGCGCGACAGGCGAGTTACTCGCCGATTCGCGTCGCGGCTACACGACACAGCGCTCCGAGATCGGAGCTGCCGAACAGGATCCCCGAGCATGGTGGCGCGCGGCCTGCGGCGCCGTGCGGGCGCTCAGCTCCACCGTGGCGGACATGCCATCGCGTGTCGAGGCGGTCGCGCTTGCCGGCATGATGAACGGCTGTGCACTGGTCGACGGCAGGGGCCGTCCCGTGCACCATGCCCTGATCCATGCCGACACCCGGAGCAGTCAGATTCTGGAGGATCTTCAGTCGGCAATCGAGCCGGGTCAGGCCTACCGGTTGACGGGCTGTCATCTCGCTCCGTACTTCACGCTGGCCAAGTTGGCGTGGCTTCGGCGCACATTACCGGACGTGATGACCCGCGCCCGGTGGTGCATTCAGTCGAAGGACTATCTGGTTGGTCGGCTCACGGGCGTGTGGGGCGTAACCGACCCGAGCGACGCGTCATTGACCGGCTTATATGATGTGGTCGCCGGCCGCTGGCACGCTGGCCTCCTGTCAGCGGCAGGCATTGAACCGCGTCTCATGCCGGATATACATCCATCGTGCGAGGTCATAGGCCATGTCACGACGCCCGCATCCAGAGCCATGGGCCTGCGTGAAGGCACGCCTGTTGTGCTGGGCGGCGGTGACGGAGCGTGCGCTACTGCGGGAGCGGGAGCGTGTCGTCCCGGCGATGCCTACCACTACCTCGGCGGGACATCATGGATCGCCGTTGTCACGGATCGCTATGAGCCCGATCCCCACGCGCGAACCAGCCACCTGGTCGGGCTGTCTCCCACGCAGCATGTCAACTACGGAACCGTTCAGAGCGCCGGCACGAGCATCGAGTGGTTCCTG
>JAAYVH010000151.1 GCA_012517255.1 Chthonomonadales bacterium
GCCTGTGTATCTATGATGCGAGGCCGGTTCACGAACTCCCCGAACACGCGCACCGAGAGGCCGCTGCGAGCCGCCGCTGACCACAGGAACCCCTTGGGCGAGTAGGCCAGAGGGTCGCCGCCGTCATACGGATAGCTTCGCGCGTAAGACGAATAGTTCTGCTCCATATAGGCATTGCACACCGATGACGATGTCCACTGGTGGCCGTCGGCGGAGTTCGTCCCGCTGGTATAGGTGTTGTCCAGGAGCACAAACTCGCGGGCGATGGCGTGTTGGTTCGGTGTCACTTCCTCGCCGAACAGGCAGAGCTTCGGATCGCCGTTACCTTCTTTCATGTCGCCCAGCGTCATGTCATACGTGTGGTTCTCCTTGATGACATACACGACGTGACGAAAGACCGACGGCTCGCCCACCCGTTCGGGCACGGGAACCGGCGCCATGCCTCGACGTGCCGGCAGCTCGGCGTTCCACCCATTGTTCATGGCGACGCGAGCCGTGAGTGCAGGAACGTCGGCCATGTCGTCGGGCTTGATGAGCTGAACGACCCCTGCGCTCGCATGCACCCAGCGTCCGCCCTGCCGCAGATCACCCATCGAACCGAAGCCCTTGGCGCACGCGACCCACAGGCTCTGCCCCGCTGTCCTAATGGCGATCGGGAACCACGCCGTCGGCACCAACGCCAGTTCGGCGTCTCGCTCAGGCAGTCCGTCGGATCCGAGCGGGACGATGCCGACGGCGTTGGAGCCGCCGCAGGAAACGTACAGGGTCCGCTCGTCGTCCGACAGCGCTACACCCGTCGGCATGTGGCCGAAGTCGGTTGTGCGAGAGCTCAGATGGTGCGTGCGGATGACCCGCATCCGCTTCGCGTCTATCACTGAGATACTGTCGGAGTCGGAGTTCGCCACGTACACGCGCGCTCCGTCTCTTGAGAAGGCGAGCCCGGCGGGCTGTCGTCCGACGGGAATCTCGCGGACCGCCAGCGTGCCGGTATCCACCACAGACACCGATCCTCGCGCTGCAGCATCGGTGGCGCGCTCGACACGCACCTCGGTTCCGGCGCTTTTCGCCGTCCCACGTCCCGAGGCAACCCTACTCCCGCCCCTGTTGGAGACCCAGAGCGTCCGTCCATCGGGCGAGAGAGCCACATGGTAGGGACACACGCCTACGGGGATACTGCTGGGCGCTGCGGCGCCGGTAGGATCGACCACGGCAACAGCATTGCGCGTGCCCAGTGCAACAAAGAGCCTCTTCCCATCGGGCGACACCGCCAGCCCTGCGGCCTGGGGATCGTTCGGCTGCCCGGGGCCTTTGGAACCCGCGAGCTCAACGGCAATCGGCCTGGGAGTCCCGAAACCGTTGGGCCCGAGCTCCATACACATGACATTGGCGCCGGAGGAGTAGTACACAGCGGTCCCGTCTGGCCGCCATCCTATGCCCAGCGGCCCGCCTCCGCTCTTAGATTCCGCAACCAGCTCGCCGGAGGAGCTGAACACGGTCACGCGACGCGGACTGAGCGCGGCGATCATGGAGCCGTCGGGCGACACCACAAGGTCCTTGGGGCGCTCGTTCATCAGCTTCAGCCAGCGCCCGATCGGGGTCAGCCTCTGTCCTGTCGGGACCAGGATACTGCCGTCGGGCTGTTCGCCAATGTGGACGTCACTCGTCTGCATGGCCATGGCAGTTAGGCCGATGGTGGCAGCCAGGACCGCCGTGATCCGGCGGCTCGGGCGGGCCCACCGCGCGATCCCGCCACAGCGCATCTTCTGGCTCAACACGATACGTTCGCCTCCTTTGTCGGTGCCCGGCTCGCCGGTAGCCGGCCGCGAACCTACGCTCCGACCCAGGCGCAGAAGTTCTGGCGGAACAACCGATCCACATCGGACTGGATGTCCGCGCCGGTCACAGGTCGCCCGGCATCTGCCAACGCGACATAGGTCTCCGTGAGCGCCCTGGCGATGATGGTTCGCGACACGGGCCACTTGTAGAGGAGCTGATCGAGCACGCGCGCATCGGAGTGCTGCGCGATGAAGGTTGCCCCGAGCATCTCCAAACGCTCCTGCGTGATCTCTCGCACGATGGACGGGTTGTTGAGAAACCACCAGCATCCAAAGGGGAGCAGATTGCGGAACTTGCGAGCCGACACGCACAGCTCATGCTGGTTTTCGCGCGAGAGCATCGTGATCAGGTACCGTACCTGAGGGTACTCAAAGGCGATGTGTTCCACGCTCGTGATGTCGGCCCTGCCGACGGCATCGCCTGCCAGCCGCATGTTCGGGTTGACCTGCCTGCGAACGCCGATCATCAGACCGAGCGGCAGCCGGTGTTCCAGACATGTCGGCAGCACCACCCCTCGTAACAGGCGTGTACGCGCGCTGTCGTCGGGAAACACGAAGTCGGACGGCAGCGACACGGCCATGTAGAGCGGCTTCATGCGCTCGATCCAATCGTCGAGGAACCGACGCCCTTCGTGGAAGGTGTCTCCTGTCACGTCCTCGGTGACGGCATACCCACCGGCCTGCAGCAGCTCGCACGCTTCTGGCCACGCGTTGAGCATTCGGTCGAGGCGCAATGCGGCCCTATAGCGTGATGTGCCTGTGACGCCGGCACGCCACAGGGCGGCTTCCTCGCCATCGAACGGGTCGTTGGTCATCACCAGCCAGTCCACGCCGGCCATGTCGAGCACTCGCTCTGCGTGGGCTGCCGCGTCCTGCGCGGCGAAGAACGCTCGAGCTTCGCGCAGGTCGGGAGCGGTCGCGTCGAGCCCGAAGGCGGTCATCACTCGGACCACTCCTTGCGTGGCTTCGGAGATCGGCGGCCGCTTCACGAACAACTCCGACCAAATCATGTCGGCTTGTTCCTCGCGGGGCATCTCCCACCAATCGCCATAGCGAATCGGCGCGACACGGAACAGCTCGGCAATCAGATAGTGGTAGTTCAGCAGCTCATCAATCCCCCACAGGTTCAGCGGGCCGAACGCCGGTGCGAAAAGATGCGTATGCATATCCACGACCTTCGCCGCACCAACGGTCTCGGTCACTGCTGCCGCGATGGAATCATGACCACGCAGGGGCTCTGCCGACAGTGTCATTGGGGTCCTCCCTTATGGCTAAACGCCTTCGACCTTGAGCGGTCCCATGGCATGCTCCATGCAGCGATTGCTGAAGGCGAGGCGTCGAGACGAATATAGCACCCGCGCGGAAGTGTGTCAAACTGCCTGCGTGGTCGCAACGCCGTGTCATGGAGAAACAAATGTACATCGCTATCGTCCGGGGTCTTATCGTGCTGTGGGCCGCATCGTTCGCGCTCGTTCCGGCGCAGGCTGCCGAGCCGCGCATCTACCGGGACGGACAGCCGGTCGTCTTCGAGGACCTGATCCGCGCCTTGTCCACGTCGGATGTCGTCCTTGTGGGCGAGCAGCATGGGTTCGAGGCTGGTCACGCATTCGAGGCTCGCCTTGTGGCCGAACTGAGCCGCGCCAGGGCCGGCCTTGCGCTCTCCCTCGAGATGTTCGAAACGGACGTGCAGCTTGTGCTCGACGAGTACTTGCAGGGCCACATAACGGAGTCGGCGTTCCTCGCTGCGGCAAGGCCATGGCCACGCTACAAGACGGATTACCGCCCCATGGTTGAGTTCTGTCGCGAGAACCGGATCCCCGTGATCGCTGCCAACGTGCCGCGGCGGTACGTTAACGCTGTCTCGAGGAACGGTCAGAGCGCGCTCCTCCGCCTGCCGCGACCATCTCGCGCCTTTCTGCCCAAGCTGCCTTACAGCATGGACATCAGCGCTGCGTACGACGCCGAACTGACACAGATGTTCACCGCTCCCCACGGGACCACCTCGTCGCCAGGCATGCCGTCGGCTGAGAACATGAAACAGGCACAGGGCCTGTGGGATCACGGCATGGCCGAGAGCATCATCAGGGCGCTGCGTCGTCGCGATGTGTCGGCCGTCCTGCACGTGTGCGGCTCCATGCACTGCGAGCGTGGGTTCGGCATCGTCGAGCGTCTCCGCAAAGCCAGCCACAGACTGCGCATCGCGACCGTCATCCTGCGCCCAACACCTGCCGACGGCAGTCCGCTTGCACCGAACCTTGGCGACTTTATCGTTGACTGCGGCCCGTAGCGCCGCCGGGCCGCACGAGTCGGCGCGGCGGCTGGCGCACGTGCCGTAGGGGCGTATCAGCCGGACGACCGATGTCGCGATCACATGACGCGAGGGCCCAGCCGGCTGATACGCCCTCGTTTTGGTCACGTCCGAGGGGATCACGGTTGTCATGGTGATCATGCGGACGATCGGCAAACCAACTGCGCGCTGCCGCGTTCCTCTTCGTAATGGTTCCGTTCGGCGGTTGATTCGCCCTTACGGAGCAGCGACCATCGGCGTGTCCACATCATCGCGAGCGCAGCGACGCGATCCCGAGCAGCCCACACCCCCACGTCATCGCGAGCAAAGCGACGCGATCCCGGGCAGCCCACGCCCACACGTCATCGCGAGCGAAGCGACGCGATCCCGAACGGCCGGTGGCGGTGCGGCGGTGCGGGGGCTTCGTCGGTGCGCCCTGAAAGGGCGCGCTTGTTCGGGCCGGGGCGTCAGCCCCGGTCAAGCGACGCGCGCTACCA
>JAAYVH010000152.1 GCA_012517255.1 Chthonomonadales bacterium
CGCGCCGTGCCGACGGCGGAGGTACACAAACGCTCCTAAACGGGATGACCGCGGTACAACAATCCGGGTCTCACCAAACACGCACTCAATACGCCGTCGAACCACACTCGCGACCGGGCACATGGCACCAAAGGGGTAACGATATCACTGCAACGGCGCGCGCTATGATCCGTCATACCTTACTCAACCCCGCTTTCTTACACACCCACCGCGGCCACGCCGCGTCTGAACTCGCGATGACGTGGAGGAGATGCGGCGGTGCCGAGGAGGTGGGATGCGCTCACGATGACGTGCAGAAGGGAGCGCGGGGCCTTGTTCATGCGCCACAATGGGGGCAATGAGCGATCGCGGCAGATGCCGCACGAGACGCTCCGCGCTCGGGGGAAGGACTGTACCATGGACGTCACGCGTGCCCTGATGACAAGCCTCACGCTGTGCCTCGTCGCGACGGCGGTCGCCGCCGCGCCGGAGATTGAGATACGCAGCTTTCTGCCTGTCCCGCCGATCTGCCGTGCCGGACGTCCTGCGGCGGTGGCCGCTCTGGTCGCCAACAACGGCGAGACGAGCCGGAAGGTGACCGCGCGCCTGATCGTCCCCGACGGCGTGCGCATCGTGAAGCCGTCGGCGCAGTTGCGGGGCACGATCGAGGATGCCTGGGAGCGAACGTTCACCTGGACGGTCGAAGCGAGGCATCCGGGCGACTACACGCTTCACTGTGAAGCGGAGGGGCAGCGTGCATCGGTGACCGTGCGCTTCGAGCAGGCCGTGCCGATTCGCCGCCTCCCGTACATCCCGGAGCCCAGACCGGTCACGACGGACATGCTCGTCGGCGCTCACCATTGCCCGCTATGGGAGGCCGACAAGCCGTTCATGTGGACCAATGTCCTGAAACATCCCGAGCGCACGCCGGCGCTGGGCTTCTATGCGCAGGAGAACCCGGAGGTCTCGGACTGGGAGACGAAGTGGGCCGCCGAGCACGGAATTAACTTCTTCGTCTATTGCTGGTACCGCGACGGCCAGGGCGGACCGGTCAAGCAGCGGTTTGGGTCGGCCATCCACGACGGCCTGCTGAAGTCGCGCTACGCCGACCGCATGAAGTTCACGATCATGTGGGAGAATCAGGCTCGCGGCCTGGCCGGCGTCTCCGATGAACGCGACCTGATGGAGAACCTGCTGCCGTTCTGGATCGAGAACTATTTCAAGCATCCCAGCTACCTCAAGGTGGACGGCAAGCCGCTCCTCTTCATCTACCGGCCCGAGTTCCTCGTGGACGACCTCGGGGGCATCGCGAACGTCCGCAAGGCGTTTGGCCTCATGCGTGAGGCATGCAAGAAAGCCGGGTTCGATGGGCTCTGGCTGCTCGGTGAGTACCGCGGACTGGATCCGCGCCATTTCAAGCTCATGCAGGACCTGGGCCTCGACTACACCTTCGCCTACTGCTGGTACGTGCCGAACAACCCGACGCCCGAGCAGTCCATCGCAGCCCAGATGGACTACATCCGCAAGACTCAGGAGCTTTCGCCCATCCCGCAGGTGATCACCGTCTCGCAGGCCTGGAGCGGATGGAGCGACGAAGGCACAATCTGGAAGATTCCGCCGCCGCCGTTCGAGACTCTCATGCGCAAGGCCAGGGACTTCGCGCGAGGACTGCCCGCCGATCAGCTTGGCAGCCGCATGATGCTGCTCGACAACTGGAACGAATGGGGCGAGGGGCACTATATCGCGCCGTACCGGGAGTTCGGTTTCGGCTATCTGGATGCGGTGCGCCGGGTCTTCTCGCATGCTCCCGAGCCCCATGTGGACCTCATCCCCGAAGACATCGGCATGGGACCGTATGACACCGCCTATCGGCAGCGTGCCGCGGCAGATGCCGCGATGCGCCGCACGTGCTCGCGCAAGGTCGCCAAGCCTGGCTATGACGACCCGGGCCTCGTCGCATGGTGGACCTTCGACGAAGCCGACGATGCGCCCGTGGCGCTCGACTACACGGGGCATCGTCTGGGAGGGTTGGTGCGAATGGCCCGGCGGGCCAGGGGGGTGGATGGCAAAGCCCTCGTGTGCGACGGCGGTTGCGTCGCGGTGCCCGCGAACCCGCTTCTCTCTGTGCGTGACGCGTTGACGCTGGAATGCTGGGTCAAGACCGATCGCCGGGGCCAGTCGAACAACTGGATGATCAACCGGGTGCTGCAGGGCGGCGTGACCACCGGCTACCGTCTGGGCCTCGTGGACGACAAGCCGTGCTTCCAGGTGCCGCTGACCGAGTGGAGCCATCATCTGACGGGTCCCGATCCTCTGCCGCTGGGCAGGTGGGTGCATATTGTCGGCGCCTTCGACGGGAAGACGATGCGGCTGTATGTGGACGGCCGTGAGGTGGCGACGATGGAGCGTGCCGGCCCGATCCAGCCCAGCGAGATGCGCCTGCACCTCGGCAACTACGAGGAAGGGCACAGGGCCTTTTTCACCGGCCTCCTCGACGAGGTGCGGATCTACCGTCGCGCCCTGTCGGCCGAGGAGGTAGCGGCCCGAAGCCGGGTCCACTCAACTCGCGGGGGCTCGTAGCGCCAGGACCCGCCCGTAAGCGCCCGCGCATCGCGCGGTGCAGGTCCTGCGCGAATGCCGTATACTCTGACTGGCACAGCCGATTTGCACTCCATGAGCGGCTGTGCGAAAGGAGACATCATGGATCGGTCGTTTCGCGTCGTCGCTTGTCTGGCATGCGTCGCAATGCTGTTGGGCATCGCCGCAGCCGGCTACGGTCAGGACACCTACACCGTCAAGCGCACCTTCAAGGCGGGTGAGGTAGATCGCTACAAGACCAACATCCAGATCGAATCGGACGCCGGCATGAAGGTTGAAATCGTCTTCGAGACCACCGAGAAGACGGTCGAGATGAAGGCCGACGGCGCCATGGTCCGCTCGATCACGGTGGATCGGGCCGAGATGCTGCTCAATGGCCAGACCATGGCCATGCCGGGTTTCCAACCCGCCACCATCACCTCCACCTTCGACAAGGACGGCAAGCCGGTGAAGGAGGAAGGTCAGGCAGGGCAGTTCCGGCAGTTCCTCTCCATGACACGGCCGACCTCTGAAGCGCAAAAGCCGCTGAAGGTCGGCGAGGACTGGAAGACCGAGGTGCCCACCAACAAGGACGGCACCAAGAAACTGGACGTGACCGTGACGCTGGTGGGGCTCGAGCCGAAGAGCGACAGCCTCGCCGCGGAATCCTACAAGATCAAGACCGTCGCCGACGGAGTGGTCGAGGGCCAGGATGGGGACCAGAAGATCCGCGTCGAATCCACGAGTTTCGTGCGACGCGACAACGGTGCGCCTCTGCGCATCGAGGGTACGGTCACAGGCATCAAGGCAGCCCCGTTGGGCGCCGCCGAAGTCAGCTTCAAGGTGGTGCGCCAGCCCGACAAGCCGACGGCTGAACTCAGGTAGCGCACCATCCATAACGTCGCTCCGGCCATGCGCAGACCTACGGAAGGAGAAACCTCGATGAGAAGCACAGTCCGAACGCTGCTGCCGGTACTTGCCGCGGCGGCCCTCATGTCCTCCGCGCAAGCGCAGCTCCATTTCTCGACCTATCTCGGCGGCACAGGGAACGACTACGTCCACCATGTGACCGCCGATGTTCTGGGCAATATCTATGTGACCGGCCGCACCAGTGCGCCGGACTTTCCGACGACCGCCGGCGCATATTCTGGCGCCTATGCCGGGGGTGATCACGACGTGTTCGTGGCCAAGCTCGATCCCACCGGCTCGACGTTGATCTGGTCCACGCTGCTGGGAGGCGCGGGCGATGACCAACCTGCCATGTTGGCGCTCGACTCCGCCGGCAACGTGCTCGTAGTGGGCACCACTTCTTCGACGGACTTCCCTGTGACGGGTGATGCGCTGCAGCCTGCCAACGCTGGCGGCTACGACGCCTTTCTGGCCAGGCTCTCTCCCGACGGAAGCGCCCTGATCTATGCCACATACCTCGGCGGCGCCGGCAAGGAGACCGTGGCCGGACTGGTCGTCCTCCCCGCCGGTCAGATAATCGTGGCTGGCACGACCGCCTCAGCGGACTTCCCCACAACGGTCGGCGCATTCCAGACGACGTACGGCGGCGGAACGGCGGACTACGGCGACATGTTCGCGGCTAAGCTGGCTGCCGACGCCAAGTCCGTCGTATGGAGCACCTTCGTGGGCGGCGCTCACGATGATGAATGTCGGGCGCTGGGTCTCGACGACTCATACAACGTCGTTCTGGCGGGCTGGACCGCCGAAGTTACGGGCGTCGTCGGCCCGACATTCCCGGTTACGATTGGGGCCTACGATACGACCTATGCGGGCGACCGCGATGTCGTGGTGACCAAGCTCTCCAATGATGGCTCAACGCAGTATTGGGGCACCTTCCTCGGCGATACGGGCAAGGATCAGGCCAACAATCTGGTCGTGGCCGATGGCGGCGTGATCGTGACGGGTGACACCGCTTCTGCGGCATTCCCGACCACCTTCGGCGCCTATCAGACCGCGTTCGGCGGCGTTCGTGACGTGTTCGTCGCCAAGGTCGCATCCAACGGCGACGGGCTGGTCTGGTCGACCTTCCTCGGCGGCTCGCAGGAAGAGGGCTATGGCACCGTCGGCCTCCATCCGTCGGGCGACGTGATCGTCGGCGGCTACACGCTGTCGGCCAACTTCCCGGTGACGGCGGGCTGCTTCCAGCCGGCGCTGGCTGGCCAGTCGGACTCGTTCCTGACCAGGCTAACGCCCGACGGCTCAGCCATTGCCTATTCGACATTCTTCGGCGGGACGCTCACCGACCGGGGAGGCGCCGGAGTCACCGTCACCGGCGACGCGCTGCTGGTTGGCTTCACGGCGTCGCCGAACTTCCCCATCACGCCGGGCGCGTTCCAGACGGCGGTCGGCGCAGGATGGGCGGGCTACGTAGCCCGGCTGAGTCCGTCGAAGATAAGCACCAAGATGTACGTGCCTGCGCGCTCCGGCGCCATCGGGCAGCTCATCTACCTGCGCGGCTTCCTGTATCACCTCGACAACACGCCGGTCGTAGGCCGCGACGTGGACTTCTCGATTGATGGAACGTGGGTCGGCTCGGCGGCAACCTCAGCCACTGGCAGGGCCACGCTCAACTACGTCATCGGCGAGGGCGCCGGCGCCGGAACGCGCGTGCTCATGGCAGCGTTCGCCGGAGATGCCGCCTACAACGCATCAGCCGGCTCCGCCAATCTGACGGTCTCAAAGGGCACGCTGAATGTCTGGGTGCTGTCGCGAACCGTCGCCCGCGGCACGAACACGTACTTGCGCGCCTATCTGCGGCGCTACGATGACATGGCCTGGGTCGAAGGCAAGCTGCTCTCGTTCACGCTCGACGGCACGCCTCTCGGATCGGACACCACCATAGCTACCGGGCGAGCTTCGATCCTGTACAACTGTCCGGTGGACGCGCCGCTCGGGGTTCAGACCATCGGCGTCACGTTTGCTGGCGATGGGGCCTTCAATCCCGCATCGGGCACGGGGACTCTAACCGTCACGCCGTAGCCAGATCCAGCGAGAACGCAAAGGAGGGGCATGCGGATTCTGAGCCGCATGCCCCTTCTGCTGTGCCTACAGCCGGGTCTGCGACCTTCGGAGCACGATCATCGAACGTGCCGGCAGCAGAATCTTCGATCGGGACCCGGGGCTGACGGTGGCGCCGCTGTTGGCGGGCAGACGCAGCGCCGTCACGAACCCCTTCCAGCCTCCGATCTCAAGCTCGCATGTCGTCGCTTCGTCCCGGAAGCTCTGCAGGATCGCGGTGTCCTGCCCGAACAGGAACAGCGCGACGCCATAGGGCGCATGGAACCGAACGCCCAGCGCTGCGGTGGCCCGGTCGCGCAGGGCGTTGAGCTCTTCCTGCGGCAACGATGCCAGCGCGTCGTAGCGGTTGGCGTCGCTGTTCGGGGGAAGCGCGATGACGCCCTTGTCTGTGTCGGCCCTGGCGAACTCGAGCCACGATGCCGACGCTGCGATGGGTCGGCCCGACGCAAGGGCGGCACGCCATGCCCTGCGCCAGGAGGGATCGGCGCGCACATGATCGGCGAAAACGAAGCCGGGAGCCGATGCGTCGAACGCATGGGCGGCGATGACCGGGAAGCCCGCCATCCCCAGCAGCGAATGCAGGTTCCGGTCCTTTCCCGGCGGACTGCTCGGGGGTTTCCATCCGAGCAGACCCCTCGGCTTGCGTTTGGCCACGATCTCGGCGAGCTCGAAGTGCTGGGGCAGCTCGGTCAGCCATGCCGCCGCATCGCGTCTGCCCAGCGAGTCGCGCACCAACGCGCCGTAGTTGAACAGGAGCGCTTCGCGCGCGCCGCCGAGGATGGTGAGCCGCGCCTGCTCCAGATAGTACACGGGGGGCGTGCCCAGCCAGTCATACCAACCTCCGCCGCACTTGGCGCCGCCGATGCCGCCCAGCCAGCGCATGAGCCAGTATGCCCGGTACTGCGGCTCGGCTGCCCATTGCGTGCCCGGGGCGCCACCGCGAGTCTCGGTGCCGACCCATATCCTGTCGAACGCGGCCGTCTGGCGGACGACGTCGTAGCCCCGTTCCTGGAAATCCTCGTGCCAGCACGGGTACTTGACAATCACCTTGCAGCGGGGGTTGACGGCCCTGACCGCTCCGAGGATCTCCTTGCGGCTCACGTCGAGCATGAGATCGCCGCGATAGCCGGCCCAGGTATTCGACCTGCGCGCCTGTCGGCATGCCTCGCAGGTGCAGTCGGTGAACAGGAAGTCGTCAATCATGATCTCGTCGAACAGGGCTGCGGCGCGCCGGAAGACCCGTTCGATCTCCTTCCGGGTGGTCGGGTCCGTGTAGCATGAGATGGAAGTCCAGCCGTTGCCGGGCTTGCCGATCAGGGTCGGCGTGATGCATCCGCTGACCTGGAAACCGGCGGCGCGGAATCCGTCGCGCGCGCGTCTCAGCGTCTCGTCCGATGGTTCGACCTTGTCGCGGTACGACTCGATGTAGACATGCGTGATGCCATGCCCCCTGCACCACGCGATGGCGCGCTGGACTCCGGCTTCGTTCTTCAGGTCGTTGGCGACTTGATTGGCGTCCATGAGCGTCGAGACCCGGTAGGTCCGCGCATGGCGCCGGGCCAGCGCCCACGGATCGGTCGGCTGCTCCCGCAAGCCCTGCGAGAACATGGTCGCTGTCAGTACGAAGGGGAACATGGAGCACCTCCCTGTGCACTCAATACGGGCACAACCGCGTATATGATAACCCGTATTCAGAGTCGTCCAGGGCGTGCAGAATGGCGAACTACCGTCATCTTCATCGCTCGGCTGAAGCATAGAGCCAGTCCGCCATCGCCGCCTGCGCCCCGCATCCGTCATCCGGCCCGCGTCCGAACTGGCAATGCCGTTAGAGCTTCGCTGCAGAGCGGCCTGAAGGGCCGCCCACCCGCCATCCGGAAGAACATCGCCCGCCGGTGATTGAGCCGGCGCGAAGCGCCGTGTCGAAATCAGGGCGGGCTGCGTGTTCACCACGCAGGGGCCTACCAGCCCGACGACCAGCGGCGCGAACACACGATCCGAGACCGTAACCGGCTGGTACGCTCTTGTCCAACCAACCACTACGCCACCGGCCTACGCCTCACGCGTTACATGGGCGAACCAACCGCGCGCTGTCGCGTTCCCCTTCGTGGCGGTTCTGCTCGGCAGTTGATTCGCCCCTACGGGCATTGTGCGGCGCGCGCACCATGGCGAACGACGATCCAACCGCCATCCGGACGAACATCGCCCGCCGGTGATTGAGCCGGCGCGAAGCGCCGTGTCGAAATCAAGGCGGGCTGCGTGTTCACCACGCAGGGGCCTACCAGCCCGACGACCAGCGGC